>NZ_CP092417.1:6432500-6732500 GCF_023716865.1 Endozoicomonas sp. SCSIO W0465
GTTTCATCAGTCGCGATATATGGATTGACTCCGAGGTATTCCTCAAACAACTCCCCATAGCTGCAGCGCCTGATCTCTTTAAAATTACAAACACTGCTTAACAAGTCGGCGATATCGTCCATCAATCGCTGGTCATTCATGCCTATGCGATACCATTCCAGCATGGTGAATTCCGGGTTATGCCGCCCCCCTGCCTCACCGTTTCTGAAAACCCGTCCCAACGAATAAATATCCCCACTGCCTGCTGATAACAAACGCTTCATCGGGAATTCCGGGGAGGTGTGCAAATAACAGAGCTGTGACTTGCCATGGCCAATGGGGCTGAACTCGGTTACAAAGCTGTCTATATACACATCAACCGTGGCGCTACTGGACAGCATTGGGGTTTCCACCTCCATTACTCCCCGGGCATCAAGATAAGCTCGAGCCTTACGCAGTAGTTGAGCTCGCTCCCTGAGTGCCAGCATGGAAGCCGATGGGCGCCAGAGTTCATTAGTCACTAAAGCTTACTTCACACGGCCAACATATTCGCCGGTACGAGTATCAATTTTGAGGACTTCACCCTCAACAATGAATAAAGGTACTTTAACGGTTGCACCGGTGCTGAGCTTGGCGGGCTTGGAGCCACCCTGGGCAGTATCACCCTTCAGACCAGGATCAGTCTCCACCACCTGCAGTTCCACAAAGTTAGGTGCAGAAACCGAAAGAGGGGAACCATTATAAAGAGTAACCGAGTATACTCCCTGCTCTTTGAGCCAATCGATGGTATCACCCACGGCTTCACGGCTGGCTGCATGCTGTTCGTAGGAACCATCAGTCATCATGAAGTGCCAGAATTCACCGTCGGTGTAGAGGTACTCCATATCCAGATCCATAACGTCTGCCGCTTCCAGGCTTTCACCGGATTTGAAAGTACGTTCCCAGACGCGACCGGATATCAGGTTACGGAATTTAACCCGGTTGAATGCCTGACCTTTTCCGGGTTTTACAAATTCGTTCTCAATGATCGAGCAGGGATCGCCCTCGAGCATTACTTTAAGACCTGAACGAAACTCATTGGTACTATAACTAGCCATTGGACCTTACCAGGAGATCAAAAACCCTTATGATAACCCGTTCGGAGGGCTTTGTGCAGTCAAGAGTGCAGTCAAGAGTGCAGTCAAGAGTGCAGTCGAGAACGCAGATAAGTACGCAGACAATCACTAATTTCGGCTGCTGGCAGGAGCAACTGGCAGGAGCCATCACCTCCCCGGAGCAGTTGCTGGCCATGCTGCAACTGAGCCCGGAGCTATTATCACCGGCATTAAAAGCTTCCCGGGAATTTCCACTGAGAGTACCCCGTGCCTATATCCACCGAATGGAGCTGGGGAATCCCGACGATCCTTTGTTGAGACAGGTACTGCCTGTGGGCGAAGAGTGCCAACACATTGAGGGTTATGGCCTGGATCCACTGGCTGAGCAGTTACAGAACCCTACTGATGGTGTCATCCATAAATACCATGGCAGGCTGTTGCTGATCGTCAGCGGGGCCTGTGCGGTTAACTGCCGCTTCTGCTTTCGCCGCCATTTTCCGTATCAGGATAATCGGCTGGACCGGGACAGCTGGCGCAATGCTATAGAGTACATTCGCGCTGATACCAGCATAAAGGAGGTGATTCTCAGTGGTGGAGACCCATTGGCCAACAGTGACCGTCGGTTGGCGAACATTGCTACCGAGCTGAATGCCATTGATCATGTTGCCACACTGCGCATCCATACCCGTTTGCCCGTGGTGATTCCTGACCGGGTAACCGATGAACTGATCAACTGGTTTGCCCGACAGCGCCTGCAGCCGGTGATGGTGATTCATGCCAACCATGCCAACGAGATTGATGACCGTGTTGGTCAAGCCATGTTCCGGCTCAAACAGGCTGGCGTGACACTATTGAACCAGGCCGTGTTGCTTAAGGGCGTTAACGATAGTGCTTCCGCTCTTATTGAGCTTGGTGAAGCGTTGTTTAAGGCCGGGGTTCTCCCTTACTACCTGCACCTGTTGGACCCGGTACATGGCGCAGCGCATTTTGATATACCGGAAGTTAAAGCTACCCGCCTTCTGAAAGAGGTAATGGCTCACTGTCCGGGCTACCTGGTACCCAGACTGGTTCGGGAAATTCCCGGCAAACCGGGCAAAACATGGATATCCTGACACTTTTCACTAAAGTCAGGCATTAATCGCACCGTTAGATAAAAGAGAGAAAGCTTGCTGAAACGCACGGCCAGACTGGTATATTAGTATCAGCATACTTATTATGGATAGGACCCACTATTGGAAAAAATAGACAAAAATTTCACGGATAAACGACGTTATCATCTTGAAATGCGACATTTTTGAATAAAAAGATTAATAAAGGACCGTTACTGACAGGATGTCAGTGCCCTGATATCAGGATTAAATAATGGAATCTTCAAACACTCTTCAACTGGAACTCCCCAGCCGAAGCCTCAGCTCGCTTTCATTTTGCCCTGATGGGGCAGAGTCAAACAGCAACAAGCTGGAACAATGGCTCAAAGCACTCCCTCTGACTTGAACTGCATACATTATATCAGCTTGCCAGAAGACATAATCATCTGAACTTCCAACAGGAAGATCCTTATGACAGCCAAACCAGACCCATATCTGTGGAAAACCTCTATAAATGAGCCCTCCTGCTGTCACGCAGTGATACCAATAAATTATCATCCAGTGAAATCCAGCAGGTCTGGCAAATTTTAAGCGTATGGATCGACCACTGCAAAATCCAGCCCGAGTCTGGCCTGAAAACCTATTTTTCAGCAAACCTCAACCGTGACGATGGTCTTGAGTATGCATTACCGGAGCCTGATAAGGCACATTCGGGCATGATAAGCCTGAATATCAGAGCACTTACCACACAGCTGGAAAAAATAAAAAAAGACCCCAAAGCCGCAAATGCGTTGCCAGCCGAATTGACCGAACATCTCATATCAAGCTGGGGACTGATCCAAAAGCGATCCAGTCCACGCCGGGCCTCTTCAGACCAATGTGAAACCTGCCTTGGATTTACCGGGCTTCATTATCATCTCTCAGGTCAGCGGAGCTTTGAGGACATTACAGCCATTCACTCTAAAGCGGCTGGCAAAAGTAATTTCTCAGAGCGGTCCGATGATGTGTGGTCACAGGCTCATGATGCTGCGATCAAAGATGAAGATACTCAAAGCAACCCTTCTGCTGGTGAGATCATTAAGTTTAATACTGAAGCGTTTCTGGATAATAAACGCCTCTGTGCACTGCCAGCCGAGATCATCAATATCAGCCATACCGGGTTCTGCCTCAAAGTCACCAGTAAATTACCCCAGCCTTTTCATGCGGGTGAACTCATTGGAATCCGCCAAAATGAAACATCCCCATGGGCCCTTTACAATGTGCGCTGGCTAGGCATTTCAGCTCAGAATGAAGTGACTTTTGGCGTCAATTTCATCACCACTTCAGTAGAGGCAGTTGCCACATCAGTGATACACAAAACTCAGGAAGCAAGTCACTTCCAACGATCACTTATGTTAACTGATCCCAACGAGACCTCGCTGATCATGCCAAGTCTGTCCGGCAAGGAGGGCGCCAAATTTGAGTTGATTCAAAATGATACCCTTTATAAAGGTCAACTCATGAGCTGCATTAATACAACCCCAACCCGGTGCCAGTATCAATTCAAGCTTTTTGGATAAGCGACTGCCATTTGCTTGATACCTGAAATCAAGTTCCCAGTGCCTGTCACAATTCTGTGCAGGCCCTCTGTACCTTTTAATTATCATTGTCGTATGATGTTGAAACCGGCTCATATCGTTTCAGGGGCATTCTGTTGATGCTAGAGTTATCTCCTTCCGCTTTCTCCATCAAGAAAAATGATCAATCTCGAATGGATTACCGCAGAAAAACCATACGCTTGCTGGCCCTGGAAGACTCCCCGAACGATGTCGAACGCTGGGTGAAATTATTTCGCAATGCAGGTGTGGCTCCCCGGGTGCAACATATCTCTTTCCATCGAAACCATGGAGGCAGCCCTGCTAAAACAGCCATGGGATGTCGTGCTTAGCGCTGAAGAGACATCCAGGCTTAATGCGCAGCAGGTACTCTCCATCATTGGCAAGCACCAGAAGGATATTCCGGTCATTGTCATCCTGCCAGAATACGACCCTCAGCGTACTTCTACCTGGCTATCTGCTGGCGCCAGAGACGCTATACCCGGAGCTGATGAGGCACATATACTGCATGCCGTTCTCCGTGAGCTCACAAACCTGGATGACCGGAGAAACCTTAGCCGTACCCGTCAGGAGCTGAACGAGTCCAACAAACGCTGCCAACTCCTGCTGGCCGATGCCTCTGAAGCCATCGCCTATATCCACGACGGCATGCATGTAGATGCCAATACGGCTTATCTTCAACTCACAGGCCATAATCATGTTGATGATCTGGCAGGCATACCATTAATCGATATGATCGCTGCACAACACCAGGCAGAGATCAAAAAGATGTTGAAACAGTTTCGGGCCAACCAGCCTATTGACCCGATTGAATGTGAGCTGGTTCATACTGACGGACACAGTAAGCTGGTCAGCCTTCGTTTATCTGAAGCACAATATGATCATGAATCTTGCATTCAGCTGACGCTGTTGCCGGTTATGGTTCCCATACTCAATAAACCAGTGGACTATAAAAGCTTTCCTGATTACCACTGATCGTACGTCATGACACAGGGAAAGATAATTTAAGAATATACGTGCAGCTTTTCATTCTTTATGTCTATAACCCGGTAAAGAAATGTAACTGTTCAGCACCCCCACATAAATCTGGAATTTTCTGATTTTTATACCATCCTCTTAAGCACCATTTTTCCACAATATTCGCCAGCATGATTCCAGAACTACCCGCAACTATGTCGGCTGAGATTCTCTTGAAAGAGAATGCAGAGCTGCGGATGAGAGTTGCCTGTCTGGAAGAGCGATGTCGAGAATTGGAAGAAAAGGTTGGCAAGAACAGTCAAAACAGCAGCAAGCCGCCATCGTCTGATGGTTATCAAAAACCTTGTAAAAACAGTAATTCTCCAGATCATTCTGACGACCTTTCCGCAGATAAAGGTACCGATCCATCGGATGAAAAACCCAATCCTAAAAGTCTGAGACAGTCTTCTGGTAATAAAGCCGGTGGAAAGAAAGGGCATCAGGGCACTTGTCTTAAACAGGTCGATATCCCTGACTATATTGAGTACCTTCCGGTTAAAGAATGCAATAAATGTCAGGCGTCTCTTCTTGATAGTGAGCCGGTCAAATATATTGAACGACAGGTGTTTGAACCAGGGAGACCGGGTGAATTTGAAGTAACGGCCCATAGAGCTGAAGTAAAAATCTGCACTTGTGGTTGTCGGAATCAGGCTGAATTCCCGGAAGGTGTTACCGCTGCCGCACAATATGGCTCAGCCACACAGGCTATGGCCGTCTATCTTAACCAATACCATTTCCTGCCTTTTAAGCGCGTGTCAGAGTATTTTAATACTCTCTATAAAATGAGTGTAAGTGCAGGCACTGTCGCCAATTTTGTGGCCAGAACCTATGAAAATCTGGCTTCTACTGAAGAGGTTATTCGTGACGCCTTGCGGGAATCGTCTGTTGCCGGAGCCGATGAAACGGGTATGCGGGCCGAGGGCTCTTTGCACTGGCTACACGTTATGCGGGATGAACAATGGACGCTCTACTACTTGTCTGAAAAGCGAGGTCGTGAGGCCATGGACACGATGGGCATACTGCTAACATTTGCAGGCGTTCTGGTTCATGATCATTGGAAATCCTATTTTGCATATGCGGCAACTCACGTACTTTGCAATGCCCATCACCTGAGGGAGCTTTTGGGTGTTGTTGATAGGGACAGCAATCAACTGGCGTTGCGATTGATGAAGCTACTGAGGCTTTCCTGGCATTACTGCAAGGGCTTTAAGACCATAGGTATGCTACAGATGCCAAGTGTTGTCTGTGAACGAATCGAGAAGATTTATGACCGGTTGCTTCAGCGGGCTCTAATGAAAGAAGTCGTCTATATGGAGAAGCAACGAGAGGAGCTTAAGCGCAAGAAAGTCAAGAATACTAAAGCTTACAATCTCTTCAAACGACTCACTGAGTTCAAGGCTGAGACACTGCGCTTCATGTCAGATTTTACCATTCCCTTCGATAACAATGGCAGTGAACGGGATGTTCGAATGGCCAAGTTAAAGCAGAAAATCTCAGGCTGCTTCAGGAGTGCAGACGGTGGTTCTATGTTTGCACGGATTCGCAGCTATTTGTCGTCTGCCAGAAAACAGGGAATGGACATATATCAATCACTTCATAGAGCTGTTCGGAATTACTGTAATATGCCTTTGCTCAGTGCTGAATAGTTACAAAGAAATAATAGAACCTCTCCAGTATTACCGGTGGAGCAGGCATCATGACGGCTTGTTCTCCAGATTATCAACTAAATTCGGTTTCATAACCGCTCCGAACAAGCAAAGACCCACATCATCATTCGAAATAATGATATTAATACGTCAACTGACTTTCAATTATCGGTTGATGGCTAACCCGGTTTCCACTGGACGTCTGGCAGTTTGAGAAGTCGATCCGGCATCGGTGCTGTATTGACTGCAGCCCGACCTAGCCTTGAGATCATTGAAGGCATATCAAAACGCCGGTTAAACCGATAGTTGAACTCTGATAGATAACGGCCCAGATGCTTGGGGTCGAGCTTATGGTAAGTACCGGTAATCGCTGTTTTCACGTTTCCCAGCATGGTATTTACCCAGGTGAACAACTCATTCTCCATGGATGCATGCCCACCACCGGTAATGATGGCTGTGTGCTGGCATCCGGCATCTTCAATACCCCGGAAACAGGACAAGCCATCGCTGACGGCCCGGACACCCTTTTTCAGGGCATGTTCTGCCCACTCCTGAATGGTTTTTCGCCGGAAGTTATCAACGGCATTGAACTTCATGTAGATAGGGTGGTTATCAGCATCTGTCTGAACTGCGGCCACGAAGGGGGCTTTGTTCTCTGAGCCTCTGCCCCGGCGGCCTCCGTGGCGCTCTCCGCCCCAATAGGCGTCATCAATCTGAACAAAACCACTCAACTGCCAGCTGTTATCTCTTTCCATCATGACCTGCATGAGTTTGTGTTTCATGCGCAATGCGGCATTGTAGGAAATGCCAAGTTGTCGATGAAGCGTCAGGCAAGAAATCCCCGCTTTATTCTGGGTGACGAGATAGATACCCAGAAACCAGGTAGCTAGTTCTCGTCCAAAAACGCATCAGGCAATCATAATTAGATTGTACGTGCGTTTTGATATTTCCTGAAATTCCAGAGAGCCGCAAAAACTCTTCCCTTTTTTTCTCTAATCTGGGACGGATATTGGAGAAAAACGCGAAAAGCAGGCAGAAAACATCCTCCCACCATGCTGGAAAGGTACTTTCATGTAGCGTGGAGGTGGCTATCAGGATGGTGCCGGGTGTCTGGCCAGAATCACCAGGTTGTAACAGACCACCGATAACCAGCAATGAGAATCAAAACGCTCAGAACCCTTGCAGTGGCAACGTGATAGCCCAAAACATCTCTTTAGCCACGAAATTCCCGCTTCAATACCTGCCCGGAAGCGAAAGAGCGTTTTATACACATACTGACTTTTAGTCATCTCTTCGACTTCAAGTCCGCGCTTCTTATTAAAAGCTACATCGCTGATTCCCATGGCCTTGGCTTTTTCCAAATTAGCGCGACACGCGTATCCGCCGTCACCGCTTGTCTGGCGAGGTACACGACCATAAATTTCTTTTTGTCTTTCCATCATCGGAATGAATTGGTCCGAATCCGCTGGGTTACCTTCCTCAATAACCAGGTCCAGGATCAATCGACTTTTTCCCTGAACCAGGTTCAGTTTATGGCCATACTGTACTTGCCGCCTGTCTTTTACGATGATATCCGTATGGGGTTCATACAGGCTAACCACTTTTTCCTGGGCTGGCACCTTTTCACCCTTAAAGACCCTGCGCTCTGTCTGGGAGACTATTGCATCCACCAGGGGTAACAGGTGATCCACATCGGCCTGCCACTTGTCGGCATCATCAGCCAGGAGACACTGCCCCTGCTGACGGGCGTTTGCTAGCGTGACAGTAGCTTCGATAAGTACCTTCCGGGATTTTCGGGTCAACTGCAGCAGTTTTTTATAATGCTGATGCCGCTCTTCTTTGCCAGCGTAGATGCATTTTCTGGCCGCATCTTTTACGGCTCGGTTGTGATGGGTATATTCATAAAGCGGTGTCGCTGTCAGTGTTTGTCCCCGTTCCAGCAGCCGACAAATTTCTTTAACGGAACTGGCTAAAAGATCACTGTCGCAAGGAGGTTTGATATCCGATTCGGTGACTGTGCTGTCAATAGCCACAGTGCGCCCTTTTTCAATACCCTGATCTTTAGCGGTCATTAGCTGACAGTTATTAATCCGTTCCCATGTAGATGCAGTAAGAAGGCTGATGAGCCCATGCAAACTGGAGCGACTGGGGCGCTGGTTTGGTTCGAGGCGACAAAAGTCTCGAAAGAGCATGGAGTCCATCAAAACAAACGACAAGTAGTCATAATCACAATTCAAATACTGTTTCAGGAGTGCCGCACGAAGAACGGATTCTGCTGATAGTCCGTTCCGCCCAGTGTTCTGTTTATCACCAGAACTTAAGTCCTCATAAATCCAGTCATTGAACTGTGGATGGGCGTCAAGCCATTGCGAGATACCGGAAAGCTGGGAGCAGATTTCATGAGGTACGTAATGGAGTTCCATACTACACTACGGGTTGCGTTTTTTGCGCATTTGGAGTCCTCTGTTTTTGGCAATCCCTTATGTTTCTTGCTCTTGGGAAGTTTAGTCGCCAGATAGCAGTAGGGCTCCACTTAATTTTTCAGGATAAAATCTACAGTTTTCAATTGGTTGTGTTTTTGGACGAGAACTAGCTAGAGGCAGCTTTGTTGAGTCAAAGATAGTGTTACTGGTAAGCGAGGTTTGGCAACGGCAGCAATTGCACTGGAATTCAGCTTTCCGGTGAAGCTTGCAGAAACTGCGGGAGCCACACTTCGGGCATTGGAAGCCATCTGGCCAGCGCCAAGAGGACAGCGCGTTCTCACACTGCTCTTCACTGCCGTAATTAGCCAGAAATTGCATAATGCCAAGGCCTTTTTGGAACTGAATGGTGTTTTTACACATCAGTTTTACCTCCAAAACACATGACTATCGACGTTTATTATAGCAGCTGGCTCACGACGTAGGGTCGGTGGTAATCAGGAAAGCTTTTCAGAAACGAAAGAACAACTGTTCGAGAGAGTGGCATCTGTGGTCAGGGAAGCAACGGGGGCAACACTGGCCTGGATACAGCTGGATGACTTTCAGAATATACGGCAAGAAGCCAGTATTGACGGTATTCTCTCCATACAGCAATCCATTATGCAGATGGTTGAGGAACACTTCCCGGCCTCACCTATCTGCCATTATACCGATGACAGTTTTTTGCTGGTTGCAACAGAAGATGATCCGGAAAGCATCTATGAACGCCTGACAATCTTACAAAGCGCCATTGATGAGCACCTGTTCGGTAGTGAAGAAGAAACGCTCACAGCAACCGTAACCATCGGTTTTGCGATTAAAGAGCATAAGCAAGACTTCACATTGCTCTTGAATAATGCTGAGAGTGCATGCCAGCTAGCTATCAAAAATGCAGCTCGTGTCTGCCGCTATTCCAAAACGGTAGAACTCGATGAGAAAGCCAGAGGTGGCGATGTCCAGGCCATGATCCTTCAGGCGCTCGCAGAGGATTCATTCCATCTGCTGTTCCAGCCGGTCATTAACATTACCGGTTCCGAAGAGAAGCAGTATGAAGTATTCCTGCGTCTCCACTCTCACCAGGGCGAGGTGATTGATGCCAGCTCATTCATGGCCGCAGCAGAATCATCAAGCCTGATGCCGCATATTGATCGCTGGGTTCTTCGTCAATGTGTGTACCAATTGGCACAGCTCCATAAACAGGGACAAACCGTTCGGTTGCTGATTCACCTGAGTCACCTGTCCATCCAGGGAACCGAGATAGCCACCTATCTTTCCGACCTGTTGGAAGTCACAGAGCTACCGCCTGACTGTATTGTCCTGCAATTGACTGAGTCCATGGTGTTACAACAGCTGAAACGAATTGTGGAGTTTGCTGAAGCTATCCACAATATTGGCTGCCAGCTTGCCATTACCCAATTTCAGGGTGACTCACGTTCCATGAAGATACTGAAACATCTTGATATTCAGTTTGTCCGACTTGATGGTAGCTTCACCAGCAAGCTGGATAATTCTCTTGATGGAAAGGACGAGGAAGAAATCATCAAAATGCTGGATATCCTCAAAGAACACAATATTCGCAGTATTATTCCCAAGGTAGAAAGTACCCGGACACTGGCTCACCTGTGGAGAATGGGCGTTGATTACGCGCAGGGGTATTATATTCAAGGACCAATGGAAACCATGGACTTTGGCTGAGAGAAAAAACTGATAACGCCCAACACGGCTGAAAATACCCTGTGCCTGACTTCTATCAATTTTTATTGTCACCAATCTGAAAGCCCTGAAAATAACTCCCTGCCACAGTCAAATCACTGTCTTGGCTAGCATGTAGATAAGGGTAAGGCTCTGATTCTCCGATCACCTTACCCTGAGCTTCCCCGGGGTTCTGATACCTCTGCTTTCTTTGTCAATACCGATATATTTTTACCTGCGTCAAAATCAATCATCAGAGCTTCAGCAATAAGCCTTTATCCGGAATATCCTGCTCATCATGGGTTACCATAAGAGCAGGAATCCTTCGGCTCTGTACCTGTTGAAGGACAAAACGCCGAAAGCTGCTTCTAAGTGTTGTATCCAACCGGGAAAAAGGCTCATCCAGCAGCAGGGCTTTTGGTTCCGACAACAAGGTTCGCATCAGGCTGATTCTTGCCTTTTGTCCACCAGACAACATGGATGGATCCTGCTCGAAAAAGCCTGACAGCTTGCAGTCCGACAACGCTTGCTCTACCCTTTCCCGGCGCTCAGATTTCTTGTAGCTCACAGGTAACGCAAAGGCCAGATTCTCACCAACTGTCATATTGGGAAACAATAAATGATCTTGAAACTGTAAGCCTACCTGTCGTTTATACGGAGGCAGGTTGTTAAGAACCAGCCCGTCTAAAATCACTTGTCCTGAGGAAGCAAAGCTGTTAGGTAGTTCTCGTCCAAAAACACAACCAATTGAAAACTGTAGATTTTATCCTGAAAAATTAAGTGGAGCCCTACTGCTATCTGGCGACTAAACTTCCCAAGAGCAAGAAACATAAGGGATTGCCAAAAACAGAGGACTCCAAATGCGCAAAAAACGCAACCCGCAGTGTAGTATGGAACTCCATTACGTACCTCATGAAATCTGCTCCCAGCTTTCCGGTATCTCGCAATGGCTTGACGCCCATCCACAGTTCAATGACTGGATTTATGAGGACTTAAGTTCTGGTGATAAACAGAACACTGGGCGGAACGGACTATCAGCAGAATCCGTTCTTCGTGCGGCACTCCTGAAACAGTATTTGAATTGTGATTATGACTACTTGTCGTTTGTTTTGATGGACTCCATGCTCTTTCGAGACTTTTGTCGCCTCGAACCAAACCAGCGCCCCAGTCGCTCCAGTTTGCATGGGCTCATCAGCCTTCTTACTGCATCTACATGGGAACGGATTAATAACTGTCAGCTAATGACCGCTAAAGATCAGGGTATTGAAAAAGGGCGCACTGTGGCTATTGACAGCACAGTCACCGAATCGGATATCAAACCTCCTTGCGACAGTGATCTTTTAGCCAGTTCCGTTAAAGAAATTTGTCGGCTGCTGGAACGGGGACAAACACTGACAGCGACACCGCTTTATGAATATACCCATCACAACCGAGCCGTAAAAGATGCGGCCAGAAAATGCATCTACGCTGGCAAAGAAGAGCGGCATCAGCATTATAAAAAACTGCTGCAGTTGACCCGAAAATCCCGGAAGGTACTTATCGAAGCTACTGTCACGCTAGCAAACGCCCGTCAGCAGGGGCAGTGTCTCCTGGCTGATGATGCCGACAAGTGGCAGGCCGATGTGGATCACCTGTTACCCCTGGTGGATGCAATAGTCTCCCAGACAGAGCGCAGGGTCTTTAAGGGTGAAAAGGTGCCAGCCCAGGAAAAAGTGGTTAGCCTGTATGAACCCCATACGGATATCATCGTAAAAGACAGGCGGCAAGTACAGTATGGCCATAAACTGAACCTGGTTCAGGGAAAAAGTCGATTGATCCTGGACCTGGTTATTGAGGAAGGTAACCCAGCGGATTCGGACCAATTCATTCCGATGATGGAAAGACAAAAAGAAATTTATGGTCGTGTACCTCGCCAGACAAGCGGTGACGGCGGATACGCGTGTCGCGCTAATTTGGAAAAAGCCAAGGCCATGGGAATCAGCGATGTAGCTTTTAATAAGAAGCGCGGACTTGAAGTCGAAGAGATGACTAAAAGTCAGTATGTGTATAAAACGCTCTTTCGCTTCCGGGCAGGTATTGAAGCGGGAATTTCGTGGCTAAAGAGATGTTTTGGGCTATCACGTTGCCACTGCAAGGGTTCTGAGCGTTTTGATTCTCATTGCTGGTTATCGGTGGTCTGTTACAACCTGGTGATTCTGGCCAGACACCCGGCACCATCCTGATAGCCACCTCCACGCTACATGAAAGTACCTTTCCAGCATGGTGGGAGGATGTTTTCTGCCTGCTTTTCGCGTTTTTCTCCAATATCCGTCCCAGATTAGAGAAAAAAAGGGAAGAGTTTTTGCGGCTCTCTGGAATTTCAGGAAATATCAAAACGCACGTACAATCTAATTATGATTGCCTGATGCGTTTTTGGACGAGAACTAGGTAACGTCCCGCAAATCAAATTTAACAAACTGCTTTTGCCGCAACCGCTGGGACCCAATACCGAGACCACTTCACCACCTTCCACACGGCAGCTGATCTTATCCAGAAGCCTCTGGCCATTCAGACTGATAGCAATTTGATCAAGAATCAGAGTCAAGAATTCAGTCTCCTGGCAAAGTATCCATTTCTGATGGTCCAATAGCTCAGAAAAAAAGCCATGATATAAACAATGTAACTATTCAGCACTGAGCAAAGGCATATTACAGTAATTCCGAACAGCTCTATGAAGTGATTGATATATGTCCATTCCCTGTTTTCTGGCAGACGACAAATAGCTGCGAATCCGTGCAAACATAGAACCACCGTCTGCACTCCTGAAGCAGCCTGAGATTTTCTGCTTTAACTTGGCCATTCGAACATCCCGCTCACTGCCATTGTTATCGAAGGGAATGGTAAAATCTGACATGAAGCGCAGTGTCTCAGCCTTGAACTCAGTGAGTCGTTTGAAGAGATTGTAAGCTTTAGTATTCTTGACTTTCTTGCGCTTAAGCTCCTCTCGTTGCTTCTCCATATAGACGACTTCTTTCATTAGAGCCCGCTGAAGCAACCGGTCATAAATCTTCTCGATTCGTTCACAGACAACACTTGGCATCTGTAGCATACCTATGGTCTTAAAGCCCTTGCAGTAATGCCAGGAAAGCCTCAGTAGCTTCATCAATCGCAACGCCAGTTGATTGCTGTCCCTATCAACAACACCCAAAAGCTCCCTCAGGTGATGGGCATTGCAAAGTACGTGAGTTGCCGCATATGCAAAATAGGATTTCCAATGATCATGAACCAGAACGCCTGCAAATGTTAGCAGTATGCCCATCGTGTCCATGGCCTCACGACCTCGCTTTTCAGACAAGTAGTAGAGCGTCCATTGTTCATCCCGCATAACGTGTAGCCAGTGCAAAGAGCCCTCGGCCCGCATACCCGTTTCATCGGCTCCGGCAACAGACGATTCCCGCAAGGCGTCACGAATAACCTCTTCAGTAGAAGCCAGATTTTCATAGGTTCTGGCCACAAAATTGGCGACAGTGCCTGCACTTACACTCATTTTATAGAGAGTATTAAAATACTCTGACACGCGCTTAAAAGGCAGGAAATGGTATTGGTTAAGATAGACGGCCATAGCCTGTGTGGCTGAGCCATATTGTGCGGCAGCGGTAACACCTTCCGGGAATTCAGCCTGATTCCGACAACCACAAGTGCAGATTTTTACTTCAGCTCTATGGGCCGTTACTTCAAATTCACCCGGTCTCCCTGGTTCAAACACCTGTCGTTCAATATATTTGACCGGCTCACTATCAAGAAGAGACGCCTGACATTTATTGCATTCTTTAACCGGAAGGTACTCAATATAGTCAGGGATATCGACCTGTTTAAGACAAGTGCCCTGATGCCCTTTCTTTCCACCGGCTTTATTACCAGAAGACTGTCTCAGACTTTTAGGATTGGGTTTTTCATCCGATGGATCGGTACCTTTATCTGCGGAAAGGTCGTCAGAATGATCTGGAGAATTACTGTTTTTACAAGGTTTTTGATAACCATCAGACGATGGCGGCTTGCTGCTGTTTTGACTGTTCTTGCCAACCTTTTCTTCCAATTCTCGACATCGCTCTTCCAGACAGGCAACTCTCATCCGCAGCTCTGCATTCTCTTTCAAGAGAATCTCAGCCGACATAGTTGCGGGTAGTTCTGGAATCATGCTGGCGAATATTGTGGAAAAATGGTGCTTAAGAGGATGGTATAAAAATCAGAAAATTCCAGATTTATGTGGGGGTGCTGAACAGTTACTAAACAATAAAAGGCAGGAACATCTGAACAAGCCCGTAAACGCCAATCAAACGACGATTTCCTCCGGAAACCAGACTCACGGCTTCGGTTGTTACCGTCTCCACCCGTCCGGCACTGGCAAACAGGGTTGGCAGATATTGGGCGATACTGACCGCAAAGCCCAATGCGAGGCTGGCCATTACCGGGCGCCAGAGTACGCCCAGCTTCACCTGAACAAAGGTCTTCAGCCAGGACCCGGATAATAACAGTCCCTGAAGACTATGACGCTGATCATAGTGCTGCCATGGGCCTGACAAACTCAGAAAGCAGTAGGGCAATACGAACAGCAAATGCAGTCCGGTCACCGTCAACCAGTGACCCTCAGCCCCCCATTGCAGCAGAAGCAGCTGAACACCAAACAAAAAGGTCATTTGCGGCAAAAGCAACGGAATATACATTGCACCTCTGGTCAGCAGGGATAGCCACTGTCCGGACGACTGACTCTTTTGCTGCTTAAGATCATTCAGTTCAAGCAAAATTACCGCAATAATGTTGGCAGCCAAGGTAGCGGTCAAGCCGATCAGCAGGGAATTAACAATGGGCTCTCTCATGCCATCCCAGGCTCTCTCCCAGCTTCGTAAAGACCAGTCTGGCCAGATAGAGGGGAATCGCCAGCGCCAGACAAAAGACCATATAAACAGAGCGCTTCCCCCTGCCAAAAAAAGCATAAGCAATGACTGCCAGGCTTTTCTGCTGAATAAAAGCCAGAGACCACTGAAGCGACCACGATGCCCATTGATCAACCAGTTTCTGAGCAGCTTGCCCATGCCCCGTTCCATCAGGTAAAAGCCCCCAATAACAGAAACCACCAGCAGTAATAAAAGTACACTACCCGATGCAGCGAGCAGACTTTTGGATAAATCCGGGTCATATATCCATTGCAGGATCTGCACAGCAAATGTCGGTGGATTTGCCGGTCCAATCACCAGTGCAATATCGACGACAGAGACTGAGAATGCCAGTACTGTATACACTGGTAAGCGAATCATCGGATAAAGCTGCGGACCTATCAGCTTCAGCCAGATAACACCTGACTGATACCCCAGGGTTCCTCCAAGTCTCAATGTCTCCGCCACCGGTAACTGAACCACTGACGCAGCCATCATAACAATCAAAAAAGGTGTTTCTTTAATAACCAGAAGCAGTACAAGACTAATGCCATATGGGTCCTGAACCATCTGCCAGTCCGGGGGAAAGCTCCATCCTGCAAAAATAGCGACGAGTCGAGCCAGTAAACCACTTGGCATCAACACAAAGATGATGCCAAAAGCCAGTGCCACATGGGGCACTGCCATCAATGGAGCCAACCACCGCTGAACCTTATGCCAGAACGGTGTACCCCAGGCGAAACAGATGACACTGAACGCCAGGAATATTGACAACAAGGTGGATACCACAGAAGTCGAGAGACTGAGCAACAGCATCTCTGGCAACGCTGGTGTTTCCAGCAAAGTCTTCCAGGAACCGAGACTCAACGAATTAAAGCCAAGGGCAGGTATATAGTTGAATGCCGATAACAAAATACTGACTACTCCAGCCAGTACTGGTGACAGAAAAAAGTGCCATTAACACTGTATAGATGACGGGAAATAACCATCTCAAGTAGCAAAATTTCAAGTGGAGAAAATCCATTTCAGACTCTCATTGAGCCATTATTTCAAACCATCATAGCGCTTACCATAAGCTGTTAATAAATAAGAACGGTTATTCCTGATAAACCATGGTGTCACCCAACTGATCAATCACTCCCTCCATGGCTCTGATTAACAGCGCCTGATCTTGTGGTTCCATCCTGTAGCCGGGTCTATCCCCGACTTCTCCAATACAATCACTCAGCTTTGAGACCCTGTTGCTGATTTTTTTGGTTATTTTTGAATTACGCTTTATCAGTTCATCCTGGTTAGCACCCTGATTGATATCATTTGAAGCAGTGGTTCTTTTATCCACCGTCTTATTAGGCTTCAGAGTTTCATTTCCAGCATCAGCACAACCAGCAAAAGTACAGGTTCTGTTTACGTGATCACCCAGCTTTTTCTTTGCCTGCTTTTTGGGGATGACCTTCGTAACGGAATCATCAGAAGCTGCTGTTTTTCGAGCATTGATAATTCCACTACCTCTTGTAACAGAGCGAGTGGTAACCCTTGATTCAGTAAAAGCATTTACCTGCGGATTTGCCAACTCTGCATTGCCAGCAGCCGTATTAGCTGACTCTGCACTGCCAACAGCCGCATTAGCTGACTCTGCACTGCCAACAGCCGTATTAGCTGACTCTGCATTGCCAACAGCCGTATTAGCTGACTCTGCACTGCCAACAGCCGTATTAGCTGACTCTGCACTGCCAACAGCCGTATTAGCTGACTCTGCACTGCCAACAGCCGTATTAGCTGACTCTGCACTGCCAACAGCCGCATTAGCTGACTCTACACTGCCAACAGCTGCATTAGCTGACTCTGCATTGCCAACAGCCGTATTAGCTGACTCGACAATTTCGGGTGGAGGGAGTGGAGGGTTATACTGTTTGACTTGGGAAAACACCTCTTCCCAATCGAAATATGATTCACCTTTGGGAAGTGTGCAAAATGCTTTGTTGATGGCGACAGCATTTGTTAATTCAATCCACATCGCCAACAGCAAAGTCAGCGAACCTTCTTGACACTTGTCCCGATCCATCATTTTGCTGGCAACCCATCGCAGTGTGTTGCGGATCAACTCCTGATCTTTGAGCCACGGCTTTTTCATGTCGGGAAGACATTTGAAAATAAATTCAGGAATCGTTTTATCAACAGGAAAATCTTGTAAAGCCAGATGCATAAACTGGTCATACTCTAACATCCGGTTAATAATGGTAGACGACGTCAGATTATCGGTTCGTCTCATGTCCTCGAAGTCTGATTTAAAGGTTGCCTCCAGTTTTCGTTTTTCCATATTCATCAGCTTGGTTGTGGCTTGCACAGTGTTAACGTAATAATCGTATCTGGGATGTTTGCGTGTTTCCCCTGTGGGTATAGGCGAGCGGACTAATTTAACACCAAACCATAGTTGGCAATCCTTGTATCCAAACGCAAGTCCTTTTTCCCAGGTCTCCGAAACACTGTTCGTCTTTCTGGCTACAAAATTCTGTACAAGTCTACTTTGATAGCCACTCGTTTCTGGTAACATACTAAACCTACTCCTATTGATTTTCACATCAAGATAGATCGATCAATCAGGTAATAGTTCATTTTTACGATTGACAACCGCCTCCGTTGATTTGAACAGCCCGGACTGACGGGCTGGAATACAACAAGTCAGACACATTCATCGATATCTGGCCAACCAGCCTCTTTCCAGAGCAGCAACCCAGGAGCTGTGAGGTTCTGGAAGCACTTTACCTAGTTCTCGTCCAAAAACACAACCAATTGAAAACTGTAGATTTTATCCTGAAAAATTAAGTGGAGCCCTACTGCTATCTGGCGACTAAACTTCCCAAGAGCAAGAAACATAAGGGATTGCCAAAAACAGAGGACTCCAAATGCGCAAAAAACGCAACCCGCAGTGTAGTATGGAACTCCATTACGTACCTCATGAAATCTGCTCCCAGCTTTCCGGTATCTCGCAATGGCTTGACGCCCATCCACAGTTCAATGACTGGATTTATGAGGACTTAAGTTCTGGTGATAAACAGAACACTGGGCGGAACGGACTATCAGCAGAATCCGTTCTTCGTGCGGCACTCCTGAAACAGTATTTGAATTGTGATTATGACTACTTGTCGTTTGTTTTGATGGACTCCATGCTCTTTCGAGACTTTTGTCGCCTCGAACCAAACCAGCGCCCCAGTCGCTCCAGTTTGCATGGGCTCATCAGCCTTCTTACTGCATCTACATGGGAACGGATTAATAACTGTCAGCTAATGACCGCTAAAGATCAGGGTATTGAAAAAGGGCGCACTGTGGCTATTGACAGCACAGTCACCGAATCGGATATCAAACCTCCTTGCGACAGTGACCTTTTAGCCAGTTCCGTTAAAGAAATTTGTCGGCTGCTGGAACGGGGACAAACACTGACAGCGACACCGCTTTATGAATATACCCATCACAACCGAGCCGTAAAAGATGCGGCCAGAAAATGCATCTACGCTGGCAAAGAAGAGCGGCATCAGCATTATAAAAAACTGCTGCAGTTGACCCGAAAATCCCGGAAGGTACTTATCGAAGCTACTGTCACGCTAGCAAACGCCCGTCAGCAGGGGCAGTGTCTCCTGGCTGATGATGCCGACAAGTGGCAGGCCGATGTGGATCACCTGTTACCCCTGGTGGATGCAATAGTCTCCCAGACAGAGCGCAGGGTCTTTAAGGGTGAAAAGGTGCCAGCCCAGGAAAAAGTGGTTAGCCTGTATGAACCCCATACGGATATCATCGTAAAAGACAGGCGGCAAGTACAGTATGGCCATAAACTGAACCTGGTTCAGGGAAAAAGTCGATTGATCCTGGACCTGGTTATTGAGGAAGGTAACCCAGCGGATTCGGACCAATTCATTCCGATGATGGAAAGACAAAAAGAAATTTATGGTCGTGTACCTCGCCAGACAAGCGGTGACGGCGGATACGCGTGTCGCGCTAATTTGGAAAAAGCCAAGGCCATGGGAATCAGCGATGTAGCTTTTAATAAGAAGCGCGGACTTGAAGTCGAAGAGATGACTAAAAGTCAGTATGTGTATAAAACGCTCTTTCGCTTCCGGGCAGGTATTGAAGCGGGAATTTCGTGGCTAAAGAGATGTTTTGGGCTATCACGTTGCCACTGCAAGGGTTCTGAGCGTTTTGATTCTCATTGCTGGTTATCGGTGGTCTGTTACAACCTGGTGATTCTGGCCAGACACCCGGCACCATCCTGATAGCCACCTCCACGCTACATGAAAGTACCTTTCCAGCATGGTGGGAGGATGTTTTCTGCCTGCTTTTCGCGTTTTTCTCCAATATCCGTCCCAGATTAGAGAAAAAAAGGGAAGAGTTTTTGCGGCTCTCTGGAATTTCAGGAAATATCAAAACGCACGTACAATCTAATTATGATTGCCTGATGCGTTTTTGGACGAGAACTACCTAAGGCTTCAGGCGATAAGGTTGCCGGTCCCAGGGGCAAATCCGAAAAGCGTTGTCGTTCAATACCCGTTAACTGGCTCATGCTAAGAACAGTAGGATCCCCCAGACATCCGGATTAGCTTTGTGAGCCTGGGCCTCCGGGGATAACAGAAAATTAATGACAACCTGCGCTGCTGCCGTCGAGTCGCTATTAAAAGGAATCGCCAGAAAGTGAGTATTCCCCAGTGTGCCCGTATCATGAACATAGGTTCTGACCGTTTTTGATAACTCTCCACTGGCTATGGCAGAGCTGGCATAAGCCGGATTGAACGTCATTGAGAGTAATATTTCACCATCATCCAGCATGGGTGTCAGCGCCAGATTATTAGCAGGAAACGTCTCTCCTTCTCTCCACAGCAAAGGGTGAAGCTCATCAAGATATCCCCATAAAGGGGATGTAACAGTATCGAAATCCGCATCTGAAACCGGCTTTAACAACGCATCAGGATCTGGTGTCAACTCACTCAGCAACTGTTTCAGAAATGTCGTACCAACAAAATCCGGTGGTAAAGGATAAGTCACACGCCCTTTATGCTTTCTGGCAAACTCAAGCAGTTCTGAGGCATTGACCGGGGGCGTAGTGCCTTGGGAAAATTGATCGGTGTCATAGATAAACACCAGCTGCGCCATTCCCCATGGTGCTTCGAAACCCTCAACAGGCTCCCCAAAGTCAATCACTGTCGTAGGCTTTTCCTGCGGGTCTACTCCCTGAAATGAAGGCAACCCTTCAGCAAAAGGGCCAAACAACAATCCATTTTGCTTCATGGATCGGAAGTTTTCACCATTGATCCATACCAGGTCAACGGTTCCGTTACGCTTCCGTCCTGCGACTTTTTCTGCCAGCACACGGCTGACGACACCGGATGTATCACTGACTTTGACATGTTTCAGGGCAATTCCGTAGCGTTTTGCCACCTGATCCGTGGTCCAGTCAATGTAATCATTGATCTGTTCACTGCCTCCCCAGGCATTGAAATAAACCGTCTGGCCTTTCGACTGCTTAACCGTCTCCTGCCAGGGTATGGTGTTCGCTTCAGCATCAGTGACACTGATCACAAGGGCCAATACCACCATAAAAGCAACGGATGTAATTGTTTTGCCCCATATCCTCAGGCTTCTCATGTTGCTGTTCATATCAAGAGTCAGACTCCGTCTTGAGTTGGCAGTAGCGGTTACCTTCTTCATCAATGGAGAGTGTTACCACAATTGGACGGCAGCATACCTGACAGTCTTCTGTATACACCAAAGATTCATCAGTCTCAGTAAAACCGGCATCCAATAGCAACTCAAGCCGCTCTGCGCAATACGGGCAATAGTCCTGCCAGCTTATCCACTCATCCATCGCAAACACCTTTTCTTGACAGCATTTTCTTGTCAGTATCTTCTTGTCAATATCAAAAGCCGCCGGTTTCAGGCGTTGTGGTATTAAGGGACTCAAGGTCTTTATCACTAAAGCCCAACAGATAAAGAATGCTGTCTAACCCGAGGATGGAAATTGACTGCCGTGCACTTTGTTTCACCATGGGTTTGGCCCGAAATGCAATGCCAAGTCCGGCCACACTGAGCATTGGCAAGTCATTGGCACCATCGCCCACAGCGATCACCTGATTAAGAGGAATGTCCTCTTCGGCAGCAATCTGCTTGAGCAGTTCTGCTTTACGCTCACCATTGATAATGTCACCCTTCGCCTGACCGGTCACCTTGCTATCAACGATTTCCAGTTCGTTGGCATGGATACAGTCAATGCCCAGTTTTTCCTGAAGGTACCTGGCAAAATAGGTAAACCCTCCTGACAGAATGGCTGTGCGGTACCCCAGCGAGCGGAGGGTATGAATCAACCGTTCTGCACCTTCAGTTAAAGGCAGCTGTCTGGCAATACCGGCAAGCACAGACTCATCCAGTCCCCTTAGCATCGCCAGGCGTTCACGGAAGCTTTCATTAAAATCCAGTTCCCCCTGCATGGCACTCTCAGTGATCTTTGCCACCTGATCACCCACACCTGCTGCCTCTGCAAGAAGGTCAATCACTTCCGCTTCAATCAGGGTGGAATCCATATCAAAGACAACCAGCCGACGATTACGGCGATAAATGCTGTCTTCCTGAAATGCCACATCAGCATCCAGTTCAGTGGTAAGATTGAGAAAATCAGACCTCAGCTTTTCCTGGTCAGGGGCCGTGCCCCGGAGCGAAAACTCCAGACATGATGAACGGTGACTGTGATTGTTATCATTGCGCAGTGATCGCCGACCGGAAAGGGGAGAAATATGATCAATATTCAAACCGTGGGCAGCAGTGATACCAGAAACCCTGGCGATTTGCTCCGCTGTGACGTTACGTGATAACAGCGTCAATATATAACGGTTCTTGCCCTGCTCAGATACCCAGTGTTCATAGTCATCCCCGGATACCGGTTGATAACTGAACTGCAAATCACTTTCATGACAATGAAAAAGAAGATCTTTCAGCATTCTGCTGGCAAGAGCAGAATCACCTGAAGCCTGATCCGGAAGACGAATTACAATTCCCGAGGTCAGGGTATCATGAATCACCGACTGACCAAAATCCAGAATTTCCAGATCGTAGTCGGCCATAATGGAGGTAATGGATGAGGTGAGTCCCGGCTGGTCCCGGCCAGTAACATTAATCAGTATTATATCGCTCACTGGGTAATCTAACTCTCAGGTCGTTGCAGGCGTTCGATAGTCTATCACAGGGATTTTACGGAAAGCAGAAAGAGTTCTGATAGGATATAACGTCCACTTATTTTTTAGCCTGGCTCTTACTCATGGACAGTAAGCGCTATTGATAATTTATCGCGATCACTGGCTTTCCCCTCAGGAGCTTAACTTTTGCAGCAGCGTATTTTCATGCCAGATCTTTTTATGCGGTTCACATCCCGCTTCTCCATCCGTACGCAGTTAATGTTCATCTATGGTCTTCTGATGGTGACATTGACCATTGGTATGTCGCTGGTCATCAGCAATGAGATAGACTCATCGGGCCAGCACCAGGCTGACAGTATCGGTCAGTTATTGAGTGAGCAGACGGCCAGTGCGGCTACTGACATGCTGGTCACTGGAGACAGGCTTAGCCTCAATGTTCTGCTCAGTCAGCTAGTACAGAACCCTTATGTTGCTGAAGCCAGTATCTACAGTATCGACAACCAGAGAATTGCCAAGGCCGTTTCCAAAACAGCCGATGAAGCAACAAGGCATCCCGTTTATTCATCTCCCATTCATTACCAGGATGTCATTGCCGGTTACGCCCGCTTATCACTGAACGAAGACATCTTAAGCAAAAAGCCCAAGGAAGCTCTGCTGGTTATTATTGCCATCAGCCTGTTACTGCTTCTTGCCGGGCTGACTGTTCTGCAACTCTTTGCCTCCAGCATAGCGACCCGGCTCAACCTTATTGAACGACAGCTACGCTCCATTCTGCCGGCAGGCAATCCAGCCCCTCCGGTGACTGGAGAAATCACCAGACTTTCCACCTATGTCGAACAGCAGCTACTCGAAAAGAACTTGGCCGAGCCTGAAGATAAAGTCGAAGAGAAGCAGCAAACGGCGATGATTGCAGCCATCAAAGTGAAAAACCTGGGTAGGCTGCAACAGTTGCTGGCACCCAGGGATTTGCAGGATATTCTGCGCACTCACAGCCAGATCATCAGTGAAGCCGCAGGTTATTACGGTGGAGAGGTTACCTATACGCCGGAAGGTAATGCCTATCTGCGTTTTTCCAGCAAAGAGAGCCCGACATTTACCTCCGATGCATTATCCTGCTGCCTGATGATCGAAGCACTGGCTGAAAAAGCCGGAATCATCAATATTGCCAAAGCACATATTGGTATTGGCCTCAGTGTCAGCGACCGGCAGTCGGAATTTCCTGAAGAACAGCACCCTGCTCTGGGTGACAGTGCGGCAAGCCAGGCCCTGACTCTGGCAAACCTGCCTGATATGGATGGTATTTATATGCTACGCTCAGAGGTTAGCTGGTTTCCCGCAGAACTTCCGGATTTTGAATCCTATGATGACGTTGTCATAAACATGAAAGGAATCAGCTACCCAATGGCTGATCAACTCAACCAGCAAATCAAGGCTATTTCAGAATTACTGAAGCTGGAATGATCGCCCTGTTCAAACTGAAAATGGCGGGTTAATTTGTGGAATACTTATCTGGCACTGGTAGCGTTCGTCAACGATACGACAGCGGTGACGATTTACTCGATTCCCCCTCTCTCCCTGGTACCTCTTTTTGTGGAAGGACGGTGAGAGCCTTATCATCAATGTGCGGTTTATGTTCGAACAAAAAGGCACTCTTTGAAAGTCCTGTGTACAAAGCAACCACAGTCCCCATTTCTATTCAACCCTCATCACCGAAGTATACCCATTTTCACCATGGCAGCAGCGGTCACCCGGAAGGTATCCAGCCTGCCACTCAACCTTTATCACCAAAGGTTACCGTTACTAACGATGACACCAGCCAACAGGGGGTATGAAAAGTATGAATACGGAAAGATGTTTCAGAGCCTCATCTCAATACCCTGATCGGCCATATAGTGTTTGGCTTCCGGAATAGAATACTGACCAAAATGAAAAATACTGGCGGCCAGTACCGCATCAGCCTTACCCAACTTGATTCCATCCACCAGATGATCAAGGTTTCCAACGCCACCAGAGGCGATAACCGGAATACTTACGGATTCAGAAACCGCTTTGGTTAAGCCAAGATCATAACCATTTTTGACACCATCCTGATCCATACTGGTCAACAAAATCTCACCGGCACCATGGTGTTCCATTTGCAGAGCCCACTCTACAGCATCAAGGCCGGTAGGTTTTCGTCCACCATGGGTGAAGATCTCCCAGTGATCAGGCTCACTGGGCTGGCTGACTTTCCTGGCGTCAATAGCCACCACAATACACTGTGAGCCGAACCGGTCAGCCGCTTCCTGAACAAATTCAGGATGGAAAACAGCCGCTGTGTTAATGCTGACTTTATCGGCACCCGCATTGAGCATGGTGCGAATATCTTCTACTTTGCGAATCCCGCCACCCACCGTCAGTGGGATAAATACTTCGCTGGCCATACGCTCAACCGTATGCACCATTGTGTCCCGCCCCTCATGGCTGGCAGTAATATCGAGAAAAGTTATCTCATCAGCCCCCGCTTCATTATAACGACGGGCAACTTCTACCGGGTCGCCAGCGTCCCGAATGTTGACAAACTGAACGCCTTTAACCACCCGCCCATTTTCAACATCGAGACAGGGAATTATTCTTTTAGCCAGCCCCATGAACTTAACCTTCCTGAAATCTTTTTAATTGACCAGGCGCAGCGACACTGGATAGCGGTAAAACTCACCACTACCGGCTTTCATGGCTGCCCTGACCATGAATACTAGCGCCACAATGATAATCACCGGAACCAGTGGCAATAACAGAAGTCCTACCAACATCAACTTGAGGATAACCCAGAGAATTGCCAGTAGTGTGACGGTGATCTGAAAGTTCAGAGACTCTCTGGCATGGTGTTCAATATAAAGCGACTTATCCCGCTTCATCAGCCAGATCACCAGCGGTATGGCAATATTCAATCCAGGAACCATAAAGCCGAACAAAGGCAGAAGGTGCGCCAGCGCGGCCATATTTTTATCATCCCGTTGAATATCGGACGTATTCATGGGAGGAATACCGGAATCATTCATCGTAACAACCTTGAGCCATGAGGTCTTATTCCTCCTGTAAACAGTAACGCTGAGCCTCAGACAAACTGAGAGTCCCTTCATAAATGGCACGACCGGTGATCGCACCTTCAATTCCTTCGTGGGCGACTGCTTTCAGAGCCCTGATATCATCCATATTGGTGATACCGCCGGAAGCAATCACCGGGATCGACATGCTGTTTGCCAGTTGCCGGGTTGCTTCAACATTCACACCCTGCATCATGCCATCCCTGGCAATATCGGTATAGATGATGGCGGATACACCGTCCTGCTCAAACCGACTTGCCAGCTCAGTAGTCCGGGTATCGGTGATTTTTGCCCAGCCATCCGTCGCCACCAGCCCCCCGCGTGCATCAATACCGACGATCACATGACCAGGAAACTTCTGGCAGGCTACTCTAACAAAGTCAGGGTCAGTTACCGCCTTGGTACCAACAATCACCCAGGAAACACCCGAGTCCAGGTAGGCTTCTATTGTGGCCAGATCACGAATTCCCCCGCCAATCTGCACGGGCAAATCAGGGTACTCTGCGGTAATCCCCCGAACCGCATCAGCATTCAGCGGCTTGCCGGCAAACGCTCCATTCAGGTCAACCAGGTGAAGCCTGCGACAACCGGCATCAACCCAGCGGCTGGCCATGGCAACCGGATCCTCACCAAAGACCGTGGCATCACTCATTTCCCCCTGGCGCAGCCGGACACAGGCACCATCTTTCAAATCGATTGCGGGAATTATTAACATGGTTGTGACTTCCAGTTCAGGACTTCCATTTTAAAAAGTTTTCAAGCAACTGCAGTCCATTGGCGGCACTTTTTTCAGGGTGAAACTGCACAGCAACAATATTTTCATGGCCAAGGGCAACATCAAAACCAGGGCCATATTCACTTCTACCCACCACTACAGCTTCACTGGCAACATGGGCGTAGTAACTGTGCACGAAATAGAACCGGGCATTGTCCTCAATGCCCTGCCAAAGATGATGGGATGGCTCAACCTGACTAACCGGGCTCCAGCCCATATGGGGGACTTTCAATCGAGAACCTTCATTATCCCGAAGATCTTTGCCAAAGAACTTCACATCACCTGACAGCAAGCCAAGGCACTCAACACCACCATTCTCTTCGCTATGATCTAGCAGTATTTGCATACCGACACAAATACCAAGCAATGGGCGGGTAGCGACCACTTCCCGAACCACTTCATCAATGCCATGACGTTGTATTTCCATCATGCAGTCACGGATTGCACCCACTCCGGGAAGTACCGTTTTATCAGCAGCCAG
Organism: Endozoicomonas sp. SCSIO W0465; assembly: GCF_023716865.1. NCBI lineage: Bacteria > Pseudomonadati > Pseudomonadota > Gammaproteobacteria > Oceanospirillales > Endozoicomonadaceae > Endozoicomonas > Endozoicomonas sp. SCSIO W0465. Next base: position 6,459,498 of record NZ_CP092417.1, read on the forward strand.
TATCTGGTCAGGATCGGAGGTAACGATGATTCGGGTATTCTCATCAGCAACCTGTTCCAGCGCTTTACTGACGGAGTGAAGGTTGCCCATCCCATAATCAATTACAGCAACCGTTTTCATGATTACAACGACCCTTTCGTGGACGGCATCTGTCCCGCCATTCGCGGATCCGGGGCAACCGCCATACGCAAGGCACGGCCAAAGGCTTTAAAGACGGTTTCAATTTGGTGGTGAGCGTTGCGTCCCCGCAGGTTGTCAATATGCAGGGTAACTCCGGCGTGATTAACAAAACCCTGGAAGAATTCATGGAACAGGTCAACGTCAAAGCGACCGATCATTGCGCGGGTAAATTCAACGTTAAACTCCAGACCGGGTCGGCCGGAAAAATCGATAACGACTCTGGAAAGTGCCTCATCCAGTGGCACATAAGCATGCCCATAACGATATAACCCTTTTTTATCACCAATAGCCCGGGCAACGGCCTGTCCCAACGTGATACCAATATCCTCAACCGTATGGTGATCATCAATTTCATGATCGCCAACAGCCTTGATGTCGAGATCAATGAGGCCATGGCGGGCAATTTGATCCATCATGTGATCAAGAAAAGGTACTCCTGTATCAAAAGATGCCTTACCAGTTCCATCCAGATTGATGGCCACACAAATTTGGGTTTCCAGGGTGTTTCTTTCAACACTGGCCTTGCGCTCAGCCATGAACTTCTCCGGTTGGGTTGTCATCTATTCTGTTTGCCGGGGTTAGCAGGAAACCATTAGTGAAGTAACTATTTAGCCAAAAGAACCATTTATCCAAAAAAACCATCATAAACCAATTCGTGGACCAGTTCGTGGCTGTGCTTTTTCACTATTATATTTTCGGGTAGAAAACCTGCAGCAATCCAGTACTTTTTAGCCGGCTCGAGGCTATCACAGGAAGGTTTATAATGCCCTGATCGATTGTTAATTGTCAGCTTTCCACCTTTATAGCTACCTTCCCCGGCGCAGAGAACATCACGATTTTCTGCACAGACTGCGTGGGTAACACCAGGAGGGGACGCATACAGTTTCACATCCCTGCTCTCAAGTGGTACAAGTGCCCATTCAAATTTTTCGCTGTTCACAATCGTAGAAAAGTATACCGTTCCCTGCACTGCATGGGTAGGAGCATCCTTGCACTGGATAGCAGCTAAACACACTTCATCGCGGTATGATTCAGCCAGTGTGTTTGAAAAGGTACTCGTGTTTGCAAACATCATTTAAACCTCTTTCTTGCCTGTTTTTGTCATTCTGCACTTTTTTAATAGTAAAGAAGGGCTGCTGTCTGCCGCGCTTCAACCCAATCACGGGTGTTAATCTATGCCTGACAGAACATTGTGGCTAAGTTACCGTTAATGGTTGGAAGCACCAATGTTCAGTAATTCTGCTGATCAACCGGCCAACAGTTAATTTTTTTGCTGCCGTCAGTTCTCGCCTCCAGGCCAGATAATGGGGAAGGTAACGAGTTGCAACCCCTTGGAATACGCCGCCAATCCAGCGTTTTAAATGACTGTGATAAGAATTTACAGTCTGGATGTGGTAGATGCCTTCAACAACATGTTGACCTGCTGATGTCACCAGCTCCTTGAAGACAAATCCAAGCTTGTCAGCAAGTTTTTCGTGAGCGAGGTGTGCATCCGCACAGACCGTGGCCTGTATCGATATGCGGCCATTTAAATGCCTGCACAATTCATTAGCACTTTCGTTTTCTAATACACCGTCAACGGTATTTCGATTACGGTCCCGAGCCACCATTACCGGGACTTTTCGGGCTTTGTTGGGATCATTACCCCGCTTTCGGGTTGGCCGTGGAAGGCCTTCTCTTTGCCCTTTGAAGGATTCACGGAAAAATGTTTCATCAAGCTCAGTAATGCCACAAAGCTCTTCTGCTTGATCATTATTAATCACTTCAAGAAAGCGGTGACGCCAGCGGAACGCAGTTTTCAAGTCAATGGCATTCTCAGCAGCAGCTGGTCGCAAGACCATAGAGTGAGTCATACCTGCGAGGTACTTGTTCCATTTTTCAGGGTGCCTGAGCCTTGCCAAAGGCGTTCCACTAAAGGCGTTAAACGTTGAGTCGCAAGTCTTGCAGTGGTAGCGCTGTCGGCCATTTCGTATGCCCCAGCGACCAACGCTATGGCTTTTGCATTTGGGGCACCTGGGGTTTTCGGCAAATTGGGCAAGTATGCTCTTTTCTACGTCAGGTGTTGCATTATCGTTATTGGGTATAGATTCACTGTAAACAGGTTCAGAGTCAGTGGTTTCTACTACCTCGGTAACCTCTATTTGAGTACTAAGGAGCGAGTTGTTAAGAATGTCTCGCTGTTCACTGGTTAATGTTGAAATGGAATCAATAAAATTCTGGAAGAGTTCAGATTGCATATCACTCCCCTACAACGTAGATTTTATGGGAGTTTAGCTGATTCAACCATTAACGGTAACTTAGCCGAACATTGTGCTTGTCAGCAGGTCAGCTATTCAGACTGAACCTGCTCATAAAGATTGCCTTCGAGGGTCTCCAGAAGCTGATCAACTTGCTGCCTCCGAATTTGCGCCGGCTTTGTTTTTAACGGGTGCTGACGATCATTTACCCAATGGGATGACCAGTCCCAAGTGGTAGCCACACATTCCCGGGCAAAGGACTTAAGGCCAAACCGATCAGCCTGCTCAATACACCCCGTGAGAAATTCATCCACGTCCGACATTAGAATCGGATAGCTACCTGCGGGTTTATTGCAGTATTTATTCTGCGTCTGATAAAGCCAGAACTGACTATTGCCTGGAATCTTCTCGTTATTCATAGACGTTAATTGCGCCGGGTTTACCGGGACACGACAGGTCAGTTTCTGCTGGCGATCTATCGACTTTATCTTGTTGACGGGCAGGGAGATCAACACCCCATTAAACCGCCCACCAACCAACGGAATAACCCCCAGTTCAGTTACCTTTACATTGTTTTCCTGACGGGTTCTGGTCTGCCACCCTCTTCTGAATCCATCAACCCATACCGGAACTTCGGACTGAAACCCAACCTCTGTAGATTTCCCGGACTGTTCATAAAGCAGGTTCCCATAACCGACGATATACTGAGACTTTGCCTTATCCAACGCCGGGAAGCACTCATTTGCCATGCTGGTGACCGGCGTTAAGCATAAAATGTTAAGCAGCCCTGCGATCCAAATTACATTGGCATGTAATTTGGATGCAGGGTAATTCACTCTCGACATTATTTTTTCCTCAACTTTCCGCACCTTTTCGCGACTTTTCACAACTTCCCGCAACCACTTAAAATCAAACCTGAGGGGGCAACCAACCTTTGTTTACACTATTAAAGGCTGACTTTATAGATAAAATAACAATCAATAGCCCGTTTTTTCGGATTAAAAAAACCAATAAACCTGTATTCTTTGATTTCCGAAAAAAGCGCTTCTGCCGATAACATAATAGCTCTCTTTATAAGAACCGAAATACTCACAATAAATATTTAATAAAAAAATATTTTTTAATCAGGGTTGATTTTGTTTACAAGTCAGGTAATGTTGAATTGAATAAAGAAGGATCTGATACCATGTCCGGTCAATTGTTGTTTAAGGAAAAACAACTCAGGCTTTGTGTCGTGGCCGTTCTGACGTCAATTGCTGCTCCTGTAGCAGAAAGTCTTGTATTGCCGCCAAAACCTCTGGCTTCGAATATTTCCTGGAACTGTCAGTCAGGCATTAATAATGACTGGCTATGCAACGGCATACGCGGGCAGCTTTATAAATCCGTATCTGCACCACAACATGCCGGAAACTCCAAGCAAAATAAGCCTGATGAAAAACAGCTTTATGCTGAGTCCTATCATTCATTATCCATTGAAGCACGCAATACAGAGTCTTTAGTAACCATTCTGGATGCTCCGAGAGATCATTACGTGCTTCAATGGATGGCAGCAAAAGAGCGTGAACAGCTGGAATTGCTTAAACAGCGCCACCCGGTATTAAACGACGCAACCATTGCTGAATACAAAAGATCAGGCAAAGTCTGGTATGTGCTTCTTGATGGCCCATACCCAAGCCATATTGCGGCAATGGCCGCATTGGATTCACCTCCCAGATCCCATATGGCCAAGGAACTTTATCCCTGGACAAGATCGCTGGCCAGTATCCATAAGCTGGATATTACCAGACCGAAATATCCGGTTGAAAGGCTGGTTGAAAACAACCAGCCAGATTATCCTCCAGAGCTGTCCATGCGCGACAGCAATAATAATCCTATTAACTATGACATTTCCTATAGTACGGAACAAAACAATCAACTTTCACAATATCAACAGCAACCCTATTTTGCTCAGCAACCGTATTCTCAGCAACCGCAAGTGGAAATGTCGTTAAATCGTGGTAATAACAGCTATGCAACTGCTCAGGCAGCATATAACCAAAGCCAATCTGCTGATATGAATACCGTGCCTTATGGCAGCGAATTCGACGGCAAAGCATACTCTGGCTTGTCCAGCGATCAAAAATATCGGATTCTGCCAGAGCAGGCCAACCCACAAGAAATGTACGTCAGCATCACTCCGGCCTATAGCACTAAAATTTCTCAGCAACATAGCCCGGGGAGTGTTGACTATAACATTGCGAATAAGCCTGCTTCACCTGTTCCTGAATACAGAGAACAGCGGGGTTATGAAAAGCCGGAACCAATCCTGCCTTCAATCAATGTTCTGGCAGCCAATCCAGAGAGCTACACCATTGAATGGATGAATGCCAGTAGAAAAGCATCGCTTGAAAGAGCAAAACTTCGTTACAGCGAATTAAAAAATACTCAAATCATCCATTACCAGAGCAACAACAGGAACCGCTATGCCCTGGTGAGTATGCTTTTTGTGAATCGCTCAGCGGCTCTGGACGCTTTGCTCACTCCCTCGCTATCAAGAGTGTCGGCACGCTTCTCGCCAAAAGTCAGACAGATTGCTTATTTGCAATCCCTGGTCAAAACCACCCCACAAGCCACTCATGCATGGGCCAAACCCGGGATAGAACCCTCTATCAATAAACGTCAGTGGATCGGTCAGGATTCCTCCGTTGAAAAGACCTATTTCGTCCACCGTGAAGAATTTAACCAACTGCCAGCAGAAGCAAGCTTAAGGCGCTCAACCGAAGTCGATACACCGGCAACACATCAACAACCGGTTGTTCATAAGACGTCCAACAGAGCTCAGCCTCTCAGGGTTAACCCGAGCTATCAGCCGGACAACAACTATGAGCAGCCTGACAATCACCAGTATGTAAATGCACTGCTGAACAGCCCTGAAGACAGTTATACAATCCAGTGGTTCGCAGCCAGTAACCCGGAAACCATTGAAAAACTGAAACAGCGTTTCCCTGAACTCGCTTCAGCAGTTACTGTGCATGTTCAGCGCAACCAGAAGGACTGGTATGTTCTGGTTCAGGGACAATACAGCAACAGTCAGGAAGCCATAAGGGCTCTGAAGTCCCCGGCAATGAAAAACGTTGCCCTGATCCTTCATCCATGGACCCGTCCGGTGAAATCACTGAAAAAACTGCAAATCGCCAGCCTCTGACTCTGTTCCCATTGCAACTTCCCATTGCAACTTCCCATTGCAACTTCCCATTGCAACTTCCCATTGCAACAATAAACCTGTTTTACCCTTGATGGCGTTAACTATCAGGGTAAGATAGGTTCCTGTTATTATCACTCTTCCACACTTCAGAGGCTGATGCTTCCCATGAACCGCATTCTCAAGTTCATTGCCGTTCTGCTGGCGGCGGTGGTTTTACTGGGTATTATCGCTGCAACACTCCTGCCACGTGTTATCGATCCCAACCAGTATCGCGATGAAATCACCCGGCTTGTCTATGATCATTCGGGACTGAAAGTCCGCATTAACGGGCCCATTGGCTGGTCAATATTCCCATGGGTTGGCCTTTCTCTTGAGGATATCTATGTCAAAGGGGCAAACAGCTCCCAACTGGCTCAACTGGGCTCCGCTGATGTCAGCGTAAAGTTAATTCCGTTGTTAAGTAAACGGATTGAAATGCAGACCCTTGAGCTGAAAGGGCTTGAATTAACGCTGGTGAAGAATACCAAAGGCAAGGGAAACTGGCAGGTCAGTGCGCCAAAGCCTTCTGAACAACAGACACCCAAAGGGCAAGCGCCATCCCCGGCCTCCACTCCCGAGGCTGAATCTGGCTCGTCTTCACTCAAACTGGACATTGCCAGCGTCAATGTCAGTGGACTGATGATCAGTTACGATGACCAGGTTTCCGGGCAGAAGTACGTTATTGATCAGGCCAGTTTAACCACTGGAGCCATCCGCAATCAGCAGCCTTTTGATTTTCAATTGAAAGCTCACATCACCATTCCCGATCTCGTCCTGAAAGCACTGATCAGTGGCAAGATGACGTTTAATCTGGAAGCGGGTCGTTATGACATTCAAAACCTGAAAATCAGTGCTACTCCTGATGTAGAAAAAGGGGAGAGCCTGAGTATCATCGGCAATGTTCAATATCAGCAGACGCCCATGCTGGTTAAAGGCAACCTGGGCGTGGCAGAGTTCAACCTTGCCAATCTGCTGAGCCAGATCAAGATCCAGCTTCCTCCCATGGCTGACCCAACCGCGTTGAACAAACTATCTTTTGACGGTCATTTCAGTACCAATGGTGAAAGCCTGACCACCGATAAGCTGCAGCTCCAGCTGGATAGCTTTACCCTGGATGGCAATTTCAGGATGAGCAGTATTGACCAGGGCGATATGCAATTCAGCTTTACCGGTAACGACCTTAATCTGGATAATTATCTCCCTCCTGCTACTGATAAACCAGCAGCTTCTGACGAAGAGCAACCCGCTCAATCACACCCGACACCAGGCAAAGAACACCCTCTGATTCCCGAAACAATGCTTCGCGACCTGAATCTTGACGGCTCAATGAAGCTGGCCTCTCTCACCGTTGCCAAATTCGTTTTTGAACAGCCATCGGTGGATATAAAATCAGCCCGGGGTAATCTGGAAGCAAAAATCGGTTCCCGCTTTTATCAGGGCACTATTAATATGACTTCCAGCCTGGATGTACGCCAGGCCGGTAACCCGGAAATGGCAGCATCCGCTGAACTGGAAAATATTAGTCTTGCAGCGCTATCAACCCCCATTCCTGATCTTGCATCACTGCAAGGCGAGGTAAATGCCAGTATGACGGTGGATACCCATGGTCAATACGCCAGTGTTCTCACCAGAAACCTGAATGGCAATATGGAGTTCAATATCGATAAGGGCGTATTCACCAAGGCCAATTTCGACAAAATGCTGTGCGAAGGTATAGCCTTCATCCGCAAGAAAGAGTTAAGGACAACTGATTGGGGCTCTTCCACCGACTTTACTGACCTCAGCGGTTCCTTCGTCATCAAAAACGGCGTTGCTACCAACGACAATCTGATCGCAGCACTCGCCTATATGAACCTGAAAGGTTATGGATACGTAAACCTTGTTGATCGCCAGATGGACTATCATATTGGCCTCAACATCCGTGGAGAAGAAACGCCCGGCAGCGATCCGGCCTGTCAGATCAACAAGGAGTATGTCAATGTCACCTGGCCTGTCCGTTGCTATGGCGATCTTGATGACCTGAAATGTGGCATTGATGTCAAACGACTGACTGAAACCATGGCAGAGCTTGCAGAAAATCGCCTTAAGCAGAAGATAGAAGACAAGGTGCAGGGACCTGTAAAAGATCTGCTCAAGGGCTTCTTTAACTAGTCTTTCTGCTCACGGCTATTATTTTGCTCGGCTATTTATTCTGCTCACGGCAGTGCTTTACCGCGATCGGCCAGCAGGCTGATCGCAAACCCGATTTTTGTAATTTAATGACTCAAAAAGCCCCCTATACAGACACTACGTTCAGCCAAAGGCTTCTGGACTGGTTCGATACCCATGGACGTAAACACCTGCCATGGCAACAAAATAAAACGCCTTATCGCGTCTGGATCAGCGAGATCATGCTGCAGCAGACTCAGGTAACAACTGTCATTCCTTACTACCAGAAGTTTATGGAGCGATTTCCGGACGTCTCTGAACTTGCTGCAGCGAGTGAAGACGAAGTACTCCATTTCTGGAGTGGCCTTGGTTATTACAGTCGCGCAAGAAACCTGCATAAAGCTGCAAAAAAAGTGATGAGTGAGTTCTCAGGAGCATTTCCCCACTCTGTTGAACAGCTTATGGAACTTCCGGGTATTGGTCGATCCACAGCCGGAGCCATTGCCTCCATAAGCATGGGGATCAGGGCTCCGATCATGGATGGCAATGTAAAAAGGGTGCTTACCCGCTACTTTGCTATTCCCGGCTGGCCCGGACAGGCACGGGTCGCCAGTAAGCTATGGGAGATTGCTGAAAAGCTGACACCTGAGCATCGAGCAGGTGATTACACCCAGGTAATGATGGATCTGGGGGCAACGGTTTGCAAAAGAAGCAAACCCGCCTGTCAGATTTGTCCTCTGGAAGTTGGCTGTCTAGCTGGCAAAACAGGCCAGCAGAGCCTGTATCCGGAATCAAAGCCAAAACAGAAAAAACCGGAAAAGTCGGTAGTTATGCTTATGGCAGTAAATCAGTACGGTGAGGTTCTACTGGAAAGACGTCCACCGTCTGGCATTTGGGGAGGACTCTGGAGCTTTCCTGAAATTTCAGATCCTGACCAGATTATTGAGCAGGCTCTGGAGAAAACAGGCCTGTTACTAAAAAAATTCGACACATGGCCGTCTTTTCGGCATACCTTCAGCCACTACCATCTGGACATTACTCCAGCACTGGGTTTTGTTGAGTACCCGGGACAAACGACCAATATGGTAATAAAAGATCACGACAACTATTACTGGTTTGCCCTGAATCAATCACCTGAGTTGGGGTTGGCGGCACCGGTAAAGAAACTTTTACAAAAAGTTGAGAGTACATTATGAGCCTCTCAGCTATTCAGTTTTATAAAAAATAAGGCAAAAAATATTATTTTCTCGACTTTAGAGTTTTAAGAGCACAATAGTTCCGGCGCATAATCTGCTAAAAGCAACCATCCCCAATGACGAAATTCGAGATGGTTGCCATGCTCACTTCAGATCATCAAGTAATCCTCAGGGAGCTCGCTTCATATACAACCTTTCTTGCTGGAGCGCTATCATCAACTGCAGTACCAACGTTCTGCGAACTGCTGTTCGGTTGCATGCTTTCAGCCGACGGCTTTGTTACACAGGCGTTGTTAACAATTGATTTTCATTGTGTGTGGAGCAGCTACCACCACTGGCTATCTCAGGGCAAGTGGCAATGGAAGAACTTGGCACGCCACTTGATCCGTCTGGTCTGCTCCAAAGCTCCTGAGAATCAACCTGTGGTCCTGGGGCTTGATGACTGGGTAATCGAACGGTTTTCCGACAAAGCCCCTGCTTGTCGTACACATCATCAACACAGCAAGAAACGCAATCGGCCGACGTACATCTGGGGGCAGTGTTGGGTTTCCCTGGCCATCATATTTGAGCGGGCTGCAGATGAAGTATTTACCGCCATACCGGTGATCTCATTTCCGACACCAGCTTCAGGTAACACCAGCAAACTGAAAATTGCCGTGGCCATGCTCAGGGTGGTACGCAATGAAGTGAAGGATCGAGTGCTACGCCTGCTAACCGATTGCTGGTATATGAACTGGACACTGATAAAGCCAGCTCTGGAAATGAACATAGAAGTTGTTGGTCAGATACCTTCAAATCGGGCCCTCTATGCTTTGCCGCCAGCACCCACCGTAAAGAAGCGAGGGCGCCCAAAAAAGTACGGCATCAAGATGACGACAGAACAGGTTAAGAAACTGCCGGAAGAAAAAGCAACAGTATGGATGTACGGCAAATTTCGCAAAATACGTTATCGTACCCTGATCTGTCGCGCCAGATTCCTTAAAGGTCGTGAAGTACGCGTCGTCTGGAGTCGCTTTGAAAATGACAAAGGTCTGACCGAAAGCAGAATATTCATCTCGACCAATCCGGAACTTGAGGGACTGGAGGTGCTTCGTGCCTATTCCCGGAGATGGCCGGTAGAGCCAATGTTTCACCAACTCAAACATGCTTTTGGCTGTTGCCATTTATGGCAGCAGAAATTGCGAACACTGCTTCGATGGATGCATTTGAAAATGGCAGGCTATGCATTATTGCAGTTATTAACCGTTTGTAAAAATCAGGCATGTCTGAATATTTCTCGGATACCCTGGAGAAGCCCGGATACAACCACTGCAGGCATGATGAAAATTGCTCTTTCAGGAATTATTCCGAGGTTCTCTATTCGCAAGGGCTGGAACAGATATAAGCAAAAATATGAGTTCAATTTTCGCGATCTGATCGACCAGTTAATACCGGATAATTCAGAAGCAGCATAACTAAAGGCTTTTAGGCAAAAAACGGAAGTAATAACGAACTTGGAAAAACAGTTCACTGATTTCGGCTTGCTTCACTATAAAAAGCTGACCGAATTATCGTTTTATACAGACTCTAAAGTCGAGATTATTTTAAAACTAGAATGATAATTTGTATGAAAAATCCTTTTCCATACCATCTTTATTTCAAATAACCATTGGCCTGATTGCCATACACCGTCCAATCTTATCCGGGCAAATAACCTCAGAGTTCACAATAGCTCTGAGGTTATTTTTATACATTAATGGTAACTATTCAGCACTGAGCAAAGGCATATTACAGTAATTCCGAACAGCTCTATGAAGTGATTGATATATGTCCATTCCCTGTTTTCTGGCAGACGACAAATAGCTGCGAATCCGTGCAAACATAGAACCACCGTCTGCACTCCTGAAGCAGCCTGAGATTTTCTGCTTTAACTTGGCCATTCGAACATCCCGCTCACTGCCATTGTTATCGAAGGGAATGGTAAAATCTGACATGAAGCGCAGTGTCTCAGCCTTGAACTCAGTGAGTCGTTTGAAGAGATTGTAAGCTTTAGTATTCTTGACTTTCTTGCGCTTAAGCTCCTCTCGTTGCTTCTCCATATAGACGACTTCTTTCATTAGAGCCCGCTGAAGCAACCGGTCATAAATCTTCTCGATTCGTTCACAGACAACACTTGGCATCTGTAGCATACCTATGGTCTTAAAGCCCTTGCAGTAATGCCAGGAAAGCCTCAGTAGCTTCATCAATCGCAACGCCAGTTGATTGCTGTCCCTATCAACAACACCCAAAAGCTCCCTCAGGTGATGGGCATTGCAAAGTACGTGAGTTGCCGCATATGCAAAATAGGATTTCCAATGATCATGAACCAGAACGCCTGCAAATGTTAGCAGTATGCCCATCGTGTCCATGGCCTCACGACCTCGCTTTTCAGACAAGTAGTAGAGCGTCCATTGTTCATCCCGCATAACGTGTAGCCAGTGCAAAGAGCCCTCGGCCCGCATACCCGTTTCATCGGCTCCGGCAACAGACGATTCCCGCAAGGCGTCACGAATAACCTCTTCAGTAGAAGCCAGATTTTCATAGGTTCTGGCCACAAAATTGGCGACAGTGCCTGCACTTACACTCATTTTATAGAGAGTATTAAAATACTCTGACACGCGCTTAAAAGGCAGGAAATGGTATTGGTTAAGATAGACGGCCATAGCCTGTGTGGCTGAGCCATATTGTGCGGCAGCGGTAACACCTTCCGGGAATTCAGCCTGATTCCGACAACCACAAGTGCAGATTTTTACTTCAGCTCTATGGGCCGTTACTTCAAATTCACCCGGTCTCCCTGGTTCAAACACCTGTCGTTCAATATATTTGACCGGCTCACTATCAAGAAGAGACGCCTGACATTTATTGCATTCTTTAACCGGAAGGTACTCAATATAGTCAGGGATATCGACCTGTTTAAGACAAGTGCCCTGATGCCCTTTCTTTCCACCGGCTTTATTACCAGAAGACTGTCTCAGACTTTTAGGATTGGGTTTTTCATCCGATGGATCGGTACCTTTATCTGCGGAAAGGTCGTCAGAATGATCTGGAGAATTACTGTTTTTACAAGGTTTTTGATAACCATCAGACGATGGCGGCTTGCTGCTGTTTTGACTGTTCTTGCCAACCTTTTCTTCCAATTCTCGACATCGCTCTTCCAGACAGGCAACTCTCATCCGCAGCTCTGCATTCTCTTTCAAGAGAATCTCAGCCGACATAGTTGCGGGTAGTTCTGGAATCATGCTGGCGAATATTGTGGAAAAATGGTGCTTAAGAGGATGGTATAAAAATCAGAAAATTCCAGATTTATGTGGGGGTGCTGAACAGTTACCATTAATGTATGGAAATTTCAGCCCGAAAGTTTAACCCACTGATAGCATATCCCATTGGTTGAGGAACCTGAATAATGATTGGTTTCGACTTTGAGACATTCCATAAAAAAATACTGGTAATTGCAATTTCTTCAGTAATTCAAAGTGGTTATGCTGGAATTAACACTGAAAACCCTGAAACGGCGGCATCCATAGCAGATGAAAATAATCACCTTCTTAATGAGGGTTCCATTCACTTAAATGGTCTATCTCAAGGGTTAGACAATCATGCCACAGACATACGAACGGAGTCGAATACCTCAGCGATCAATATAGATCCCGGCACTATCTATATCTCGACAAAAGGGATGACGGGAATGGAGGCTGAAGGTGGAACCATCCTGAACAACGGCAATATTGAAGTCAATGTGCAAGGTACCGGTATCAGGGCAACAGCCAGCTCTGACGGTACCGACAGTCAAACGACGGTTACCAATCACGGTACCATCTATCTAAATCACCCTGAAAGTACAGGAATGGTCAGCAATGGACTGAACATTGAGTGGTTCGGAACCAAAGACTGGAATGAATACAGTAATGACTACAAAGCAGGCGCTATAAATGATACCCATGGCGCCATTAAAGGTCAGGGAACAGGGCTACTGTCATACGACAGCGGTCTAATCAAAAACCACGGCAGTATAGAGATATCGGGTTCGCACTCAACCGGAGCCATGGCACAATCCAATGACCCGGACAATCCGGGTGTCTATGCCGGACTTATCGCTAACACTGGCACAATAACCGCTATTGATGGTGCCACTGGCATTCACCTGCATAAAGGTGGACTTAAGAATTCAGGAACCGTCATCAGTGATCATGCCGCTATCCGGGGAACAGGTCCTTTTAATATCGCCATCCTCACTCCCGGTAGCCACATAAACGGAAAACATGCCGCCGTTCTTCTTGAAGGATCGGGTAATGACATCAATCTGATTGAACTTCGTGGCGGAACAGTACAGGGAAACCTGATCGGTAACAGCCCGATGGATATCCTGCACATCAATCCGGCAAAAGGCATGACTGAAGACATTAACCAAAAGATCATAGTCAATGGTGAAGTCAGGGATTTTGAGTTCATTTATATTGCCGGTGACCAGTGGGCAGTATCCCGGCCAGTTATCAATCCACAATCACTGATTGCCGGCGGCACGGTAAATTTTACCTTGAGTGATATCGGTGAGGATCAGGAGCAAACTCTGCAGCTCAGTTTTACCGATCAGTTTCCATCAGCAAACGGTTTTGATATCAGGGTCAATGAATCGGGAATAGCCAACATTGATTTATCCGCTACCGATAACCGTCCTGCTGCCAGAATATCGCTGGAGGGTGGTAGCATGAGCCGGATGACAGGCCATCTGAACGGCAGTGATGAGTTATTTCTGGACAGCGGAACCATCAACATCATTGAAGATGTCCATCGAATCAGGGCTCAAACCGATGGCGACTGGCAGGTAAAAGCCCCGGTCCGTGGGCTGACTCTTGATCACATCTCTCCAGCGCTGAACTGCCGGGCTATCTGCCAGGTTTTTACCCGATCCTGCAATTTCGCCCAGCCTTCCCATACCACTAACCAGCCGGGCTGCCCTGTATGCTTTGAATCACCCCAACCACCAAGCCGAGCAATCGTTTGAAGCAGCCAAGTGACTGTTGGCGGCTTATCGGGCAACGCTTTTTTTTCATAGGTTAGCCAGAGAACCTGCCATTCATCATCACTGACCACCTCATTCGCGAGTGTTTTTTCACTCCAAAGCTTTCTGTCTTTGTGCTGCCTGTCATTCGGTAACATTAATGCTTCACGGATTTGCATTAGTCTGACAGCGACAAACATTAATATGACCGCAAGTCGTTCAATGTTATCCGGAGATTGCAGACGAAGCCTTTCTACTCCTGCTCCCGATTTCCAAGCCTTATGGAACTCTTCTATTCGCCATCGGAGCTCGTAAAATCGAATGATAGAGCGACAGTCTTCGAATGTTTCAATATCTTCAGTTGTCAATAGTACCCAGTGCAAACGGTCTTCGGAGTCATTGCCAATCTCTTCAGCCGACACAATATTCATAGTTACCGGTTCCGGCCTGCCGCCTGGCCTTTGCGGCGCCTGTATTGTCATCTTCTTTCTTTTGACCTGCAGCGTTGCCTTTCGCTTCTTTCTACCTCCTTTTTGAGGAACCACTATCGTATATTTCCCCAACACTTCAGTCTGAGCTAAGGAATCAAATAATAAGAGTTCGCCATCCACCAGGATTCTGTTTTGTGTAGCTCTTACAACAAACCGCTGTCGGTTATCCAGTTTGTAGTGCATATATTCGTATAGGCTCTATTTGATTTCCGAACTGCTCTGCAGTGAAAATTGGATGTGGACCACGCAATGTAAGGCTTGAGGGCAAATTGCCGAGCAAAGCTCTGAGAGCCTTTAATGATAAGTGCTTCAGCCAGGTTCAATCTGGGAACAGTCTGTAATCCAATAAGAGCCTTCGTATATATCCGCCTCCCGGTCGCAAACACTGATGATGTCAGGCATTTTACCCCCCATCCTTTGTTCTGTGTTTTCAGAGGCTCTTTGCCACTTAAAGCTTTCCTTTCCCTCGTAAGGTAGCTGACGACGTTGGTTCTTTTTCCCCCGCTGAACGTCCTCTCTAACCCATCGTTCTTGATCAATAAGCCCAATGCTTCGCTCTGTATCCGCATCAACCAAGAAGACAGAGTGGACGTGGAATCCTCTGGTTTTAGAGCCTTCAGGACCTCCAAGATCACCAAGCTCGGATCTGACAGCATGTTTATAACCCAGGGTTGTTGTATCTTCGAGAGCCAGAAGTAGGCGAGACTGTCTCGCTATTTTGGCAGTTGCCTGAAAGCCTGCCTCAGCTATTGCTTCAGGCTTTACGGCCTCATTCTCAATCAGCCGGTAAGCTCCAGTTACCAGTGCGGTATAACCTTCGCATGAAGATGACAAAGAATTACCGGTATGAGCTGAAAGCTCGGCAGCAACTTTGACAAGTCGTTTTGTACGTCGAGTATCACCCAAATCAGCACATCCAAAAGTTAGTTCTGACCATGGTTTAGGAGAAAGTGGAAGCATGACCTGTTTTATCAGTGAGAAATGATAGAACAAGGTAGCTATTTGTGATCAAGAGACAGGTCCGTGGGGTAAAACACCTGGTCACTGAATACACTGGTGATAGAGACACTCCTGCTTTTGAACAAACATCAATTATCCTCAGGGACTCGGCATTCTCCTCACAAGACAACTCCCCGACAGAAAAAGTCAATACCCTGGTGGTTGCTACGCCTTCAGAGTTTCACCTCAGCACGGGGCAACCGGTTCCGGAGTTCGATGGGTCAGAGGGTAAAGCAGAAGTCACCATTGCCAATGGGGCACGTTTTGGCCAACTGATCGCACCACAGAAACTTATGGTAACGGCCTCCGCTGACCAGCCTTTTCATGCTTACGGACCCGTTCGTGATGCCAGGCATCTTGAGGTTTCACCATCGGCACATGTGCAGGGGATTACACTGGGAGCCCCGCCAACAGCTACCGATGGAAACCTGGGATTTCTTTTTAGTGATACTGAATCCGGCGCCCCTATCAGAATCACCAATTACGGCAATATTGATGAGATTGATGCTACCAATGACCACCAGCGCCCTGACCTTAACTAGTTCTCGTCCAAAAACACAACCAATTGAAAACTGTAGATTTTATCCTGAAAAATTAAGTGGAGCCCTACTGCTATCTGGCGACTAAACTTCCCAAGAGCAAGAAACATAAGGGATTGCCAAAAACAGAGGACTCCAAATGCGCAAAAAACGCAACCCGCAGTGTAGTATGGAACTCCATTACGTACCTCATGAAATCTGCTCCCAGCTTTCCGGTATCTCGCAATGGCTTGACGCCCATCCACAGTTCAATGACTGGATTTATGAGGACTTAAGTTCTGGTGATAAACAGAACACTGGGCGGAACGGACTATCAGCAGAATCCGTTCTTCGTGCGGCACTCCTGAAACAGTATTTGAATTGTGATTATGACTACTTGTCGTTTGTTTTGATGGACTCCATGCTCTTTCGAGACTTTTGTCGCCTCGAACCAAACCAGCGCCCCAGTCGCTCCAGTTTGCATGGGCTCATCAGCCTTCTTACTGCATCTACATGGGAACGGATTAATAACTGTCAGCTAATGACCGCTAAAGATCAGGGTATTGAAAAAGGGCGCACTGTGGCTATTGACAGCACAGTCACCGAATCGGATATCAAACCTCCTTGCGACAGTGATCTTTTAGCCAGTTCCGTTAAAGAAATTTGTCGGCTGCTGGAACGGGGACAAACACTGACAGCGACACCGCTTTATGAATATACCCATCACAACCGAGCCGTAAAAGATGCGGCCAGAAAATGCATCTACGCTGGCAAAGAAGAGCGGCATCAGCATTAAAAAAACTGCTGCAGTTGACCCGAAAATCCCGGAAGGTACTTATCGAAGCTACTGTCACGCTAGCAAACGCCCGTCAGCAGGGGCAGTGTCTCCTGGCTGATGATGCCGACAAGTGGCAGGCCGATGTGGATCACCTGTTACCCCTGGTGGATGCAATAGTCTCCCAGACAGAGCGCAGGGTCTTTAAGGGTGAAAAGGTGCCAGCCCAGGAAAAAGTGGTTAGCCTGTATGAACCCCATACGGATATCATCGTAAAAGACAGGCGGCAAGTACAGTATGGCCATAAACTGAACCTGGTTCAGGGAAAAAGTCGATTGATCCTGGACCTGGTTATTGAGGAAGGTAACCCAGCGGATTCGGACCAATTCATTCCGATGATGGAAAGACAAAAAGAAATTTATGGTCGTGTACCTCGCCAGACAAGCGGTGACGGCGGATACGCGTGTCGCGCTAATTTGGAAAAAGCCAAGGCCATGGGAATCAGCGATGTAGCTTTTAATAAGAAGCGCGGACTTGAAGTCGAAGAGATGACTAAAAGTCAGTATGTGTATAAAACGCTCTTTCGCTTCCGGGCAGGTATTGAAGCGGGAATTTCGTGGCTAAAGAGATGTTTTGGGCTATCACGTTGCCACTGCAAGGGTTCTGAGCGTTTTGATTCTCATTGCTGGTTATCGGTGGTCTGTTACAACCTGGTGATTCTGGCCAGACACCCGGCACCATCCTGATAGCCACCTCCACGCTACATGAAAGTACCTTTCCAGCATGGTGGGAGGATGTTTTCTGCCTGCTTTTCGCGTTTTTCTCCAATATCCGTCCCAGATTAGAGAAAAAAAGGGAAGAGTTTTTGCGGCTCTCTGGAATTTCAGGAAATATCAAAACGAACGTACAATCTAATTATGATTGCCTGATGCGTTTTTGGACGAGAACTAACTATGTCCACCACAGTGACACGCCGGTAAATCTCAGGGGAAGCAAAGCCAGAAATGACGAATAGACCATCAAAGCAGGTTCACCAGAAACCGTACAGACAGTCTCAAGCTCAGCGCTGCGCAATGGATTTTCCTGCCTGAATCTTCATGGTGTGGCAGCTCCGGTGGAGCTTCCTGCCGATATTGAGTCTTTGAAACTAACCAGCACTCTGCCCATTGGGCATATTTATGCTGTCAGTGTTGATCACCCGGAGACAGAGGGCACAGACAAAGCCGGGGAGATACCGAACCCGACTTTTATGCCGTATTCAGTCAGGAAGCCTGAAAGTGCAACATTAACAACTGACCTGATTACTCCGGGGCTACATTTCAACATTAAAGAACGTCCCGACATGCGCTTTGAGATTGTTAATGGTGAAATCGGTGTGCTGACAGGTAACCCTGAAAAAGCTGACCAGCTGGTGATTCACGGAGGTCACATTAAGGGTGATATTGACAACCTCCATTCTGTTACCGTTGCCGGTGATGACTGGGGCTCTCATGGAATGCTGAATAACACCGGAGAAGTGCTTATTGATGAGCATGGTACTCTGAAGTCTCTGAAGGTTTATGGGCCACAGGAGCCTTATCATACGACAGAGGATGATCTGACCCTTCAGGTAAAAACCGCTTCCGGACAGAGAATGCCAATCGAGGTAACAGAAGGTGGAAACCTTGGTCTGCTGGAAATACATGATCAGGCCAGCCTTGGCGATCTATCGTTGCACGGTGGTGTGGTGCTCATTATGCCCAGTGAAACCAACACTCTGGAGCTGGGCAGAATTAGTAATGCTGATGGTGTCTACGCTCCGGAAACCGGGTTTGACAATGTACTGGTTGGTAGCGACCCGCAGCTCTGCCCTGTGGGTAACAACCTGGTTATCAACACGTCGGAAAGTCGGCCAACCAGGGTATTCAGCAAAAAAATTGATAATCTGCAACTAACGGAAGGCGCCAGGCTTACAGGTGAAACACCGGCAGTAGAGCGACTGTTTGTACCTACCTCTGACTTTGTATCTGAAGGCTGGATCAGTGCTGTTGATTTAGTTGCTGATGCGCCTGTTACAGAAGTCAATGTTTCTGGCCACTCCCAAAGCATACCCATATCAAATGTCCAGGATACCCCTGCCAGGCTGAACATACAGACATCACCAGATCGTCCTTTGACTATTAAAAGCAACCAGCCTGCTCATCAGGTACAACGGGTCAACATTAATGATGGAGCCAATATTGGTAATATTGATTCTGTAAAACACATCTGGATTCACGGTGCAGGCTGGAGCAACCAGGGGCTGGTTAACAACCCGGAAACACTGACTATTGCACCCGGCGGCGCTGCGGACCTCATTGCTGCTGATGGAACGCTGCCCAGTGAACAGAGCGCCGCTGAAAGACAGTCGCTTCATCTTGATTTTTCACATGATCCGCAGGATGACAAAAATAAGACATTTGTCGTCACCAACCTTGGAGAGAGGGGCTCTGATGAATTTCCTGATCAACGGGGCAACCTGAAATTACTGGATTTCTCGGCAAATACCCAGCGCCCCTCGCTGTACTTTGTTCAATATGGTGGAAATACCGATCAGGTAAAAGGCCGACAGGACAAACAGGACACTCTGGCCCTGGTGAATGGTCGCCTAAAAGATGCTTCGGGATTCGCTACTATCGATATTTTGGGTTCTGACTGGAGCAGCATTCAGGCGACTAATCCTGAAAACATCAACATCCATGAAGCTGCCAGTGCCGCCAAGATCCTTGTGTCTGACGTGGCACCAGAAGGCAAAGGCGAGCTGGCTACCCACTTTACTGATGACCATGAAAGAGTGTACGTCAACTCCAGAGGAACACTGGGTGAGGTCAACCTGTTACCCGGACAAGGTCGTCCATCATTTACCATCGAGCAGACCAGTGGCGCGATTGGTTCAATAACAGGAGCCAGAGGTAAAGATGATCATTTCATTGCCACCAATACCACAGTGACAGGCCAGTTATCCGATATTGATACCGTTACCTTTAACGGCACCAACAGCTATGAAGACAACCTGCTTCAGTCCAACGGGCTGATTGGGGTTAATGGTCATCTTCATTTTTCAGCAGACCGTATGGCAATCGTTCCGGGCTCGTCAGACAGTAGTCATACAGAGTCGTCTGAATCATCACCGGTATTCCATATTCGTCAGGGAGCAGCCGTTACCATACCATCTGAACTTATGATTCACGGCAACTATCAGCAGGATGGTCGCCTGATGCTGACAGAACAGGACCCGGACTCGGCAAGACTCCAACCATTAGCTGACGGAACAACACAGCAAGCACCCGTGGTCAGTGCCAATAATATCAACATTGGCACTGCCGCCGACTTTATCTTTGACAGTACAATCATTCAGGATCCGGCAATTGGCAAACACTATCTGTTGATGGAAGCAGGGGATGCCAATATCAACCGGCCCGTTAATGTGGCTGCAGACAATGAGCTGTATGTTCACTATGACGCGATTATTGATCCGGATAACGCAAAGAGAATGCTACTGACAAGCACCAATCAGGCTGAATACCGGGCCAGCAGGGTTCCCGGTCGATATCGATCCATGATGCTGGCTGCCACAAAGCCTTCCGATAAAGAAGAAGCTACACACCCCAAAGCCAATAGTAACAGCGCACAATTAACCCGATATGTAGTAAAAAACATAAATGTCGGGTAACTATTCAGCACTGAGCAAAGGCATATTACAGTAATTCCGAACAGCTCTATGAAGTGATTGATATATGTCCATTCCCTGTTTTCTGGCAGACGACAAATAGCTGCGAATCCGTGCAAACATAGAACCACCGTCTGCACTCCTGAAGCAGCCTGAGATTTTCTGCTTTAACTTGGCCATTCGAACATCCCGCTCACTGCCATTGTTATCGAAGGGAATGGTAAAATCTGACATGAAGCGCAGTGTCTCAGCCTTGAACTCAGTGAGTCGTTTGAAGAGATTGTAAGCTTTAGTATTCTTGACTTTCTTGCGCTTAAGCTCCTCTCGTTGCTTCTCCATATAGACGACTTCTTTCATTAGAGCCCGCTGAAGCAACCGGTCATAAATCTTCTCGATTCGTTCACAGACAACACTTGGCATCTGTAGCATACCTATGGTCTTAAAGCCCTTGCAGTAATGCCAGGAAAGCCGGGGCTTTTACAGGTTGGCTGATCATTTCAGAGCCTCCTGTCTAATTTTCAAAGGCTCTTTTCCAATTCCAGACTGCTATGTAACCAGCAAGTTGACTAAGGGCTGAAGAAGACTTTTGCCTCTTCGGCCAATATTATGCAAAAACTCAAAAAAGCCAAGGTAAAGGGGTAAAGCCTCTTGGGATATTCCCCTGTGAGGCCTTAGCCACGAGCGTAGAAGTGACCAAAACCCCTCCATAGTATTAACATGCACCTCGTAAATACCGTCTTTGTCATCATCACGAGCATACTCACCTTTGCCGTGACAGACCGTTTTATGTCTGAAGCCCCAGCTTTCAAGGTCATCATAGATGTTGTATTCATCGGTATAAATCTGGCTCTGTGGGGCTACGTGTTTCTTGATAAATGGTTCGATTGTCGCCTTCTTAACGTTCGACAGCATGTTGATAATGACCTGACCTCCCCTTTGAATCATTCCCAATACCGGCGGTTTGTCTTTTTCAAGAGTCCCACGGCCCGGAGCGCCTTTAAGCCTTCTTTTTCTCGGTGGACGATCCAGATTTTTTTAATGCTTCAGGGTGTCCCTTGTGACCAGCTACAATGTAGACCTCGTCGAATTCAACTTCGCCATCAAGAATCACTTCAGGCTTTCGGTCAACAACACCATTTCGTAAGACTGTGGTCATATGGTGTGCATCACTGACACACAGATCAAGTTCCTGAGCTATCTGGCTGTTGGAGACGTTCAGCCCCATTAAATAGAGACAGGCAATCCAGACTTTGAGTGGTCGGTGGTGTCCTGCGAAAACCGTATTTGTCAGGTCATCGAAGTAGCGCTTACAGGACTTACAGTAATAGTGCTGGCACTCTACCTGCACATTGTCGTGTCCATTCTTTTTGACATTCTCAGAATCACAGTGCGGACAGAGAACAGTGCCATCTGGCCAGCGGTTCTCACGGATCATCTCAAAGCAGGTGTCATTACTGATGAGATCTGAGATTCGGCCTATATTCATGGTCAATGCTGGCGATGGCTAATTATATCCACCAAGGATAGTTCAGCAGTTCGGAATTCGAAAAGAGCCTTTTCAAATATAGGTAATCAAGGTCATTGTAACCGCATGCTTTATAGATGATCCGTTTGATAACCCCATTGAAGGCTTCGATTTTCGCGCTGGTTATACGATGCTGGCAGTATGACAGTAACCCTTCTCTAGCTCTGTCTAACCCCTTGGCGAACTTCTTTAACTCGGATATCCCTGTTTCTTTGGCAAGTGCTATCCAGTTGTCCAGGCACTTTCTGGCACAGGCTTTATATTTGTACGTCCATAGCTGTTTTAGCATATCTTTCAGGATATATGCCTGATTGAGATCCTCATTCATGGCTAACAACTCCTTCAGATTACTTTGCCCTTTTGGTGTTAAATTCTCAGGATTTCTGAACAGGTTAAAGCGTTGCCCTTTGATAAACGGCTTGTCCTCTTCTTCTGCCTGTCGCCACTCCCTGCGCCTGATTTGGTCAATCACATCGTTGTAATTGGCAATAATATGAAACTTGTCGTATACAATATCGGCGTTTGGCAGATGCTCTCTCACTGAAGCCTGATAGCTTCCACCACGGTCAATACCAACGCATTCAATGCTTGCTTTTTGTTCTTCTGTCAGACTGGAAAGGAACCGATCCAGAACTTCTTTCTTTTTTCCTTCACCAAGGAACAGCGTTTCACCGGTATCAGCATTCAGAGCAACGGTTAAAAAATGATGCCCCTTACCAATGGATTTTGGCTCTTTTCGAATTCCGAACTGCTGAACTATCCTTGGTGGATATAATTAGCCATCGCCAGCATTGACCATGAATATAGGCCGAATCTCAGATATCATCAGTAATGACACCTGCTTTGAGATGATCCGTGAGAACCGCTGGCCAGATGGCACTGTTCTCTGTCCGCACTGTGATTCTGAGAATGTCAAAAAGAATGGACACGACAATGTGCAGGTAGAGTGCCAGCACTATTACTGTAAGTCCTGTAAGCGCTACTTCGATGACCTGACAAATACGGTTTTCGCAGGACACCACCGACCACTCAAAGTCTGGATTGCCTGTCTCTATTTAATGGGGCTGAACGTCTCCAACAGCCAGATAGCTCAGGAACTTGATCTGTGTGTCAGTGATGCACACCATATGACCACAGTCTTACGAAATGGTGTTGTTGACCGAAAGCCTGAAGTGATTCTTGATGGCGAAGTTGAATTCGACGAGGTCTACATTGTAGCTGGTCACAAGGGACACCCTGAAGCATTAAAAAAATCTGGATCGTCCACCGAGAAAAAGAAGGCTTAAAGGCGCTCCGGGCCGTGGGACTCTTGAAAAAGACAAACCGCCGGTATTGGGAATGATTCAAAGGGGAGGTCAGGTCATTATCAACATGCTGTCGAACGTTAAGAAGGCGACAATCGAACCATTTATCAAGAAACACGTAGCCCCACAGAGCCAGATTTATACCGATGAATACAACATCTATGATGACCTTGAAAGCTGGGGCTTCAGACATAAAACGGTCTGTCACGGCAAAGGTGAGTATGCTCGTGATGATGACAAAGACGGTATTTACGAGGTGCATGTTAATACTATGGAGGGGTTTTGGTCACTTCTACGCTCGTGGCTAAGGCCTCACAGGGGAATATCCCAAGAGGCTTTACCCCTTTACCTTGGCTTTTTTGAGTTTTTGCATAATATTGGCCGAAGAGGCAAAAGTCTTCTTCAGCCCTTAGTCAACTTGCTGGTTACATAGCAGTCTGGAATTGGAAAAGAGCCTTCAGGAAATATCAAAACGAACGTACAATCTAATTATGATTGCCTGATGCGTTTTTGGACGAGAACTATCTACTTTGCTGATGAGAGCAGCGCACGTTCTGACTACCACAGCGGCACAACCTGGGGAAAGAAAGGCCGAACACCTGTCGTAGAAGCAACAGGGGCGCGGTTCGGTATCAATCTGATTTCTGCTGTCAGTGGCGAAGGCACCATGCGCTACATGACCATCAATGGTCGCTTCAATGCTGATCAGTTTATTCGTTTCCTGAAACAGCTGGTGCGCACTCATGACCGGCCGGTATTGGTTGTGGCTGACGGGCACTCTGCCCATAAGGCGAAAGGCTCTATTTTGATTACGAACTGCTCTACAGTGAAAACTGACTGTAGGTCACGAAAAACAAGGATTGAGCAACATTACCGGACAATATGCTGACAACCTTTGTAGATAAAGGGCTTCAGCAATGTTCAACCCAGTAGCAGTCTGAAATCCTACAAGAGCCTGGATTTTTCATCGATAAGAAGAGCGCGAATACCATCCCGCTTGGGTGCAGGCAGCATCTTCATGAGCATCTCTTTATCCCAGCGACGAGCGGTGCCGCCAGAGATAGCAATGAATTCAGGAACCTTGTCACATGGCATATAGCGGCATAGATGGCTGACATGCCTTTTAAGTCGCTCTGTTGCTTGAGCTTTAGGTGCAAGCCCCGGAGGCGTGACTGTTTCTATATTACCGCAACGAGAGCAACGCCCTTGAAATGCAGTGAAGAGAAGATTTACCTGAAGAGTCCCCAGTGGCAGATCCTGAACGCTTCGATCGTTTGTCTTCATCTGCCCCATAGGTGTTTCGCACTTACTACATCTGACGTGTTGTATACGGCCATCCCGACGGAGATGGACAAAGGCATGTTTGATATTCCAGTCAATATCAATTCGCTCGATTACCCAGCCAGGAAATGCGAACATAGGACGAAGTGATGGGGTTGCAGACATGTCTGATCCTTCAGAAGTTTTGATCCTTACAAATCAATCTTCCTCTGAAGGCTATTTCTGTTGCAACCCCTCACTTTTCATCCGCCAACCTGTAAAAGCCCCGGAAAGCCTCAGTAGCTTCATCAATCGCAACGCCAGTTGATTGCTGTCCCTATCAACAACACCCAAAAGCTCCCTCAGGTGATGGGCATTGCAAAGTACGTGAGTTGCCGCATATGCAAAATAGGATTTCCAATGATCATGAACCAGAACGCCTGCAAATGTTAGCAGTATGCCCATCGTGTCCATGGCCTCACGACCTCGCTTTTCAGACAAGTAGTAGAGCGTCCATTGTTCATCCCGCATAACGTGTAGCCAGTGCAAAGAGCCCTCGGCCCGCATACCCGTTTCATCGGCTCCGGCAACAGACGATTCCCGCAAGGCGTCACGAATAACCTCTTCAGTAGAAGCCAGATTTTCATAGGTTCTGGCCACAAAATTGGCGACAGTGCCTGCACTTACACTCATTTTATAGAGAGTATTAAAATACTCTGACACGCGCTTAAAAGGCAGGAAATGGTATTGGTTAAGATAGACGGCCATAGCCTGTGTGGCTGAGCCATATTGTGCGGCAGCGGTAACACCTTCCGGGAATTCAGCCTGATTCCGACAACCACAAGTGCAGATTTTTACTTCAGCTCTATGGGCCGTTACTTCAAATTCACCCGGTCTCCCTGGTTCAAACACCTGTCGTTCAATATATTTGACCGGCTCACTATCAAGAAGAGACGCCTGACATTTATTGCATTCTTTAACCGGAAGGTACTCAATATAGTCAGGGATATCGACCTGTTTAAGACAAGTGCCCTGATGCCCTTTCTTTCCACCGGCTTTATTACCAGAAGACTGTCTCAGACTTTTAGGATTGGGTTTTTCATCCGATGGATCGGTACCTTTATCTGCGGAAAGGTCGTCAGAATGATCTGGAGAATTACTGTTTTTACAAGGTTTTTGATAACCATCAGACGATGGCGGCTTGCTGCTGTTTTGACTGTTCTTGCCAACCTTTTCTTCCAATTCTCGACATCGCTCTTCCAGACAGGCAACTCTCATCCGCAGCTCTGCATTCTCTTTCAAGAGAATCTCAGCCGACATAGTTGCGGGTAGTTCTGGAATCATGGCTAAGTTACCGTTAATGGTTGGAAGCACCGAAGCACCAATGTTCAGTAATTCTGCTGATCAACCGGCCAACAGTTAATTTTTTTGCTGCCGTCAGTTCTCGCCTCCAGGCCAGATAATGGGGAAGGTAACGAGTTGCAACCCCTTGGAATACGCCGCCAATCCAGCGTTTTAAATGACTGTGATAAGAATTTACAGTCTGGATGTGGTAGATGCCTTCAACAACATGTTGACCTGCTGATGTCACCAGCTCCTTGAAGACAAATCCAAGCTTTGTCAGCAAGTTTTTCGTGAGCGAGGTGTGCATCCGCACAGACCGTGGCCTGTATCGATATGCGGCCATTTAAATGCCTGCACAATTCATTAGCACTTTCGTTTTCTAATACACCGTCAACGGTATTTCGATTACGGTCCCGAGCCACCATTACCGGGACTTTTCGGGCTTTGTTGGGATCATTACCCCGCTTTCGGGTTGGCCGTGGAAGGCCTTCTCTTTGCCCTTTGAAGGATTCACGGAAAAATGTTTCATCAAGCTCAGTAATGCCACAAAGCTCTTCTGCTTGATCATTATTAATCACTTCAAGAAAGCGGTGACGCCAGCGGAACGCAGTTTTCAAGTCAATGGCATTCTCAGCAGCAGCTGGTCGCAAGACCATAGAGTGAGTCATACCTGCGAGGTACTTGTTCCATTTTTCAGGGTGCCTGAGCCTTGCCAAAGGCGTTCCACTAAAGGCGTTAAACGTTGAGTCGCAAGTCTTGCAGTGGTAGCGCTGTCGGCCATTTCGTATGCCCCAGCGACCAACGCTATGGCTTTTGCATTTGGGGCACCTGGGGTTTTCGGCAAATTGGGCAAGTATGCTCTTTTCTACGTCAGGTGTTGCATTATCGTTATTGGGTATAGATTCACTGTAAACAGGTTCAGAGTCAGTGGTTTCTACTACCTCGGTAACCTCTATTTGAGTACTAAGGAGCGAGTTGTTAAGAATGTCTCGCTGTTCACTGGTTAATGTTGAAATGGAATCAATAAAATTCTGGAAGAGTTCAGATTGCATATCACTCCCCTACAACGTAGATTTTATGGGAGTTTAGCTGATTCAACCATTAACGGTAACTTAGCCTGGAATCATGCTGGCGAATATTGTGGAAAAATGGTGCTTAAGAGGATGGTATAAAAATCAGAAAATTCCAGATTTATGTGGGGGTGCTGAACAGTTACAATGTCGGTAAAGACAATACGAAAACGGCAGAGCTTGCCCCGGCCATCTCTCCCCATGCTATCCACAATGCCAACCTGGCACTGAAAGCTGCAGGTAAAACCCTTGATGACCGAATGTCCGGCAAACGAACCGGTATCAACACCGGGGATATTTTCTCTACTGGCAGCGCATGGGTTCAATACTCCTACAGTAAGGCAACGCAAGATATTAAGGATAATGTTCCGGGTTATCATGCCAAAACCAATGGTTTTTCAATTGGCACGGATAACCCTCTGAAAGAGGATCAGGATATTGAAGTCGGTATTGCTTACACCTATGCCAATGGCAAAGTAGAAGGAAGCGATGGCTCAAGAAACAAAATTGATACTGATACGAATATCTTCAGTCTTTACTCATCCTACATAGAAGATGATTTTTTCTTTGACGGGCGAATGAGCTACTCCTTTGGCAAAAATACCGGGCATCGCTTCGTTGGTGACAGCCTGCATGATGCAAAATACCATACCCGGAGCTGGGGGGTAGGCATGATAGCAGGCTACACCTATCCCCTGGGTGATGAGTGGAGCTGGCAGCCTCAGGTAGCCTTTGATTATTACACCATCAAAACCGACGATTATTCCGAGTCAGCCAGAGACCCTGCCCAGGCTTACTTATCTTATGATCAGGTCAATAATGGAAAATATGACATCATGGAACTGGGTGCCGGTCTGAAGTTGGCAGGAGAGATCACTACCGACGCTATGGTCATCAAGCCAGAGGTCCGGCTGATGGGCTTTCACGATTTCAAGAAAGATCCGATTGCCATCACTGCGCACTTTGCAGCTGGGGGTGAAAACTTCCTGATCAATGGTGCTGACAGAGATGCCAACCGCTACCAATTTGATGCCAGCATGACTATGGAAATTCAGAGCAATACCACCATTACCTTCAATTACTCACACCATTGGGCAGATAATTTTACAGTAGATGGATTTATTGCCAGGGTTCGCCATGACTTCTAGAAACCGATGCCTTCAGCTTCCAGTCGGCCTTTGGTTTTCATCATCTTGTCCCGCAGGAAGCAAAGTGCGGCATCCGGGAGTCGATAGAAGCCGTCAAGCTTGCCATTGTGACCCCCTTTCTCTGTCGTTACATAGTGAATGGCCTGCTCGGCGGAGGTAAAAATCTTTCGCCCCATACCATTAGGTGAGGCGTAAAAGTCGGGACTTCTGCTGAAGTTGTGAGGGTCATAGACCATATATTCGTAAGTGCCATCCGTTTTCTTGTTTCGGCAGAGGCCAAAAGCGTGGGCTGGCTGGCAAAGCATGGCTGTTGATGAGTAGTCCCAGTTTGTGCTGTCCAATATCTCCCGACGCTTGCAAACCCTGACACGGCCATCACCGTTTCTGTCCTCTGCCGAGACTCTTCGCTCATCAACAGCCCCCTCTTCCACCAGTAAATCCGGGTACTCTGGTGATGCCCCGATGTTGGAAAGAAACAACTTCATGACCGTCCTGGTCATAGGATAATGGTCTCTGGCCATAGACCTTCTCAAATCGTCTGCATACTCACTGGCGCTGATCATTTCTTCTAAAAAAGCGACCAGGACCTGAAATGAAAATTTATAGCCGGTGGCATGGAAAAGCTCCAATCTCAGTACATCAAAACCGCAGCTCCACATAGTGCCTACATTGTTCCTGTCATGGTGGCCTAAACCAAACCTGGTCTGCCTGTAGGGCTGGTAATCATTGCCATATTTGTCCTTAACCACGAGATTTTTCAAATAATAACCAGCCTTGGTAGCGCTTACCGCTGAATATCCGGGGAAACCGCCCCCTCCGGTTGTTGATCCGTCAACCGCTTCGCTGAATGAGCCAATACGCACCAGCTTCAGCTGGCCAGTCACCCTGTCTCTCACCTGAAGCATTTCTTCAATCGAGCACCCTCCATGGGTTGGGTGGGTAATAGTTAACAGATATTTCGATAGAACATCATGGTTTTTATTACCAAATACCATGCTGTCTACAGCATCCACTGCCACTGCGCGACTTTTAACCCCGGCGTTTGCAATCCACACTTCCCCTGCGGCAGATCTCATCTTTTTATAAGCGTCATTTACTGCTGATAATGTCAGGTTTCCGCTTATCAATTGAACCCGGGTTGTATCCGTTGCTGCTAACGAAAATGAGAATGGCGAATTCACCGGCACCCGGGCTGGTTGGGCTATTAAGGGGGAGCGAAGTTGACTGGAAGTGTCAGCTGCGTGGGATACTCTGTACGCAGCCAATGCCCGTCTGACGGGTTCAGCAAACCGGGCCTCGGGGTTAAGCCTCAACACCGCCACAGCATCACTCAAGGAGACGGTGTATGTGGTAAAAGTTGCTTTCACCGCCCCGGCAATGGCTCTTACCGAACGAGCAAGGATGAAGCTGTCCTCATGCTTGTTCCAACAGTAAGACATGGCGTCCAAAACGCCCAGTTCCACTGAACTCATCGCAAAACCTCCTTTATAATTTTGGCTCTTTTCGTATTGCAGACTGCTGATTTCATAAATCAGGCTGGAATCCTCCTGTGGCAGGGCTTGGCAATATTTAGCCAGCAGTTTCCTGAAGGCATTGTATATCAAGGCCTTTGGCCAATTTTCATTGCAGAGCAGTCTGTAACCCGAAAAGAGCCATAATTTTTTGAACAGCTCAATATTTCTGACAGAAAAACTGGCTATAAGTTCAACAATAAGCCTTTTGTGAGAATACATGTATAACGCACAAAGACCGGGTAAACTGTACAACGGTAAATCATTCGGGAGCACCACAGGGATGAATAACCTTGATGGCGGACACTTCAACAATACCTACTCATGTTTGCCAGACTACTTTTATACAAAGCTGGACCCAACTCCTCTGGAAAACCCGCGACTCGTAGCCTTTAGCGCATCAGCCGGCCAGCTGCTTGACCTTGAAGACTCATGGAAAACCCGGGAAGAGCTGACACTGATCGGTTCCGGAAACCGTGCATGGCCTGGCTCAGAACCACTCGCCATGGTGTATTCCGGCCATCAGTTTGGTGCCTATAACCCTCAATTGGGTGATGGCAGGGGGTTGTTGCTGGGCGAGCTGGTCAATACCCGGGGAGAAAAGTGGGACCTGCATCTGAAAGGTGCCGGACAGACCCCCTACTCCCGGTTTGGTGATGGCAGGGCCGTTCTGCGCTCCTGTATCCGGGAATATCTCGCCTCAGAAGCGCTCCACCATCTGGGTATTCCCACGACCCGTGCCTTGTTCGTAGTGACCAGTGACACGCCGGTTTATCGGGAAACCACGGAAGCTGGCTCAACATTGCTGAGACTGGCCAGAAGCCATATCCGCTTTGGTCACTTTGAATACTTCTATTACTCAGCCCCAAGCGGAAAGAAGCGATATAAGGCCCTGAAAGAGCTGGCTGATTACACCATTGAACAGCACTTTCATGATCTGGAAGGGATGGCAGCAATCGCTGGCAGTGACAGGGGATACCAACGGTTTTATTCAGAAGTCGTTCGTCGTACAGCAACGTTAATTGCCCAGTGGCAGGCTGCCGGTTTTGCTCACGGCATTATGAATACCGACAACATGAGCATTATCGGGGATACGTTTGATTATGGCCCCTATGGTTTTATGGATGATTTTAACTGGTACTATATCTGCAACCATTCAGACCACTCTGGTCGCTATGCATTCAGCCAGCAACCCGACATTGGCTACTGGAACTGTGGCAGGCTGGGCCAGGCACTGGTCCCCCTGTTTGATGATGGTGAGTTAATCCAGAAAGCCCTGGATCAATACCCGAAAATCTACACCCAAACCTACACCCGTTTGATGCTCTACAAGCTGGGGCTGGCCGAAGAAGAGCAAGACGACGCTGAACTGGTTCGTAATCTGCTTCAGCTATTGCACGACAGTCGTTGTGATTACACTAGATTCTTCCGAATCCTCAGCAGTTTTCCTTCGGAGCAAACCAGTGAACAACTGGCGCAGTTAACCAGCAATTCATCACTTGCCCCCTGGCTGGACATCTATCAGAAAAGACTCAAGAGAAACCCCCTGAATGATCAAACCCGACAGCAACAAATGAAACAGGTGAACCCGAAGTACATCCTCAGAAACTATCTGGCACAACAGGCAATCGAAAAGGCAGAGCAAGATGACTACCGGGAAATTGAAAATCTGATGAATGTCCTGGTTTCTCCCTGCGAGGAACATCCTGACTTTGAGCACTATGCACAGAAGCCCCCTGAATGGGGCAAAAAACTGGAGGTCAGCTGCTCTTCCTGAGTGGCGGGAATTTTTATGATACCCTCAATCCACAGATACTGAAGCGGTGAGATAACAATGGCCAGAATGATTAAATGCGTAAAACTGAAAAAAGAAGCGGAAGGCCTGATGGTTCCTCCACTACCCGGCCCAAAAGGTCAGTGGATCTTTGAAAACGTTTCTCAGCAAGCCTGGACTGAATGGCAGGCTCACCAGACCCGTTTGATCAATGAAAAGCACCTGAACCTGCTGGTACCGGAAACGCGGAAATACCTGATGGAACAAATGGATAAATACTTCTCCGGTGAAGCTATTGATACCGCTGAAGGCTATGTGCCGGAAGACAAAAAATCCTGACAATCCCATCCTTTGGGCTATTCCCAACGATCACTGAACCGTATCGGGGATAGCCAGTAATGTCAGTGATCCGGTTTCGCAGTACCTCCGAATGTTCCAAGGACAACACCACCCGGATGATATTTATTTTTGTTGTTGCCACTGGTCAAAACAGCTTGAAGCTATTGGACAGAGATTACCCGGCTTAACGCCACCAAAATACCGGTTCAGTGTATCCATGCAAGCCTGATTCAGAGCACGCTGGCTGATTACCCCCTCGGTTGCCAGGTAAAAAATCGTTGCACAGGACCATAATTTACCGGTATCAAAGGGTCCATTCATAATATATTCGATCGGCTCACCTTTCTGGTGGCTGTTAATGGCTTGTAACATGGCAATCAAGCGAGCGTTAAGCGTCTCGTTAGCACAATACGCACGGACTTCTCCCAGGCTCTTCAATGCAAAATGTCGGGCAGTTGGTGAAACACCAACTCCGACAACCACTGGCAGCGTATACCAGATATGGTGAGCTTCTTTTCTGCCCTGCTGCAGTTCTCTCAACGCTTGATGGTATGGGGCAGTCCGCCCCTGAAATCCGTAGGCCTGGGCATCCAGAAAGCGCTGAAGATGGCGTGGATCAAATGGCTCAGGAACCGCTTCTGCCAGAGACGCTGCTGGTGCAACAGACCGATCATAAAGATATTTCACTGTACAGCCGATCGCTATGGCTGCGGTTAACACCCCAACGACGGTGGCTGCAACGACACAGGTTGCGGATATCAAGGCAGACGTGGTCAAAATGCCAACACCGACAACGACAGCCTGAACAGTACGGGACTTCCACCAGTGATCATTTCCCCGGTCAGCCTCAAAAGCATCAACGGCTCGGGCAATACTGCTGGATATGCTTGTCTGAATCGAACCTGCTGCAGTCATGGGAATGATCTCCTTAACGTCCTGAAAATCAATCGGGCGCCCGGGTAATTTTTATCTTTACATATATTAATTAGTACAATTTTTCATAAAAAAGTTCCAACGCAAATACCCTACACTTGCTTGTCACTCAGCTTTCTAAATAGCCAACCCATAACGAAAAAAAGCCTTGAGCAAACACTCAAGGCTTTCTGAATGGTGCCTAGGGGCGGAATCGAACCACCGACACGCGGATTTTCAATCCGCTGCTCTACCAACTGAGCTACCCAGGCTAAATTTATGCGCCCATGTTTTGACGTTGGTTTTGACGTTGTTTAAGCGTGGTGCCTAGGGGCGGAATCGAACCACCGACACGCGGATTTTCAATCCGCTGCTCTACCAACTGAGCTACCCAGGCGCTATTCAGACGACAAATACAAAATAACGAAAACGATGTGCGAGGCGTATTAAACGGATTTCACCGGGGAGAGTCAAGTCATATATAAATTTTTATGGTCAGCCGGAAAGTACGCAAGACAAGGGTCTTCATCTGTTTATCAACTCTTCGCATCTCTACCCTGCCAATCGTTAGGCATTGCCTATTACCATGCTATCAGCCCTGCAACTGAGCCCAAACTTCCTGATCCCGCTCTGCAGTCCAGATTCTGGGCCACTCAATACCTTCAAACTCATCCCAGAGGCGCTGAACATCAAACGGCAGGCAGTGCTCAAAAATGGGCCAGGCACCATACTGAGGAGCCAGGCTTTTATGAGATGCGACAAACGCTTCTTTTAACGTTCCCTGGCTGTTAAAAACCGCTCCTACCTGATCAATCATGGTATTGAGGAACGTACGACTCTGCTCGATAGCCGCATCAACACGATCCCGGCCATGAACCACCGCTCCCCGGCCACCGACCAAAACTTCTGCACCGTATGCTTTTACCTTATCCAGTGTTGTGGTGGACCAGTCAAAATGAAACGCATCACCGGTATACAGCGCAGCCTGTGCTTCGACAAGGTCACCGGTAAACAAAATGCCGTGGCGGGGCAACCAGGCACAAATGTCTCCGGCCGTATGACCTCGCCCACAGTATTCAAGCACCAGACTTCCCCGAAGCCCACCCAGCGGAATTTCCAATCGATCGTTAAACACAATATCCGGATGGGTCAGCCCCGGGATTCCCCCGGGTTCACGAAACAGCCTGGGCATGCGGCGAAACTCACTTTCCCAGTCATCCATACCACGTTCTTCTATGAGCAACCTGGTGTTCTCATGGGTAATAATCGATTCAGCAGAAAAGGCGGATGCACCCAACACCCGTACTGCGTGGTAGTGAGACAACACCAGATATTTAACAGGCTTAGTTGTATGCTTTCTGAGTTCATTTAACCACTCAGAAGCCGCCTTTGGGGTTGCCCGAGCCTCAAAAGCAATAAGGAAGTCTTCCGCCTCAATGGCGCCAACATTAGGATCACCCTCAGCAGTGAAGGCATAAACACCGTCTGCCAGCACTTCCAGTGTCTCTTTTTTTTGTTCCAGATCGCCTGAAGATGCAAACGCTTTTTTAGTCGTCATTCTAGTTAGCCTTCACTGTCAAAAATAAATTGGCTTTGCTGCAGAAAAGCATTAAATAAACAGTCTGAAAATCACCATAGCCAAATAAAAGCCACCCGGAATCTCAACATCAAAAAACACTAATAAAAACCAATGATCAGTAACATAATTCAAAAAATCAGTAATTAATAATAATTTTTTCAACCAATGGTTTACAGCACCACTACATCTTCTATCCTGAAGTATTCTGGACTTGCCTTATTCGGATGAGAGGGAATGCGCAGGTTCAAACAAGAAATATTGAGCTTGGAGGTTTAAAAGAAAAATGCAAAATCTAACGCCTACACCAAATAATGTAACTCAAAATCTTGCAACTGCTGATAGATACTCTTTAACATCACCATCATTGTCACCAGCACAGGGTATTGGCTTTTCAGGTACTCACAAGATAGTACCGAAAGCTGTCACACTCTATTGTCAAAGTCTTCAAAGTGATGTGCAGCAATTTGTTCAAGAGACATTATATAACCGATCGGCTAACGTAATTATTTCACCGCTACTGGTAAAAACAACGGAGCAAATTACCGCCAGAGTAATGAATGAAGCGGGTTTAAAAGGTGATGCTATCGAGTCGGAACCAAATCGACTCAATATCAAGAACACTGCAGAGGGCATACATATTCAATCAAAAAGAGTCTATGTTGATCAAGCATTGGCACGACTACAGATTCCACATACTACCAGTGCAGAGTTAAGGCAAAAGGGATATGAACAGGCTACAGCAGAACTCAATGCACAAATTACAAAAGACACACAAGGCATGATTACTGATTTTCTTGATGCCGGAAGCCTGGAAAATCCAAACCTTGCCTTTCGACTGGTCACATGGTTATTACAACATCTTTCATGGCGTGAGCCATTTGAATTGATGGATGGCGTAAATAGTTCAGCAATGACATGGAATAAAATCATCCACCCTGAAATACAGTGGATGGAAAGCAGCAATAATACCAGCTCTATCACCCACATTAATTCAGAAGGCTATGATTTTGTAGCTGTTCCTGTTGAGGAAAGAGGGATTAAGGCCGTACTTGTTCTACCCCCACAAGATGCAACGGATCAAAACAGTGAAGATCTCAATCGAGTTTTGACAGATGGACTAACGCTCATTCTGGGCAAAACAAAAGAGGATCAGGCAAAACTCACTCTGCCCAAATTCACATTCGACTATCAATTTACAACAGAATACCCAGGGGCTTTAGCCAGCGGCACACATAAGGCTGCATTGACTATTGATGAACAGGGTGCACAGGTAGCTGCAGCATCATGTATGATGGTATCCGATTGTTTTATCCCTCATAATGAACGTCTCCAGTTTAATTTTGATCGTCCATTCTACTTTGCCATGATTAACCAGCAAAATGCCAAAGACCCCAGAGTAGTTGGTATGGCCCGGATTAATC
The DNA here is from genome assembly GCF_023716865.1 of Endozoicomonas sp. SCSIO W0465. Lineage (NCBI taxonomy): Bacteria > Pseudomonadati > Pseudomonadota > Gammaproteobacteria > Oceanospirillales > Endozoicomonadaceae > Endozoicomonas > Endozoicomonas sp. SCSIO W0465. The sequence goes on from NZ_CP092417.1 coordinate 6,495,157, forward strand.
AGCCCTGGAAGTGATTGGCATCATCACCAAGATCGATAGCGAAAAAGCAGACCCGGTATTCTCCCGAAAAGTGCTGAAGGCTGCGGGCATCTCCGCGATATTCGAGATCAGCGCATACTCTGGTATCGGCCTGGAAGCACTGAAAACCTGGCTAGAGAATTGATTTTTCGCATGATCCGTGAGATATACCCGTTCGTATAAGAAAAAAAGTTTTAAGCCCTGATATCATCAGGCTTAAAAAACATAAAAGTACGATGAGGTCATCCCATGTCTGAGAAATCATTCGATTCTGAGAAGCGCGGACCCACCCGGCGTCGGTTTTTACAACTGGCTGTTGCTTCTGCGCTTATTCCTCTTCTTGATATTCCCGGTCGTCAGGCCCGTGCCGATGCACTTCCGGCCCTTGATGAGTCCAGCCCGACAGCAATGGGTCTCTCCTACAAAAAAACGCAGGAGGCCGCTAAATCCATAGATGGTTATCAGGACGGTCGAAAGTGTGAGAATTGCGCACTCTATACCCCTGAAAACCAGGGTTGCAGGCTATTCCCGGCAAACTCCGTAGAACCGGAAGGGTGGTGTAAAGCCTGGGTGCCAAAACCTGCCGGATAGAATAGTGCAATCAAGCTTCATTACACACAGACACTTGGTTCCCACGGGTCCTCGCGGGAACGAGGTAATTATCTGCTATTCTCAACCCATCAAGAATAATCAGAAGTTGTCCTCATGAACCACGATAAAGACAGTGATGCGCTCTGGAATGCCATTCATCAAATAGAAACCAGCGTTAAAAACGCACAGAATGATATTAAAAAACTGTTCCTGCACAGTGTGCGCCATGAAATAGCGATTGAGACACTGAACAAAAAGGTGGATGCCAACCAGCAGGAAAATCGTGAACGCTTTAACAGGATTGACAACCGACTTGATAACATCGATAACCGATTTGATAAGGTTGAAGAGACACTCGCTATCATTGTAAACCACCTCAAGCCATGATCTCGTTCCAACAATTTTGGGTCCTTCTTGAGAAGGCATAACCTGCGACGACTACAATGCCCTCATTGAGTTCCTCCCCCAGCTGCTCAGGCTTTCAAATGTTTAAAGCGTGTTCAAATGATTAATGCACCACCGGGCCCGTTTCAGGATGGCATCCCTGTCAGCTGCGCCCTTTTTGTCCCACCCCTTATATACCAGTGCAGTCCGTGGATTGTTCTGCAATACCCCCCGGTGATTTTCCATAAAGTGCCAGTACAAACTGTTCAGGGGACAGGCGCTTTCAGTCTCTTTTTCCTTCACGCTGTAGACACAGTCTGGGCAATAGTCACTCATTTTCTGTACATAATTGCCACTGCCTGCATAGGGTTTCGAAGCCACCATACCACCGTCGGCATACTGTGACATGCCCCGGGTATTGGGTAGTTCTACCCACTGAATCGCATCGATATAAATTCCCAGATACCACTGATCGACCTGGTCAGGATCAATACCCGCCAGCAGGCAGAAATTGCCAGTGATCATCAACCGCTGAATATGATGGGCATAGGCATACTGCAATGACTGGGTAATGGCGTGGCGCATACAGTTCATATCTGTCTGTCCGGTCCAGAACCAGCCAGGAAGATCACCATTTGCGTTCAGGAAATTCATGGACTCATAACCCGGCATATTGCTCCAGTAAACACCCCGGATATATTCACGCCATCCCAGAATCTGACGAACAAAGCCCTCTATTTGCGCCAGAGAAATCACGTCCGGATTTTCCTGCCAGGTTTTAATGGCCTTATTGATCACCTGTTTCGGATGGAGCATTTTGGTATTCAGGGCAAAGGAGAGCCGGGAATGGTAGAGGCTCCATTGATGGTCGCTGTTTGCAGTCATCGCGTCCTGGAACTGGCCAAAATACGGCAGGCAATGGGTACAAAAATAATTCAGTAACTTTAATGACTGCTGACGGGTAATTGGCCAGAGCAAATGAGTACCAACCTCACCAAAACTCTGCACCTTATGGCGTTTCAGCCGTTCCAGTACTGCTGCTGTTGCACTGGCAAATACTAACGGTTCCGGAATCTGCTCAAGGTCAGCCACTTTGAGCTTACAGCGATTATCCGCATCATAATTCCATTGCCCTCCTTCCGGCTGGCCATCACACATCAGGATATTATGTTGCTGACGCATCTTTCGGTAGAACGTTTCCATTCTGCCAGGCTTACCAGGCTTGAACCGTTTGGCAAGCTCATCAAAAGGGACCAGAAAATGTTCGGTATCCCATTCTTTTTTAGAGATGTTTTTAGCAATGGTTTTCTTAATTAACTTATCGGGCTCAAAGTCTCTTAGCTGTTCCAGCAAACGATATTCATCAGGCCGCTGGTATTCAAAACGGGTCACTGAATATTGTCGGCACAGTTGGACGATCAGCGAAGGCAGGTCGTTAAAGTCCTTGGTTTCATCCAGCGTTAGGTGAAGTACCTGATGCCCCGCTTGCTGCAATGCCGTAGCGAACTGTTCCATGGCGAGGAAAAAACCACAGATCTTCTGCACATGGTGTTTAACATAACCAGTTTCCTGAAGCAGCTCGGCAATCACATAAACACACTCGTCATCCTGCTTGCTGAACCAGCTATGACGGGCATTGAGCTGATCTCCGAGAATCAGCCTGAGGGTAGAATAGTGTTTATTGTGCTTCATCCGTCACCCGGTGTCGTTGAGATCGGCAACGCCTTGAACAGTAGCGAACTGCATCCCAGCAACGCTCCCACTTTTTTCGCCAGGAAAAAGGGCGATGGCAAACAGGACACTGCTTTTGTGCGGATCGATCCACCTTGCTGTCGGCAGTTTTTGGCCTTCGAGAGTACTTCATGCCTTTTTACATCAGTCAGATTGATTGCGATATATCGCCGTATATCGGTTATCCCGCTACCTGGCAGCAGCAGGTCGCCCGAGAATAGTATAACCCTTTAGGCTCTTGTAGGATTTCAGACTGCTACTGGGTTGAACATTGCTGAAGCCCTTTATCTACAAAGGTTGTCAGCATATTGTCCGGTAATGTTGCTCAATCCTTGTTTTTCGTGACCTACAGTCAGTTTTCACTGTAGAGCAGTTCGTAATCAAAATAGAGCCACCCTTTATTAGGGCTGGTTTTCTTGACTATTGATGTTTGTCACTGTCTTAATTCGGGAGGCTCTTGTAGGATTTCAGACTGCTACTGGGTTGAACATTGCTGAAGCCCTTTATCTACAAAGGTTGTCAGCATATTGTCCGGTAATGTTGCTCAATCCTTGTTTTTCGTGACCTACAGTCAGTTTTCACTGTAGAGCAGTTCGTAATCAAAATAGAGCCATTCGGGATTAGCAAACAAAATGAATAGACGTTTTTCTGCAACACCGACTGCTTCACCAATATACTCAGCATCAGCGCCTTGATGTAACAGGTTGTGCCTATTCGTGAACAGGAATCCACTATTTTGGGAATAATCGTGGTTTTCTATGGTCTCTTCGTAATTTCTCAAAAAGTGCTGGAAGCAGGATAATTTCGGTCAGTCGTCTATCCTCTCACCATGGCTTTTCTAGAACACCAGCAGTTACAACCTGAAGATCTACTGAGATTCATCACTCAGCAGCAAGAGCAGATCATTCAGCTCAAAGAGCAGATAGAATTGCTTGAAGCAGAGATTCGTCGTCTAAAAAAACTGCCCGCAAAGCCTGACATCAAACCAAACACCAAACCTCCCGATGATGACACCGGCAGCCCTGATGGAGATCCATCCGCTCCTGAGGGTAACGATGGAGCCAGCCCAGACACCTCGTCAAAGCAGAAGGTTAAGAAGCCCAACGAGAAAACCAGAAAGCAGCGTAAACAGCCCCGAAAGCCATCGGCGGAAAAATCCATACCCATTGCTGCCACTGATGTTCCGGAGGGATCAATCAGGAATGGAACCACCCCTTTTCATGTTCAGGAACTGACAATACAAACATCCAGTATTGAATATCTTTTAGAGCAATGGGTGACACCCGATGGACAAACCATTACGGCCAAACCGCCAGCCAGCCTTCATGGACATCATTACGGGCCAATGCTGCAGGCCTACGTTCTGCACCAGTATCATGGTTGCTCCGTTACCCAGCCAGAACTGCTGGACTGGCTATGGGACATTGGAATCTCTATTTCCAGCGGGGAACTCAGCCAGCTTCTGACGAAAGGACACGAGCAGTTCCATGCTGAGAAAGATGAGCTGTTGACTACAGGTATTCGCTGTTCAAGTTATATCCAGACAGACGACACGGGAACAAGGCATAAGGGGAAGAACGGTTACTGCACCATCATCAATAACGAGTCCTTTGCCTGGTTCGAGAGCACAGACAGCAAAAGCCGGGAAAATTTCGTAAGCCTACTGCACCGCCCATGGTCAACTTACACGTTCACCGACGATGCCTTGATCTATCTGGAAAAACTGGATTACCCCAAAAAGTGGCTACGCGTTCTTAATCCATACAGAGGCGTCACCTTCCTGAGCCATGAAGCCTGGGAAGAATGTATGAAAGACCTGAGACTAACTGGTAGACGGCGCCAGCAGGCCAGTGAAGCCATGATTTATGGCAGCCTGATACAGCATGGAGCAGGACATCTTACCACCTTCAGTGATGGGGCAAGGCAGTTCGACGTTTTCAAACACAGCCAGTGCTGGATACATGCAGAGCGAGGGCTGGCAAAAGTTCATCCGGTCAATGATCAGCAGGCCATGGCTCAGAAATGGCTTCGGACATGGTTCTGGGCCATTTACGATGACCTTAAAGACTTCAAGACAGAGCCAACTGAAAAAAAGGCAATAAAAGTACGACAGGGGTTCCAGGCGCTGATCCAAACCCAAACGTGCAGTGGGCTTCTTCAGGATGCTCTGTCAGGGTTGGCTGTAATCAAGGAAGAGCTATTACTGGTTCTGGATGACCCGAGCTTACCGCTGCACAACAACCTGAGCGAGAGTCAGATACGAGAATATGTTAAACGACGAAAGATCAGTAGTGGGACGCGAAGCGATTTGGGGCGGCAATGTCGCGACACCTTTGCCAGCCTGAAAAAAACGTGTCGCCTGTATGGTCTCTCTTTTTGGGATTATCTGAAAAGCCGACTAATGGGCGATGGGTTATTTCCGAGATTGAGTAACCTGATTGAGGAGGCTTCACGTCATCTTCCGTGTGGTGCTGCCAGCAGTTTTTGAGAAATTACGTCTCTTCCACAACCCTGAGGGGAATCTCACCTTGCTGGCCAGTGTTTAGTCCGCCGCCTTGATAGCCCACACCACGATTCATTTGCACCACCAAACTGGTATCACCGGGGTCTTGATGCCATCTTAATCCGGAGCAGGGAGTTTCGTCGGTAATACGATATCGAACAACGCCTACCCTATCAATATTCACACGGCGACCAGCCCATGAACTCTTTTCAGCCATGAGTTCCAATGCTTCAGTCGCAAGATCGGCGAGCACGTCGCAGCCTGGATGAAGGTTTTCAAGCAGTTTTTCACATATTTCTGCTTTTTTCATGAGTTTGCCTTTGCCATCAAATTCTGCACATATTCTATTAACAGAGCCATTGGTTAGGAGGGCTACTTAAGGTAGACATTAAGCCCCACCCACCGCACAAAGGCCTAATCTTGTACGCCCTGAACAACCATCCCGTGCAGGGTGTTCTCGTTTCGCATTATTTCCCCAGAAGTCCAGTAGCTTTTTAATGCATGAGACCAATGACTTTCCTGCATTCATCAACGATGAAATCACATTACCAAACAGGTGAGTCCCACTTTTCATCACCTTGTGCGTCGAGATTTCCTCAATGCTCCCACTTTCACAGAGGTTCGCCTGTGCAGCATGGGCAAGGTACCTTTTCAACGTCACAACCACAAAGGACATCAGAATCAGGCTAAACACCAGTGTCGCTGATTTGGTGTTAAAACGATGCCACCCTGAATAGGATTTGATCTCTTTGAAAATCAGCTCTATCTGCCACCGTAGACGATAGGCCTGGAGCACATCACTCAAGGTGAACTCCACCCGGTTCAGGTTGGTCACAACGAAAACCCACTTCTGTTTTTTGTCATTCCAGCGGACAACCAAGCGGAATGGCCAGGCTTTGAATCCCGGCCATTCTACATCCAGGTCGAGGCACTGGTCTTTGGGGAAGCCAGACAGTACATCCTTCAGTTTTTGTCCTTTGTAGCGATTGAGATTCTTGCCATCCTCCCGTACCGCGCTGAGTATCGTCGGGTTGATACTCTGAGGTGCCTTGCAGATAAAAGAACCCTCCCTGTCATCAATAGCGGCAAAGAGTTCCAGCTCAAAATAACCGGCATCCATTAGCATCAGGATATAGGCCATGGATGTTGGCAGTGGTGGCAGACAGTCTCTTTCTGAACGGGTATCTTCAGTCAGCTGCACCCGCACCAGGTTGTTGGTGAGAAGATCCATTGTCGTATGAAGCTCGACGGCAGCAGGACTGACCGTTGAGAACCTGCCGGGAAATGCTTCTTTCAGGGCATCATAGACAGCTTGTGACGAACCGTCCTGAATCAGAATGTGCTCAAACTCTGAAAATGGACTGTCTTCATCAAACGCCATGACTTTGCGGGAAAATATTTCCAGACACTGCACCCATAGCCACAGGATAAGAGTAGGCAGCGCGTCCTTTTTAGCTTGATTTGCCCAAGAACGATAAGAGACATTCAGCCCCGTCAACTCGTTAAATTTACGGTGTAGATCCGCCTGGGTATCGCAGTTTCCATCACCAGCGAGGGCATCGATCAGTGAGAGGATAAAATCCAAAGGACGGATATCTCGCTGTCGTATAGTAAAACCAAGCTGTTCCGCCATACTTAGGAGTTCTGACCGGTCGAAACAGGTCAACAGTTTTTTTCAACTAATCTACTATTTGCAGTACTCATCTTGTTCAGCCATTGATAATGGTTTCGAAGCTTTATTGTGGCTGTTCAAGGTGGGTTCTGCCGCCGGAAACGAACCTTTTTTGAGCTTAATGTCTACCCTAAGAGGAGGGCTATATAACGGACAGCAGTATTTTCTACCAGGCGTACATGCCCAACTGAGGCTAAGTTACCGTTAATGGTTGGAAGCACCAATGTTCAGTAATTCTGCTGATCAACCGGCCAACAGTTAATTTTTTTGCTGCCGTCAGTTCTCGCCTCCAGGCCAGATAATGGGGAAGGTAACGAGTTGCAACCCCTTGGAATACGCCGCCAATCCAGCGTTTTAAATGACTGTGATAAGAATTTACAGTCTGGATGTGGTAGATGCCTTCAACAACATGTTGACCTGCTGATGTCACCAGCTCCTTGAAGACAAATCCAAGCTTGTCAGCAAGTTTTTCGTGAGCGAGGTGTGCATCCGCACAGACCGTGGCCTGTATCGATATGCGGCCATTTAAATGCCTGCACAATTCATTAGCACTTTCGTTTTCTAATACACCGTCAACGGTATTTCGATTACGGTCCCGAGCCACCATTACCGGGACTTTTCGGGCTTTGTTGGGATCATTACCCCGCTTTCGGGTTGGCCGTGGAAGGCCTTCTCTTTGCCCTTTGAAGGATTCACGGAAAAATGTTTCATCAAGCTCAGTAATGCCACAAAGCTCTTCTGCTTGATCATTATTAATCACTTCAAGAAAGCGGTGACGCCAGCGGAACGCAGTTTTCAAGTCAATGGCATTCTCAGCAGCAGCTGGTCGCAAGACCATAGAGTGAGTCATACCTGCGAGGTACTTGTTCCATTTTTCAGGGTGCCTGAGCCTTGCCAAAGGCGTTCCACTAAAGGCGTTAAACGTTGAGTCGCAAGTCTTGCAGTGGTAGCGCTGTCGGCCATTTCGTATGCCCCAGCGACCAACGCTATGGCTTTTGCATTTGGGGCACCTGGGGTTTTCGGCAAATTGGGCAAGTATGCTCTTTTCTACGTCAGGTGTTGCATTATCGTTATTGGGTATAGATTCACTGTAAACAGGTTCAGAGTCAGTGGTTTCTACTACCTCGGTAACCTCTATTTGAGTACTAAGGAGCGAGTTGTTAAGAATGTCTCGCTGTTCACTGGTTAATGTTGAAATGGAATCAATAAAATTCTGGAAGAGTTCAGATTGCATATCACTCCCCTACAACGTAGATTTTATGGGAGTTTAGCTGATTCAACCATTAACGGTAACTTAGCCCCCAACTGACTTAAAGACTTTGCTCTTTGATTCGTAATTTCTCAAAAACTGCTGGCAGCACCACACGGAAGATGACGTGAAGCCTCCTCAATCAGGTTACTCAATCTCGGAAATAACCCATCGCCCATTAGTCGGCTTTTCAGATAATCCCAAAAAGAGAGACCATACAGGCGACACGTTTTTTTCAGGCTGGCAAAGGTGTCGCGACATTGCCGCCCCAAATCGCTTCGCGTCCCACTACTGATCTTTCGTCGTTTAACATATTCTCGTATCTGACTCTCGCTCAGGTTGTTGTGCAGCGGTAAGCTCGGGTCATCCAGAACCAGTAATAGCTCTTCCTTGATTACAGCCAACCCTGACAGAGCATCCTGAAGAAGCCCACTGCACGTTTGGGTTTGGATCAGCGCCTGGAACCCCTGTCGTACTTTTATTGCCTTTTTTTCAGTTGGCTCTGTCTTGAAGTCTTTAAGGTCATCGTAAATGGCCCAGAACCATGTCCGAAGCCATTTCTGAGCCATGGCCTGCTGATCATTGACCGGATGAACTTTTGCCAGCCCTCGCTCTGCATGTATCCAGCACTGGCTGTGTTTGAAAACGTCGAACTGCCTTGCCCCATCACTGAAGGTGGTAAGATGTCCTGCTCCATGCTGTATCAGGCTGCCATAAATCATGGCTTCACTGGCCTGCTGGCGCCGTCTACCAGTTAGTCTCAGGTCTTTCATACATTCTTCCCAGGCTTCATGGCTCAGGAAGGTGACGCCTCTGTATGGATTAAGAACGCGTAGCCACTTTTTGGGGTAATCCAGTTTTTCCAGATAGATCAAGGCATCGTCGGTGAACGTGTAAGTTGACCATGGGCGGTGCAGTAGGCTTACGAAATTTTCCCGGCTTTTGCTGTCTGTGCTCTCGAACCAGGCAAAGGACTCGTTATTGATGATGGTGCAGTAACCGTTCTTCCCCTTATGCCTTGTTCCCGTGTCGTCTGTCTGGATATAACTTGAACAGCGAATACCTGTAGTCAACAGCTCATCTTTCTCAGCATGGAACTGCTCGTGTCCTTTCGTCAGAAGCTGGCTGAGTTCCCCGCTGGAAATAGAGATTCCAATGTCCCATAGCCAGTCCAGCAGTTCTGGCTGGGTAACGGAGCAACCATGATACTGGTGCAGAACGTAGGCCTGCAGCATTGGCCCGTAATGATGTCCATGAAGGCTGGCTGGCGGTTTGGCCGTAATGGTTTGTCCATCGGGTGTCACCCATTGCTCTAAAAGATATTCAATACTGGATGTTTGTATTGTCAGTTCCTGAACATGAAAAGGGGTGGTTCCATTCCTGATTGATCCCTCCGGAACATCAGTGGCAGCAATGGGTATGGATTTTTCCGCCGATGGCTTTCGGGGCTGTTTACGCTGCTTTCTGGTTTTCTCGTTGGGCTTCTTAACCTTCTGCTTTGACGAGGTGTCTGGGCTGGCTCCATCGTTACCCTCAGGAGCGGATGGATCTCCATCAGGGCTGCCGGTGTCATCATCGGGAGGTTTGGTGTTTGGTTTGATGTCAGGCTTTGCGGGCAGTTTTTTTAGACGACGAATCTCTGCTTCAAGCAATTCTATCTGCTCTTTGAGCTGAATGATCTGCTCTTGCTGCTGAGTGATGAATCTCAGTAGATCTTCAGGTTGTAACTGCTGGTGTTCTAGAAAAGCCATGGTGAGAGGATAGACGACTGACCGAAATTATCCTGCTTCCAGCACTTTTTGAGAAATTACTTTGATTCTGGTGTAAAAGGAATTCTTTCTCCGGCATCGAAGCAAATTTTCATACTAGTGCTAACTTCTGGAAGTGGATCAAAAAAATATTCATCTCTATTCAAAAGTTCATTAGCAGCATTCAGCGTTTCAGGATTAAATGCCTTGTGAATTCTTACGAATCGGTCACCAAACTTTGTATTTTCCACACACTGTTGTGAATCAAAATCTGGATTGATTAGTGAATGAAGATTCGCAGTGGCTCCTTGTATTGTATGCATCTCATTTCTCGCCCTTGATTAATGTATTAATGTTTTACTTTGCACGTTTTCTATAACCCTTTGGCTCTTTTTCGTTGCTAATAAGTAAACAACTTTATGATGATGATATTTTCTGGCCATATCCATCGCGGTTTTGCCGTAGTTATTGGTTCCACTGATGTCAGGGTATGTTGGCAACAGCATGCTGACGACTTCTTCATTGCCTTTTTTAGCGGCAAGTATCAGTAGCGAATTCCCATCCTTGTCACTAATGTGCTTATCGATATCCTCCCTGACTAACAGGGCACGCACTATATGGTTTGAGTGATTCCGGATGGCACACAGCAACAGGCTTTCCTGCCGCTTATTGATCCTTCGGTTAACATCCTCGTTGAAGTAGTTGAGATAAAACGCCAGAAGTGCCGGGTCATTCAGTTTTACAACACGCTCAACGGACTCTGCGTCCAGCCTCAATAAGGACAGCAAACTCATAATCTGCTTATCATCCACTTGCTCATTTTCAAGTGCTTCAAGCAGTGCACTCTTAACAACACTGCTGCCCATAATGTGTCGGGTAATGTATTTTTCCAGCTGATTAACCCGGTATTCTTCTGCGGATTTAAGCCCGGTCAGGCAATACAGAAAATGCTTCAACCGGAACCAGAAACGGCTCTTGATATCGACGACATTGTCCTTGTGTAGCTGACGGATGCTGTCGATATCACGACATTGGTCGATTTTCCTTTCAATTTCTGCATCAGGGTTACTTTCTGCTGATTTTGTATTCAGATAGTGGATTTCTCGGGCAAGTTTTATTGTATTTTCCGGAGTTTGCCAGCTTCGTTTATTCTTAAACGGTTTATGGATATGTTGATAGCCAGACTTGAGAACATCGGCAACAAATGTGGCACAGTTGAAACCATAACTATATTGGCCGTTTTCATAAATCTTTCTGGCTTTTATTAACATCTTTTCAACGTTAAGCCCTGTCAGCAGGACAGTGTTTCGATCAGCCACATAATCAAAGTGATCAACAAGGTCTTTCAATATATATTTTCTGAGCTCAAATCGACTGTCGGTCTCCCCTGCTTCCTTATCAATATCCCAGGCTAGATTTTTTTCGATCCGTATCCACTTGGAATGGGAAGAGCCGTAAGAAAAATATTCAGGTTCGCCATCAACAGGATAAATGATCATTGCTGTATGACGCCCATTGGCAAAATCAATGGTCAGGCAGGAGCCCGGCTGACACTCATCAATGATTTCAGCGGCTCTTTGTGAACATATTTTTTTAAACTGATCAATATTTTCCGGAAAAACACCATGCTTCTTATTGTCCATGGCTTTTTTAATGGTATTAAAATTATTGAAATACCTTTTGCTTTCAAAAAGATCTGACACATTACTTTTAATGACTTTCCAGACGCCCAGCAAAGGCCAGTGGCGAAAAGATTTACGACCAAAACTTTTTGCCTGCCGGAACACGTTTCCAGTGGAATCAGGATGGGAAGTATCAATCCCGGTGGGCAGGAACTTACCACAGGAGTGGGTTGTTACTGAACAGGTCATACCGTAACTTTTTATGGCCGCATTGCGCCCGTTATCAGGAGACCACGCCCCGCTTTCTGTCACCTTTGGGGTTATAGCAGTTAAAGAATTTGACATATTCATCATAATTCCTTTGAGATAACTCTCAGCTAATTTGCACGCTTCTAAAATGCTGATATTCTTGCTGAAAATACTCAGAAGATAACTGACAACATGGTCAGCTGTACTAACCACAACCGGTCCAACCGGGTAATGCCTCCGATTTAACCAAGACGCGGGAATCTGCTATATTTGCCCGTCCCTCCCAAAAGGCACGACATCCACCCATCTCAGGGCTTTCAGAACCCCATGCTCAGCTATCAACACCACTACCACGCAGGCAATCATGCCGATGTTCTCAAGCACTGGCTGTTGCTGGCCTGTGTGCGTCACATGCAGAAGAAAGACAAGCCTTTTGATTATATTGACACCCATGCCGGCGCAGGCCTCTACCGACTGGACTCCACCATGGCCCGCAAGACGGCTGAGAGCGATGAGGGTGTCCTGAAACTGGACTGGCAACAGCTGCAAGGTCTGGAGGACTATCACGGCCAGATTGCCGATGATCTCGGTGCCAGACGTTACCCGGGCTCGCCATTGCTGGTCAAGCGCCTGTTAAGGCCCGGCAACAAAGCCTGGCTCTATGAAATGCATCCGCAAACCATCGTAGAATTACGCAGGCATTGCGAACATCGTCGCCTGTGCCATGTTCGGCCGGAAGATGGCTTTAAGGGACTTGCTGCTCTTCTGCCTACCGCCAGCCGTCGTGCCCTGGTTTTGATCGATCCCTCTTATGAGATCAAGTCGGACTATCAGACCGTAGTGAAGGTTATGGAAGCCGCTTATCTGAAAATGCCTCAGGCAATGCTGCTGCTGTGGTATCCCGTGGTGGACAGGCATCAGATTCGGGCGATGGAAAAGGGGTTTGCCAACGGCAGAATGCGTAATGTGCATCTGTTTGAAATGGGTATTGCCGACGATAGTACACCCGGCATGTCCGCATCAGGCATGGTGGTTGTGAATCCTCCCTGGACACTGGCTGATGACTTTATCCGAACCATGCCCGATGTTTCAGCCCATCTGGCAAAAGACCATCAGGCCCGCTGGCGACATCAGCTGTTGGTGGCAGAATGATTACGGCATGATGGGCCAGTCAGCGGCATCGACACTGTCGAGAGGGTAGGTTTTATTACCTTCCCAGCGTTTTACATAACTGCCATCAGGATCGTACTGCCGGGCCTGTTTATCCAGATCAAAATGGCGACACCCGCGCGGATCCGCGCCGACGCCCGCCAGATACTGCCAGTTGCCCCAGTTGCTACCCACATCATAATCCACCAGCTGCTGCTCAAACCAGGCGGCGCCGTAGCGCCAGTCCATCCCCAGTTCGTGGATAAAGCAGCTGGCCACCAACTGCCGCCCACGGTTGGAAAGATAGCCGGTGGCCTGTAGGTCTTTCATGCAGGCATTCACGATCGGCCAGGGTGTATTGCCGGCGCACCATTTCTGAAACCGTTCCGGATAAAAGCAGGACAGCCTGCACTTTTCCTTGATCCCCCTGGAGGAGCTGACTCTTGATCACATCTCTCCAGCGCTGAACTGCCGGGCTATCTGCCAGGTTTTTACCCGATCCTGCAATTTCGCCCAGCCTTCCCATACCACTAACCAGCCGGGCTGCCCTGTATGCTTTGAATCACCCCAACCACCAAGCCGAGCAATCGTTTGAAGCAGCCAAGTGACTGTTGGCGGCTTATCGGGCAACGCTTTTTTTTCATAGGTTAGCCAGAGAACCTGCCATTCATCATCACTGACCACCTCATTCGCGAGTGTTTTTTCACTCCAAAGCTTTCTGTCTTTGTGCTGCCTGTCATTCGGTAACATTAATGCTTCACGGATTTGCATTAGTCTGACAGCGACAAACATTAATATGACCGCAAGTCGTTCAATGTTATCCGGAGATTGCAGACGAAGCCTTTCTACTCCTGCTCCCGATTTCCAAGCCTTGTGGAACTCTTCTATTCGCCATCGGAGCTCGTAAAATCGAATGATAGAGCGACAGTCTTCGAATGTTTCAATATCTTCAGTTGTCAATAGTACCCAGTGCAAACGGTCTTCGGAGTCATTGCCAATCTCTTCAGCCGACACAATATTCATAGTTACCGGTTCCGGCCTGCCGCCTGGCCTTTGCGGCGCCTGTATTGTCATCTTCTTTCTTTTGACCTGCAGCGTTGCCTTTCGCTTCTTTCTACCTCCTTTTTGAGGAACCACTATCGTATATGGCTCTATTTTGATTACGAACTGCTCTACAGTGAAAACTGACTGTAGGTCACGAAAAACAAGGATTGAGCAACATTACCGGACAATATGCTGACAACCTTTGTAGATAAAGGGCTTCAGCAATGTTCAACCCAGTAGCAGTCTGAAATCCTACAAGAGCCTCGTATATTTCCCCAACACTTCAGTCTGAGCTAAGGAATCAAATAATAAGAGTTCGCCATCTACCAGGATTCTGTTTTGTGTAGCTCTTACAACAAACCGCTGTCGGTTATCCAGTTTGTAGTGCATATATTCGTATATATCCGCCTCCCGGTCGCAAACACTGATGATGTCAGGCATTTTACCCCCCATCCTTTGTTCTGTGTTTTCAGAGGCTCTTTGCCACTTAAAGCTTTCCTTTCCCTCGTAAGGTAGCTGACGACGTTGGTTCTTTTTCCCCCGCTGAACGTCCTCTCTAACCCATCGTTCTTGATCAATAAGCCCAATGCTTCGCTCTGTATCCGCATCAACCAAGAAGACAGAGTGGACGTGGAATCCTCTGGTTTTAGAGCCTTCAGGACCTCCAAGATCACCAAGCTCGGATCTGACAGCATGTTTATAACCCAGGGTTGTTGTATCTTCGAGAGCCAGAAGTAGGCGAGACTGTCTCGCTATTTTGGCAGTTGCCTGAAAGCCTGCCTCAGCTATTGCTTCAGGCTTTACGGCCTCATTCTCAATCAGCCGGTAAGCTCCAGTTACCAGTGCGGTATAACCTTCGCATGAAGATGACAAAGAATTACCGGTATGAGCTGAAAGCTCGGCAGCAACTTTGAATCGGGTAAGGGCCGGTCTTTCTCCAGCCCTCCCCACAGCACCCGGCATGCGGGTCCGCACCGGGCGGTTCAACGATGATGGTGAAACCTGATCCATAAGTCTTTCAATGAAACAAGCCCAATTTTCGCGAGGTAACTGTTATTCAGTGCCTGTTGTACCGCATAGGTTTTACTCAGACGGTAATACCCTTTGCTGCTGGCTGCGATCTTGGCGGCGTTAATTTTATCAACGCCTAACCTGACCAGATTCTTAAAACGGGTTTTCGGCTTGCGCCATTGCTTCAGAAAGCAGCAACGGATTCGCCGACGTATCCATTGATCCAGCAGGGGAATTGGTCGGTGATATTCCGATAACCGGAAATACCCCATCCAACCCCGGATATATTGTGCCAATTTGCGTAACCGATGTTGCATTGAGACACCCCAGCGACGACTGGTCAACTTGAGTATCCGGTATTTGAATCGGTCCAGACACTTCTGGGCCCAGCGAACTTTCTTCCCTGTGAAGGTGAAACTCAGGAATTCGCTTTCTGTTGCTTTCACAACTTTACTTTTCCGGGAGTTAATCTTCAGTTTCAATTTGCGTTCAATGAATTGGGTAATGCTGTGCATCACCCGATCCCCTGCACGCTGACTTTTGACGAGAATCACAAAATCATCACAGTATCTTGCAAAGCAATGACCCCGATATTCAAGCTCCTTGTCGAGTTCGTCGAGGACCACATTAGACAGCAAGGGTGATAAAGGCCCACCCTGTGGCATGCCAACCCTGGTCGGGTAGACATTGCCCTCAATCATGACACCGGAGCGCAGGTAGCTACCAATCAGTTTCAGAAGGCGTTTGTCGCGGACCTTACGGGAGACCCTCGACATCAAAACGTCGTGATTAACCGTATCAAAGAATTTACTCAGATCAACGTCAACAGCGTAATGAAGCCCCCGGTTGATCAACTGCTTAACCTGACGGACTCCGTCGTGTGCTGACCGTCCCGGTCGGTAGCCGAAGCTGTTTGGAGAGAAACCCGGATCAAAGACAGGGGTCAGCACCTGCACAATGGCCTGCTGTATGACCCTATCCATCACGGTAGGGATTCCCAGCAAACGCTCACCGCCGTCCGGCTTTTCTATAACATGTCGGCGCACGGGTGATGGCTGGTAGGTTCCGTCCAATAAGGCTTGACGCACTGAAGGCCAATGCTGTTTGGCAAAGTCTGGATAAGCTTCAATAGTGACTCCATCAATACCCGGAGCACCCTTGTTGCTTTTGACCTGTTTCCATGCACTTGCCAGATTAGCCGGTTCAAGTACGCAATTTAGTAGATCATGGTTCAAAGCTGGTTAAAGATTCTGTCGCCAAGTACGGTGAGTCGCCGGACGGCTGCATCGCCTTGAGGGAATCAGTCTCCTCTTTGTCGTCGATGTTCGGCCCTTCGCTAACGACTTCCCATCCGTTAATGGCTTCTGTCGTACAGCTACTATGGCCTCTGCTGACTTCTGTCCAATCACCACGCGGAGTTACCTCTGCTGGCGCTATTGGTTGCCATCGGGTTTGCTCGAACAGGATGATGAGACCTGTTCGCCGAGCCTGTTGTAACCAGTGGCTGAGAACTGGGAATTACCAATCGCATGTTGAACAGATCTCCCCGGATAAGGACATGAACTTTCAGTGCACAACCGCCGCATTTACCGTGTCTCACGAACCATAGGGCTTTGTGATCCTTGGCTCACTCGCCCAGAGACTCAGCCTTATATGCGATTTCTGTACGTCGGCTCGCACCTTTGCACTCAGACTGCCTCCGCACAGCCCCTCGCGGGACTGCACTTGCCTTAAGCTAGTGGTTGTCATCAGCAGGCGTCTTTACCGCCAGTCAGATGTAGGTTCTCCCACAGGGGACTTTCACCCCATCAGTTCATGCCCATGCCGGGCGTACCAAGTCGTTTTGTACGTCGAGTATCGCCCAAATCAGCACATCCAAAAGTTAGTTCTGACCATGGTTTAGGAGAAAGTGGAAGCATGACCTGTTTTATCAGTGAGAAATGATAGAACAAGGTAGCTATTTGTGATCAAGAGACAGCTGGAGGAGAACAGCCGGACACCATGCTTCAGGGCGTACCATTGAAAATATTCACGCCACAGCAATTCAAAGCGAATCCAGTAGGTGCTCGACTTTAGAGTTTTAAGAGCACAATAGTTCCGGCGCATAATCTGCTAAAAGCAACCATCCCCAATGACGAAATTCGAGATGGTTGCCATGCTCACTTCAGATCATCAAGTAATCCTCAGGGAGCTCGCTTCATATACAACCTTTCTTGCTGGAGCGCTATCATCAACTGCAGTACCAACGTTCTGCGAACTGCTGTTCGGTTGCATGCTTTCAGCCGACGGCTTTGTTACACAGGCGTTGTTAACAATTGATTTTCATTGTGTGTGGAGCAGCTACCACCACTGGCTATCTCAGGGCAAGTGGCAATGGAAGAACTTGGCACGCCACTTGATCCGTCTGGTCTGCTCCAAAGCTCCTGAGAATCAACCTGTGGTCCTGGGGCTTGATGACTGGGTAATCGAACGGTTTTCCGACAAAGCCCCTGCTTGTCGTACACATCATCAACACAGCAAGAAACGCAATCGGCCGACGTACATCTGGGGGCAGTGTTGGGTTTCCCTGGCCATCATATTTGAGCGGGCTGCAGATGAAGTATTTACCGCCATACCGGTGATCTCATTTCCGACACCAGCTTCAGGTAACACCAGCAAACTGAAAATTGCCGTGGCCATGCTCAGGGTGGTACGCAATGAAGTGAAGGATCGAGTGCTACGCCTGCTAACCGATTGCTGGTATATGAACTGGACACTGATAAAGCCAGCTCTGGAAATGAACATAGAAGTTGTTGGTCAGATACCTTCAAATCGGGCCCTCTATGCTTTGCCGCCAGCACCCACCGTAAAGAAGCGAGGGCGCCCAAAAAAGTACGGCATCAAGATGACGACAGAACAGGTTAAGAAACTGCCGGAAGAAAAAGCAACAGTATGGATGTACGGCAAATTTCGCAAAATACGTTATCGTACCCTGATCTGTCGCGCCAGATTCCTTAAAGGTCGTGAAGTACGCGTCGTCTGGAGTCGCTTTGAAAATGACAAAGGTCTGACCGAAAGCAGAATATTCATCTCGACCAATCCGGAACTTGAGGGACTGGAGGTGCTTCGTGCCTATTCCCGGAGATGGCCGGTAGAGCCAATGTTTCACCAACTCAAACATGCTTTTGGCTGTTGCCATTTATGGCAGCAGAAATTGCGAACACTGCTTCGATGGATGCATTTGAAAATGGCAGGCTATGCATTATTGCAGTTATTAACCGTTTGTAAAAATCAGGCATGTCTGAATATTTCTCGGATACCCTGGAGAAGCCCGGATACAACCACTGCAGGCATGATGAAAATTGCTCTTTCAGGAATTATTCCGAGGTTCTCTATTCGCAAGGGCTGGAACAGATATAAGCAAAAATATGAGTTCAATTTTCGCGATCTGATCGACCAGTTAATACCGGATAATTCAGAAGCAGCATAACTAAAGGCTTTTAGGCAAAAAACGGAAGTAATAACGAACTTGGAAAAACAGTTCACTGATTTCGGCTTGCTTCACTATAAAAAGCTGACCGAATTATCGTTTTATACAGACTCTAAAGTCGAGCTGATTTTTATACCATCCTCTTAAGCACCATTTTTCCACAATATTCGCCAGCATGATTCCAGAACTACCCGCAACTATGTCGGCTGAGATTCTCTTGAAAGAGAATGCAGAGCTGCGGATGAGAGTTGCCTGTCTGGAAGAGCGATGTCGAGAATTGGAAGAAAAGGTTGGCAAGAACAGTCAAAACAGCAGCAAGCCGCCATCGTCTGATGGTTATCAAAAACCTTGTAAAAACAGTAATTCTCCAGATCATTCTGACGACCTTTCCGCAGATAAAGATACCGATCCATCGGATGAAAAACCCAATCCTAAAAGTCTGAGACAGTCTTCTGGTAATAAAGCCGGTGGAAAGAAAGGGCATCAGGGCACTTGTCTTAAACAGGTCGATATCCCTGACTATATTGAGTACCTTCCGGTTAAAGAATGCAATAAATGTCAGGCGTCTCTTCTTGATAGTGAGCCGGTCAAATATATTGAACGACAGGTGTTTGAACCAGGGAGACCGGGTGAATTTGAAGTAACGGCCCATAGAGCTGAAGTAAAAATCTGCACTTGTGGTTGTCGGAATCAGGCTGAATTCCCGGAAGGTGTTACCGCTGCCGCACAATATGGCTCAGCCACACAGGCTATGGCCGTCTATCTTAACCAATACCATTTCCTGCCTTTTAAGCGCGTGTCAGAGTATTTTAATACTCTCTATAAAATGAGTGTAAGTGCAGGCACTGTCGCCAATTTTGTGGCCAGAACCTATGAAAATCTGGCTTCTACTGAAGAGGTTATTCGTGACGCCTTGCGGGAATCGTCTGTTGCCGGAGCCGATGAAACGGGTATGCGGGCCGAGGGCTCTTTGCACTGGCTACACGTTATGCGGGATGAACAATGGACGCTCTACTACTTGTCTGAAAAGCGAGGTCGTGAGGCCATGGACACGATGGGCATACTGCTAACATTTGCAGGCGTTCTGGTTCATGATCATTGGAAATCCTATTTTGCATATGCGGCAACTCACGTACTTTGCAATGCCCATCACCTGAGGGAGCTTTTGGGTGTTGTTGATAGGGACAGCGTACTATTCCAGCACTGAGCAAAGGCATATTACAGTAATTCCGAACAGCTCTATGAAGTGATTGATATATGTCCATTCCCTGTTTTCTGGCAGACGACAAATAGCTGCGAATCCGTGCAAACATAGAACCACCGTCTGCACTCCTGAAGCAGCCTGAGATTTTCTGCTTTAACTTGGCCATTCGAACATCCCGCTCACTGCCATTGTTATCGAAGGGAATGGTAAAATCTGACATGAAGCGCAGTGTCTCAGCCTTGAACTCAGTGAGTCGTTTGAAGAGATTGTAAGCTTTAGTATTCTTGACTTTCTTGCGCTTAAGCTCCTCTCGTTGCTTCTCCATATAGACGACTTCTTTCATTAGAGCCCGCTGAAGCAACCGGTCATAAATCTTCTCGATTCGTTCACAGACAACACTTGGCATCTGTAGCATACCTATGGTCTTAAAGCCCTTGCAGTAATGCCAGGAAAGCCTCAGTAGCTTCATCAATCGCAACGCCAGTTGATTGCTGTCCCTATCAACAACACCCAAAAGCTCCCTCAGGTGATGGGCATTGCAAAGTACGTGAGTTGCCGCATATGCAAAATAGGATTTCCAATGATCATGAACCAGAACGCCTGCAAATGTTAGCAGTATGCCCATCGTGTCCATGGCCTCACGACCTCGCTTTTCAGACAAGTAGTAGAGCGTCCATTGTTCATCCCGCATAACGTGTAGCCAGTGCAAAGAGCCCTCGGCCCGCATACCCGTTTCATCGGCTCCGGCAACAGACGATTCCCGCAAGGCGTCACGAATAACCTCTTCAGTAGAAGCCAGATTTTCATAGGTTCTGGCCACAAAATTGGCGACAGTGCCTGCACTTACACTCATTTTATAGAGAGTATTAAAATACTCTGACACGCGCTTAAAAGGCAGGAAATGGTATTGGTTAAGATAGACGGCCATAGCCTGTGTGGCTGAGCCATATTGTGCGGCAGCGGTAACACCTTCCGGGAATTCAGCCTGATTCCGACAACCACAAGTGCAGATTTTTACTTCAGCTCTATGGGCCGTTACTTCAAATTCACCCGGTCTCCCTGGTTCAAACACCTGTCGTTCAATATATTTGACCGGCTCACTATCAAGAAGAGACGCCTGACATTTATTGCATTCTTTAACCGGAAGGTACTCAATATAGTCAGGGATATCGACCTGTTTAAGACAAGTGCCCTGATGCCCTTTCTTTCCACCGGCTTTATTACCAGAAGACTGTCTCAGACTTTTAGGATTGGGTTTTTCATCCGATGGATCGGTACCTTTATCTGCGGAAAGGTCGTCAGAATGATCTGGAGAATTACTGTTTTTACAAGGTTTTTGATAACCATCAGACGATGGCGGCTTGCTGCTGTTTTGACTGTTCTTGCCAACCTTTTCTTCCAATTCTCGACATCGCTCTTCCAGACAGGCAACTCTCATCCGCAGCTCTGCATTCTCTTTCAAGAGAATCTCAGCCGACATAGTTGCGGGTAGTTCTGGAATCATGCTGGCGAATATTGTGGAAAAATGGTGCTTAAGAGGATGGTATAAAAATCAGAAAATTCCAGATTTATGTGGGGGTGCTGAACAGTTACGATCTGCCAACTCAAAAGGCAGTTTTTCTTGCTGAAACAGGGTATATGTGG
This sequence comes from Endozoicomonas sp. SCSIO W0465, assembly GCF_023716865.1. Classification (NCBI taxonomy): domain Bacteria; kingdom Pseudomonadati; phylum Pseudomonadota; class Gammaproteobacteria; order Oceanospirillales; family Endozoicomonadaceae; genus Endozoicomonas; species Endozoicomonas sp. SCSIO W0465. The sequence continues at coordinate 6,516,445 of NZ_CP092417.1, forward strand.
CCACTTCGTTGAAGGTCACTGAGGGAAAGCGCTGCTTCAGGGATTGCCAGTACACAAGCTCCTGATAACCCACATTCTGGCTGCGATAGACGGTATCAATTCCATGGGCTCGCAACAGTTGCTCCATAACCTGAAGCGGATTCTGCAAACGAATCAGCAGTTTCTGCCGCCGTTGTTCAAGCTCTGATTCAAGATGCCGGATACTCTCCCTCAGGAAACGCCAGCGATGATCCCCCATAACCCTTGACTGATAACGGCCCGGTTTGAACCACGAAGGATCAACACAATAGACGCACAGCAAGTGTTTGCAGCTACCCGCCGCTGCCATAAAGGCCCGGTTGTCACTCAGTCTCAGATCATTGGTAAACAGAAACAGCGTTGTTCCCTGCAAAAGTGATACCCTCCAAACCGGTTAGCCCTGCACTCTTTGATAAATTCTATGCGATCTGTGCATTTTATACGTTACTTTTTCCAAACCACGGCAAACATGGCCTTAAGACCGATAACGCTATGTCATTAATAGAAATTTCATGGTTTTATTATTAACTCAAGTTACGCACCTTGCTGAAAATCAGCCATTATTGGTGGCATGAAAAATGATCTCATAGAACTTTATTCTGACTACCTGTTGTCGTCGTCTGGGAAGACCACTGCAACGGGAGTGTCAGAGCTTTTGGATAATGTCTACAGTCATGACCAATTCACCCGATTGCTTTCAAACAATGAGTTTACCAGTCGTGACTTATGGCTTTACGTTAAACCCGTCGTGCGACAGGTTGAGTGCAGTGATGGGGTTTTGATCTTTGACGATACGATTCAGGAAAAGCAGTTCAGCAAAGAGAATGCCCTGAACACCTGGCATTTTGATCATACAAAAAATCGCACCGTGAAAGGTATAAATCTGCTCAATGCACACTACCATGCCGGAGATGCGTCGATTCCTGTCGCCTATAAATTGATCGAGAAAACCATCCTGTACACCGACTTGAAGACAAAAAAGGTAAGACGATATGCAGAGCAAACCAAAAATGAAATGATGCGGGAGATGCTGATGATTTGCTGCCATAACCAGCTTATGTTCCGCTATGTCCTTGCAGATAGCTGGTTTTGCTCAAACGACAATATGATGTTTATTCGACACGACTGTAATAAACATTTCCTGATGGCGATGAAGTCAAACCGCAAGGTATCCCTCAGTCTGGACGACAAATTACAAGGCCGTTCACAGCGTATAGATACTGTTGATTTTTCAGAAGATAAGCCTGTACAAGGGTGGATAGCAGGTGTCGATTTCCCTGTTCTGCTATACCGTCAGGTCTTTAAAAACAAAGACGGAAGCACAGGCATTCTCTATCTGGTTTGCAGCGATCTTGACTGTGATGCCGAGACTCTCAAGGCAATCTACGAGAAACGGTGGAAAGTCGAGGTCTTCCATAAAACGCTGAAATCGAATGCGTCAATGGCCAAGTCACCGGCGCATACTGTGAGAACACAGAGTAATCATATCTTTCTTTCAATTTACTCAGCCTTCAGGTTGGAAGTATTGTCATTGAAAGTAAATCTGAATCACTTTCAGCTCAGAGCCAAAATCTATATGGCAGGGCTGAAAGCTTCGTTGGGGCAGCTGAGAGAGCTGTTAGCTGCGTAACTTCAGTTATTAAATACCGCAAACCTGATAAGGGTAAATTACCGTGAGAATCATTAAAATTATTTCACTGATAGCACTGCTGACCGGTTGCACAGGGATTCCTGAAGGCATTACACCGGTAAAGCCATTTGAGGTAAACCGCTATACCGGTAAATGGTATGAAATAGCCCGACTGGATCATCGCTTTGAACGGGGTCTTTCTCATATCACCGCAGAATACTCAAGTAACCCTGATGGCAGTATTCGTGTCATCAACTCAGGATACTCCACTGAGGCAGGTGAGCGTAAGCAGGCCGAGGGCAAAGCGAAATTCGTCAGAGACGATGACGAAGGCTATCTTAAGGTTTCCTTTTTTGGCCCCTTCTACGGTTCATACATCATTTTTGAGCTTGACCAGCAAGGCTATGAGTACGCCTTTATTTCAGGAAACGATAAAGACTATCTCTGGTTGCTGGCCAGGACGCCCACTGTCAGTGATCAGGTTAAATCACAGTTCATCAACAAAGCCAAAGCACTTGGATTTGATACCGAGCAATTGATCTTTGTTGATCAGAGCAGTCCTCTCAAATAGGCTTTCTCCCCGCATTCCGTCGATAATCAGGGTATATCTACGGAATGCAATCCCCCTCTTTTTATTGTCATATACTCTGGTCCGTACTGCCTCTGACACTGACCCTCACTGAGGTGGATCATTATCCTGGCAAGTCACATTCTAGACCATACCTGATTTTGTTCTGGCGGAGTGAGAGCCATGCCCTAACCACTTCAGATCTTTGAAAATGCCCTTTGATATAACATTTATTTGTCAATAACAGAGTCTCCATGAGCCCCTGTTCATTTTCCAGTCAAAATTACTAACCGGCACGATGCTATAATTTTCAGATCATTTAAAGATCACGGAAGATTATTATGAGCAGCAACGGATTAGGTTCGCTTACCACATCACAAATCAATCAAATCAACCAATTAGCATCCAATCAAGGTTCCGAAAAAGATGTACTGGTGGCTCAATTCAACGGTAAGGAAATTACGTTTACTGCTATCAGACCAAGGGCCGGCTCTGATGCCAATCAGGAAAAACCTGTGAAAGGTTCTGATTTAGCGGTACAAACTCTGGGTTTAAAGGATCGGAAAGTCTCACCCGCATTAGCAAACAAGCTCATTCAGGCCCATAAAAGAACAGCACCGGAAGATGTAATCTTCGTCGACATGAGGGATATTACCTTCCTTAGGGAACACGTCGCTGATAGCGTTAAAGAGAGCAGAAGTTCATCCAATACATTGCATTCTGACTCGGGGTCAACAACCAGTCTCGATAGTGGCTACAGCAGTGTTTATGGCAGCACGGAATCCCTAAACACTGATGAAGATTTCCCCCGGGATAAAACAACTTCGCCTTTATCAGAAAAAGTTGCTGAATTAATTGACAAAGAAAATTATCGAGGCGCACATATTCAAATGCGTAATGAGAGTCTGGCGGCCATAAAAGGTCAACATATTACTAAAGCCAAAACACGATGGAAGAGATTTCCCTTTAGCGATGAGAAAACAGGATATGTACCTTTGCCGAAAAAAACAGCCTTATCAATTGATGAAAAACATATTCCCGCCAATAAAATCCAGTTGACCAATACCGGGTATGTCGCCATTCAGGCACCTCAAGCAGGAAATTGTAGAGGTGATATCTGGCGAGCAGCCCTTGACTCGGGGTGCAGTGTAATTTGTGATCTGACCGGAGAAAAAGACAAGCTCGGGGTAGGGAAGGGAGGACCTATTGATTCGTATTACCCAACCGGAGAAATTTCCAAAGTAGACAAAAAAATCGACAGAGAAATCGTATTTGATAATGGGATTAAAGTGAAATGCCAGTCAAAACTACAAGCAGATGGGTATGCAAAAATAAGATATGAGGTGACTGATCCCCTTACTGGCAAAACCCACCTGATACGAAGATATCATTATACTGACTGGCCGGATCACGGAGTACCCAATGGAACAAAGGGTAAAGACTCTCTGCTCAAGTTTATAGAAGCACTGCGCACTCATCAGGAAAATAAGAAAGAGTATTCAGACAACACAATGGTGCATTGCCTGGCAGGCGTTGGCAGAACCGGAACACTTATTGTGTTAAATGAAATCTACCGGGACATACTGTCCGGAAAATATCAAAATAGGAAGGAACTGGATCAAGCAGTATTCAAAGCTATTCAACAAGGAAGAATAGACCGGGGACCCGCCTTTGTTCAATCCGATGATCAAATCCAGTTTATCATGGATACCGTTCATACATGGCAGGATCAACGGAGCAGGGGAGAGAACATTATACCCCGGATCAAGTAACAAGCGCCTTATGGTTGGTGACGTATATAGTGTCTGTCAGAAAACCCAATTTGAGCCACAAGGGTGGCTCAATACGATTGATATCATCCAGCCAAAGCTCTTTCACAAGGCCCAGTTTCACAAGGCCCGGTGCACAGTGCATTAACGTCGCTGCTTGAGGCTCACTTCGCCTCATCCACCAGCATCCGGAAATAATCGGCAGCCAGCCTGAGTCGGCTGCCCGTCCAGCAAAACATTTCACCATCCACCAGTCGGGTTCTGGCAGCAAGACCCAGCGCTGCAAATTCCTGACCATGCTTATCGGTAAATGGATACCTGATTACCACTGATCGTACGTCATGAGTCATGCCCTCGTTCCCACGCTGACTCTTGATCACATCTCTCCAGCGCTGAACTGCCGGGCTATCTGCCAGGTTTTTACCCGATCCTGCAATTTCGCCCAGCCTTCCCATACCACTAACCAGCCGGGCTGCCCTGTATGCTTTGAATCACCCCAACCACCAAGCCGAGCAATCGTTTGAAGCAGCCAAGTGACTGTTGGCGGCTTATCGGGCAACGCTTTTTTTTCATAGGTTAGCCAGAGAACCTGCCATTCATCATCACTGACCACCTCATTCGCGAGTGTTTTTTCACTCCAAAGCTTTCTGTCTTTGTGCTGCCTGTCATTCGGTAACATTAATGCTTCACGGATTTGCATTAGTCTGACAGCGACAAACATTAATATGACCGCAAGTCGTTCAATGTTATCCGGAGATTGCAGACGAAGCCTTTCTACTCCTGCTCCCGATTTCCAAGCCTTGTGGAACTCTTCTATTCGCCATCGGAGCTCGTAAAATCGAATGATAGAGCGACAGTCTTCGAATGTTTCAATATCTTCAGTTGTCAATAGTACCCAGTGCAAACGGTCTTCGGAGTCATTGCCAATCTCTTCAGCCGACACAATATTCATAGTTACCGGTTCCGGCCTGCCGCCTGGCCTTTGCGGCGCCTGTATTGTCATCTTCTTTCTTTTGACCTGCAGCGTTGCCTTTCGCTTCTTTCTACCTCCTTTTTGAGGAACCACTATCGTATATTTCCCCAACACTTCAGTCTGAGCTAAGGAATCAAATAATAAGAGTTCGCCATCTACCAGGATTCTGTTTTGTGTAGCTCTTACAACAAACCGCTGTCGGTTATCCAGTTTGTAGTGCATATATTCGTATATATCCGCCTCCCGGTCGCAAACACTGATGATGTCAGGCATTTTACCCCCCATCCTTTGTTCTGTGTTTTCAGAGGCTCTTTGCCACTTAAAGCTTTCCTTTCCCTCGTAAGGTAGCTGACGACGTTGGTTCTTTTTCCCCCGCTGAACGTCCTCTCTAACCCATCGTTCTTGATCAATAAGCCCAATGCTTCGCTCTGTATCCGCATCAACCAAGAAGACAGAGTGGACGTGGAATCCTCTGGTTTTAGAGCCTTCAGGACCTCCAAGATCACCAAGCTCGGATCTGACAGCATGTTTATAACCCAGGGTTGTTGTATCTTCGAGAGCCAGAAGTAGGCGAGACTGTCTCGCTATTTTGGCAGTTGCCTGAAAGCCTGCCTCAGCTATTGCTTCAGGCTTTACGGCCTCATTCTCAATCAGCCGGTAAGCTCCAGTTACCAGTGCGGTATAACCTTCGCATGAAGATGACAAAGAATTACCGGTATGAGCTGAAAGCTCGGCAGCAACTTTGACAAGTCGTTTTGTACGTCGAGTATCGCCCAAATCAGCACATCCAAAAGTTAGTTCTGACCATGGTTTAGGAGAAAGTGGAAGCATGACCTGTTTTATCAGTGAGAAATGATAGAACAAGGTAGCTATTTGTGATCAAGAGACAGGTTCCCACGCTCCGCGTGGGAATGCATACCCGTTATTCGATGGAGCAAACCGGTTACTGCGTGCTCTGCGGAATGTAATTGACTGGTGGCGGGAACTTTTCCAGAAGACTGTTAACCGACTTGGTAATGTACTCTCTCTGCTCTTCTGGTGACATATCCGACGTCAGTCGTTGACTGGCAATTCCCTGCCAGATGACACGATTATTGGCCGGATCAATAACATTCAATGTCAGGTGTCCTACCTCATAACTGTTGACAACAACTTGTGAGGGCCAGTTGGTCATCATCCATGGACCATAGTAAAAGCCTCCGTTATAAAAAGTGTTGTACGCCGTGCCTTCCAGCTTGGACTTCTCAGTAAATCCCCAACTTAACCACATACTGGCCTGTTGCGCTGGCACCTCCTGCAACCCTTTGGTGGCGAGATCCTGCAAAACCTGCAGATGAACTCTTTGCGCCATCAGGCTTATGATCTGGTTATTATTATCCCTTTCCGGTTGGAACCATGCCCATGTTGTCATGGCTGGCCAGTCAATCTGTGGGTTGTAATCCCAGCTCACTTCAGGTTTGGCAGCACAGCCTGCCAGGAACATGGTTAACAGAACAAATGGGATAAGGTACCGCCTCATTTCACTCTCCTGGTTAGTTCTCGTCCAAAAACGCATCAGGCAATCATAATTAGATTGTACGTTCGTTTTGATATTTCCTGAAATTCCAGAGAGCCGCAAAAACTCTTCCCTTTTTTTCTCTAATCTGGGACGGATATTGGAGAAAAACGCGAAAAGCAGGCAGAAAACATCCTCCCACCATGCTGGAAAGGTACTTTCATGGTAACTATTCAGCACTGAGCAAAGGCATATTACAGTAATTCCGAACAGCTCTATGAAGTGATTGATATATGTCCATTCCCTGTTTTCTGGCAGACGACAAATAGCTGCGAATCCGTGCAAACATAGAACCACCGTCTGCACTCCTGAAGCAGCCTGAGATTTTCTGCTTTAACTTGGCCATTCGAACATCCCGCTCACTGCCATTGTTATCGAAGGGAATGGTAAAATCTGACATGAAGCGCAGTGTCTCAGCCTTGAACTCAGTGAGTCGTTTGAAGAGATTGTAAGCTTTAGTATTCTTGACTTTCTTGCGCTTAAGCTCCTCTCGTTGCTTCTCCATATAGACGACTTCTTTCATTAGAGCCCGCTGAAGCAACCGGTCATAAATCTTCTCGATTCGTTCACAGACAACACTTGGCATCTGTAGCATACCTATGGTCTTAAAGCCCTTGCAGTAATGCCAGGAAAGCCTCAGTAGCTTCATCAATCGCAACGCCAGTTGATTGCTGTCCCTATCAACAACACCCAAAAGCTCCCTCAGGTGATGGGCATTGCAAAGTACGTGAGTTGCCGCATATGCAAAATAGGATTTCCAATGATCATGAACCAGAACGCCTGCAAATGTTAGCAGTATGCCCATCGTGTCCATGGCCTCACGACCTCGCTTTTCAGACAAGTAGTAGAGCGTCCATTGTTCATCCCGCATAACGTGTAGCCAGTGCAAAGAGCCCTCGGCCCGCATACCCGTTTCATCGGCTCCGGCAACAGACGATTCCCGCAAGGCGTCACGAATAACCTCTTCAGTAGAAGCCAGATTTTCATAGGTTCTGGCCACAAAATTGGCGACAGTGCCTGCACTTACACTCATTTTATAGAGAGTATTAAAATACTCTGACACGCGCTTAAAAGGCAGGAAATGGTATTGGTTAAGATAGACGGCCATAGCCTGTGTGGCTGAGCCATATTGTGCGGCAGCGGTAACACCTTCCGGGAATTCAGCCTGATTCCGACAACCACAAGTGCAGATTTTTACTTCAGCTCTATGGGCCGTTACTTCAAATTCACCCGGTCTCCCTGGTTCAAACACCTGTCGTTCAATATATTTGACCGGCTCACTATCAAGAAGAGACGCCTGACATTTATTGCATTCTTTAACCGGAAGGTACTCAATATAGTCAGGGATATCGACCTGTTTAAGACAAGTGCCCTGATGCCCTTTCTTTCCACCGGCTTTATTACCAGAAGACTGTCTCAGACTTTTAGGATTGGGTTTTTCATCCGATGGATCGGTACCTTTATCTGCGGAAAGGTCGTCAGAATGATCTGGAGAATTACTGTTTTTACAAGGTTTTTGATAACCATCAGACGATGGCGGCTTGCTGCTGTTTTGACTGTTCTTGCCAACCTTTTCTTCCAATTCTCGACATCGCTCTTCCAGACAGGCAACTCTCATCCGCAGCTCTGCATTCTCTTTCAAGAGAATCTCAGCCGACATAGTTGCGGGTAGTTCTGGAATCATGCTGGCGAATATTGTGGAAAAATGGTGCTTAAGAGGATGGTATAAAAATCAGAAAATTCCAGATTTATGTGGGGGTGCTGAACAGTTACCTTTCATGTAGCGTGGAGGTGGCTATCAGGATGGTGCCGGGTGTCTGGCCAGAATCACCAGGTTGTAACAGACCACCGATAACCAGCAATGAGAATCAAAACGCTCAGAACCCTTGCAGTGGCAACGTGATAGCCCAAAACATCTCTTTAGCCACGAAATTCCCGCTTCAATACCTGCCCGGAAGCGAAAGAGCGTTTTATACACATACTGACTTTTAGTCATCTCTTCGACTTCAAGTCCGCGCTTCTTATTAAAAGCTACATCGCTGATTCCCATGGCCTTGGCTTTTTCCAAATTAGCGCGACACGCGTATCCGCCGTCACCGCTTGTCTGGCGAGGTACACGACCATAAATTTCTTTTTGTCTTTCCATCATCGGAATGAATTGGTCCGAATCCGCTGGGTTACCTTCCTCAATAACCAGGTCCAGGATCAATCGACTTTTTCCCTGAACCAGGTTCAGTTTATGGCCATACTGTACTTGCCGCCTGTCTTTTACGATGATATCCGTATGGGGTTCATACAGGCTAACCACTTTTTCCTGGGCTGGCACCTTTTCACCCTTAAAGACCCTGCGCTCTGTCTGGGAGACTATTGCATCCACCAGGGGTAACAGGTGATCCACATCGGCCTGCCACTTGTCGGCATCATCAGCCAGGAGACACTGCCCCTGCTGACGGGCGTTTGCTAGCGTGACAGTAGCTTCGATAAGTACCTTCCGGGATTTTCGGGTCAACTGCAGCAGTTTTTTATAATGCTGATGCCGCTCTTCTTTGCCAGCGTAGATGCATTTTCTGGCCGCATCTTTTACGGCTCGGTTGTGATGGGTATATTCATAAAGCGGTGTCGCTGTCAGTGTTTGTCCCCGTTCCAGCAGCCGACAAATTTCTTTAACGGAACTGGCTAAAAGATCACTGTCGCAAGGAGGTTTGATATCCGATTCGGTGACTGTGCTGTCAATAGCCACAGTGCGCCCTTTTTCAATACCCTGATCTTTAGCGGTCATTAGCTGACAGTTATTAATCCGTTCCCATGTAGATGCAGTAAGAAGGCTGATGAGCCCATGCAAACTGGAGCGACTGGGGCGCTGGTTTGGTTCGAGGCGACAAAAGTCTCGAAAGAGCATGGAGTCCATCAAAACAAACGACAAGTAGTCATAATCACAATTCAAATACTGTTTCAGGAGTGCCGCACGAAGAACGGATTCTGCTGATAGTCCGTTCCGCCCAGTGTTCTGTTTATCACCAGAACTTAAGTCCTCATAAATCCAGTCATTGAACTGTGGATGGGCGTCAAGCCATTGCGAGATACCGGAAAGCTGGGAGCAGATTTCATGAGGTACGTAATGGAGTTCCATACTACACTGCGGGTTGCGTTTTTTGCGCATTTGGAGTCCTCTGTTTTTGGCAATCCCTTATGTTTCTTGCTCTTGGGAAGTTTAGTCGCCAGATAGCAGTAGGGCTCCACTTAATTTTTCAGGATAAAATCTACAGTTTTCAATTGGTTGTGTTTTTGGACGAGAACTGGTTAACAATAATATGGGATGAAGAAACACCAGTGCAGAGAAGCCTTAAGACCCACACCGTTCATCCTGAGCGGAATCGAAAGACGTAAAATCCATACCCTGAAAAAAGACTGTGCCAATCACCCGTCGACTCCGCTCTGGGTAAACAGAGATCATAAACATCAAACCCATTGAAATGACGTGTTAGTCAACTGTTAAATGTCCCTTGTCATAGTATGCCGGGTCATGCCAGTGCTTGGTGATATGCGCTTTGCGCTTTTCGAGACAGTGATGCAACTTGCTCAAATACTCCTGTTTATCCTGCTCTGAAAGACTGTCATCATCTTTTGCTTCCAGCCAGGCGCTTTCGGCCTCTTGAAACTCAATATCCAGCTCTTCCAGTTCTCTGTACCGATTCATAACAACCCCGACGATTAACGATGACCCACCCACATTGTCAATGCAGCTCAGTAAGGCGCTCAAGCAACTGTTCCGGACTCTCATGAATCAGGTCTTTATTGATGTGGTCTCCCAGCGGTATATGTTTTTCTACCAGAGGCAATATTTCACCCAGTAGTTTCGGGGGAGCACAAACGCGCAGAATCTCAAACTGATGCAGGTCGTGGGCATGATTAATCGACCTGGCCAGCATATGGGCAAAGTTGACAGACTCATTGACTTTGGGCGAGTTATCCGTCCCCACCATCCGCACATTACCGCCCACAGATGAAGTGACTGACTGGCCGGGACCTGACGTCACGAACTCATGCCGTTTCCATCTGCCTTCTTCATGATCAATCTGGTCCACCAGATCAAGCACTCTCTTATGTCGGTCAAAACGATAGACCTTGGCTTGGCTGTTATCAGCAACCAGTACCCAGGATGAAGCCATGAGTATGCACCTCTAAACGGCTCGCGAAGTACGATAACTGTCCAAAGATAGTTCAACAATTCAGGAATTGCCTGTTTCTGTCTATTAACACTGAGCTTACGGTAAATACAGGTCTGTATAATTCATTGCGTTTGCACGATAAAGATGATTTTATTGTCGTCGCTATTCTTCTCAGAAATGATAAAAAACTCAGTTACAAGTATAAATTCACACCAAACTGCTGTTTCCAGCATAACAAGTAACAAGGAAAGCCAGCAGTAAAAAACAGGGTAACAATGTCTGTGAAATTTCAACTTTCCAAACGACTTAAGGTTGGCATCCTGGCCGTGTCAGTTGCACTTACCGGTATGCTCTACACAACACCTGACAATAACGCACTGGCTGCCGGAACACTGCGGATTGGCAACATGGGAGAGCCGGCATCTCTGGACCCGCACTTTATATCCGGTACCTGGGAAAGTGGCATCGTTGGAAATCTCTTTCTGGGGCTGACTACGGAAGCTGCGGATGGATCGATCATCCCCGGTGCTGCAGAAAGCTGGACAGTATCAGACGATGGTCTTGTTTATACTTTCACACTGCGTAACCACAAGTGGTCGGATGGTGAGCCAGTTACGGCACAGGACTTTGTCTATTCGCTGCAGCGTATCCTGAAGCCGGAAACCGCTGCTGGTTATGCCTCTTTGCTCTACACTATCAAGGGTGCAGAACAGATCAATACCGGCAAATCAGGTCCTGAAACTCTGGCGGTTAGCGCACTAAATGACAATACCCTGAAAATCACCCTGAACGGCCCTGCCCCTTACTTCATCGCCCAATTGGCCCACTACACAGCTTACCCCGTCCCTACCCATAAGATCCGGGAACTTGGCAAGGACTGGGCTAAAACCAAAGGCATGGTCAGCAACGGTGCTTTTGTACTGGAAGAGTGGACGCCTAATTCGCGAATCCGTCTGGTGAAAAATACTGAGTTTTACGACGCTGGCAATGTCTCTCTGGACGAACTGGTTTATTACCCCCAGGAAGATCGCTCTGCGGTGCTGAAGCGGGTCAGGGCAGGTGAAGTGGATATCCAGACCGACTTTGCCTCCTCTGATTTGAAATGGCTGGAAAAAAATATGCCTGACTACGTGCGTATCGCACCTTATCTGGGCATTTACTATTATCCTCTGAACCTGAACGACGAAGTATTACAAGACAAGCGGGTACGACAGGCCCTGGCAATGACTATTGACCGGAAAATACTCACCGATAAGGTATTGAAATCCGGTGAGCTGCCAGCTTACAGCTTCGTTCCTCCCGGCACTGGCAACTATGGCAAACCAGCTGAAGTCAGCTGGAAAGAGCTGTCACAGGCAGAGCGAATTGCCGAAGCCAGGAAACTGCTGGAGGCTGCCGGTTACAGCAAAGCGAATCCGCCCACATTGAAGCTGAGCTACAACACTTCTGAAAATCACAAAAAGGTTGCTATTGCCATTGCTGCCATGTGGAAAAAAGCGCTGGGTGTGAAGACCGAGCTTTATAACTCAGAGGTTAAAGTTCACTATGCCAGCCTGAAAACCCGTGATTTTCAGGCTGCCCGTGCTGGCTGGATTGCCGACTATAATGATCCACAGAACTTTCTGAACCTGATGGAATCCCGCAATACCTCCCAGAACTACAGCGATTATAATAATGCGTCGTTTAATCAATTAATGAAACAGGCTGAGATGGAAGCTGACTCGGTCAAACGCAACGACTTCATGCGTCAGGCTGAATTAATTGCCATGGACGAACTGCCCAACATCCCTATTTTTTATTACGTTTCCAAAAACCTGGTAAACCCAAAAGTAAAAGGCTGGATTGACAATCCCTCCGATATTCATCGTGCCCGCTATCTGTCCATCACTGAGTGAGATTGCACATCCTTTAATGGCCTTACTCACATTCCCACGCCCTGCGTGGGAATGCATGCGCCAGGGTTGGCCATGAGCCATAACAGAGAGGGACTTTTTAAGGAAAGAGTAACTGTTCAGCACCCCCACATAAATCTGTCTCTTGATCACAAATAGCTACCTTGTTCTATCATTTCTCACTGATAAAACAGGTCATGCTTCCACTTTCTCCTAAACCATGGTCAGAACTAACTTTTGGATGTGCTGATTTGGGCGATACTCGACGTACAAAACGACTTGTCAAAGTTGCTGCCGAGCTTTCAGCTCATACCGGTAATTCTTTGTCATCTTCATGCGAAGGTTATACCGCACTGGTAACTGGAGCTTACCGGCTGATTGAGAATGAGGCCGTAAAGCCTGAAGCAATAGCTGAGGCAGGCTTTCAGGCAACTGCCAAAATAGCGAGACAGTCTCGCCTACTTCTGGCTCTCGAAGATACAACAACCCTGGGTTATAAACATGCTGTCAGATCCGAGCTTGGTGATCTTGGAGGTCCTGAAGGCTCTAAAACCAGAGGATTCCACGTCCACTCTGTCTTCTTGGTTGATGCGGATACAGAGCGAAGCATTGGGCTTATTGATCAAGAACGATGGGTTAGAGAGGACGTTCAGCGGGGGAAAAAGAACCAACGTCGTCAGCTACCTTACGAGGGAAAGGAAAGCTTTAAGTGGCAAAGAGCCTCTGAAAACACAGAACAAAGGATGGGGGGTAAAATGCCTGACATCATCAGTGTTTGCGACCGGGAGGCGGATATATACGAATATATGCACTACAAACTGGATAACCGACAGCGGTTTGTTGTAAGAGCTACACAAAACAGAATCCTGGTGGATGGCGAACTCTTATTATTTGATTCCTTAGCTCAGACTGAAGTGTTGGGGAAATATACGATAGTGGTTCCTCAAAAAGGAGGTAGAAAGAAGCGAAAGGCAACGCTGCAGGTCAAAAGAAAGAAGATGACAATACAGGCGCCGCAAAGGCCAGGCGGCAGGCCGGAACCGGTAACTATGAATATTGTGTCGGCTGAAGAGATTGGCAATGACTCCGAAGACCGTTTGCACTGGGTACTATTGACAACTGAAGATATTGAAACATTCGAAGACTGTCGCTCTATCATTCGATTTTACGAGCTCCGATGGCGAATAGAAGAGTTCCATAAGGCTTGGAAATCGGGAGCAGGAGTAGAAAGGCTTCGTCTGCAATCTCCGGATAACATTGAACGACTTGCGGTCATATTAATGTTTGTCGCTGTCAGACTAATGCAAATCCGTGAAGCATTAATGTTACCGAATGACAGGCAGCACAAAGACAGAAAGCTTTGGAGTGAAAAAACACTCGCGAATGAGGTGGTCAGTGATGATGAATGGCAGGTTCTCTGGCTAACCTATGAAAAAAAAGCGTTGCCCGATAAGCCGCCAACAGTCACTTGGCTGCTTCAAACGATTGCTCGGCTTGGTGGTTGGGGTGATTCAAAGCATACAGGGCAGCCCGGCTGGTTAGTGGTATGGGAAGGCTGGGCGAAATTGCAGGATCGGGTAAAAACCTGGCAGATAGCCCGGCAGTTCAGCGCTGGAGAGATGTGATCAAGAGTCAGCACATAAATCTGGAATTTTCTGATTTTTATACCATCCTCTTAAGCACCATTTTTCCACAATATTCGCCAGCATGATTCCAGAACTACCCGCAACTATGTCGGCTGAGATTCTCTTGAAAGAGAATGCAGAGCTGCGGATGAGAGTTGCCTGTCTGGAAGAGCGATGTCGAGAATTGGAAGAAAAGGTTGGCAAGAACAGTCAAAACAGCAGCAAGCCGCCATCGTCTGATGGTTATCAAAAACCTTGTAAAAACAGTAATTCTCCAGATCATTCTGACGACCTTTCCGCAGATAAAGGTACCGATCCATCGGATGAAAAACCCAATCCTAAAAGTCTGAGACAGTCTTCTGGTAATAAAGCCGGTGGAAAGAAAGGGCATCAGGGCACTTGTCTTAAACAGGTCGATATCCCTGACTATATTGAGTACCTTCCGGTTAAAGAATGCAATAAATGTCAGGCGTCTCTTCTTGATAGTGAGCCGGTCAAATATATTGAACGACAGGTGTTTGAACCAGGGAGACCGGGTGAATTTGAAGTAACGGCCCATAGAGCTGAAGTAAAAATCTGCACTTGTGGTTGTCGGAATCAGGCTGAATTCCCGGAAGGTGTTACCGCTGCCGCACAATATGGCTCAGCCACACAGGCTATGGCCGTCTATCTTAACCAATACCATTTCCTGCCTTTTAAGCGCGTGTCAGAGTATTTTAATACTCTCTATAAAATGAGTGTAAGTGCAGGCACTGTCGCCAATTTTGTGGCCAGAACCTATGAAAATCTGGCTTCTACTGAAGAGGTTATTCGTGACGCCTTGCGGGAATCGTCTGTTGCCGGAGCCGATGAAACGGGTATGCGGGCCGAGGGCTCTTTGCACTGGCTACACGTTATGCGGGATGAACAATGGACGCTCTACTACTTGTCTGAAAAGCGAGGTCGTGAGGCCATGGACACGATGGGCATACTGCTAACATTTGCAGGCGTTCTGGTTCATGATCATTGGAAATCCTATTTTGCATATGCGGCAACTCACGTACTTTGCAATGCCCATCACCTGAGGGAGCTTTTGGGTGTTGTTGATAGGGACAGCAATCGCTTACAATCTCTTCAAACGACTCACTGAGTTCAAGGCTGAGACACTGCGCTTCATGTCAGATTTTACCATTCCCTTCGATAACAATGGCAGTGAGCGGGATGTTCGAATGGCCAAGTTAAAGCAGAAAATCTCAGGCTGCTTCAGGAGTGCAGACGGTGGTTCTATGTTTGCACGGATTCGCAGCTATTTGTCGTCTGCCAGAAAACAGGGAATGGACATATATCAATCACTTCATAGAGCTGTTCGGAATTACTGTAATATGCCTTTGCTCAGTGCTGAATAGTTACAAGGAAAGATTTACGGAAAGAGCGCCGTTTCCCATGTTCACCTATATAACCAAGCGCCTGCTCGCAGCCATTCCAACGCTGTTGATCATTATCACCATCGCATTCTTTATGATGCGTATTGCACCGGGTGGACCGTTCGATGCTGAACGACAATTGCCGCCTGAAATTGAAGCCAATATCCTCAAAGCCTATGACCTCGATAAACCCCTTTATCAACAGTACTTTATATACGTAGGTAATCTCCTTCGTTTTGATTTTGGTCCCTCCTACAAGTTCCGTGACTTCAGCGTCACTGAGCTGATCCTCACTGGTTTACCAGCCAGTATGCAGATTGGCGGTATGGCCATTTTCATTGCCGCGCTTATTGGTATCAGTCTGGGCACTCTGGCCGCGCTGTATCAGAACCAGAAAACCGACTATGCCATCATGGGGGTAGCCATGACCGGCATTGCCATCCCGAACTTTGTTGTGGCTCCCATCATGTCCCTGATTTTTGGTGTTTATCTTTCCTGGCTACCGGTAGCAGGGTGGGGAGATGGCTCTGCCAGAAATCTGGTGCTGCCGGTAATCTCGCTGGCATTGCCCCAGATCGCCTATATTGCCCGACTGACCCGTGGCTCCATGGTCGAAGTCCTGCACTCCAACTATATTCGGACTGCCCGGGCCAAAGGACTTCGTGAACGCCTGGTGGTCATACGTCACGCCATCAAAGGTGCGCTTCTTCCCGTTGTCTCCTATCTGGGACCGGCTGCTGCGGCCGTCACCACAGGTTCTGTGGTTATTGAATCCATATACGACATTCCGGGCGTCGGTCGTTACTTCGTCAATGCCGCATTGAACCGCGACTACCCGTTAGTAATGGGCGTCGTCATCTTTTACGCAACACTGATCATCATCATGAACCTGATAGTGGACGTAATTTACAGCTTCCTTGATCCAAAACTGAGGGTGAATGGATGAGTCTTCTGGCCAACCCCAATGACAGAATGGCGGCTGTTCCCGATCAGCAGCAAGACGTGGATATGGAAGACGTCGCTGGCCGTTCACTCTGGCAGGATGCCCGTATCCGTCTGATGCGCAACAAGGCAGCGGTTGTCTCCATGGTGATTCTTGCCATGATTACCCTGTTGGCTATTTTTGCCCCCTGGCTTTCCCCTCACCCATTCGACGAAGTGTACTGGGACTTTATTCAGGTTGCCCCCGACTTTTCCGAGGGTTTCTGGTTTGGTACTGACGAAAATGGCCGGGATCTGTTCGTGCGCACACTTTATGGTGCCAGAGTCTCCCTGATGGTTGGCCTGGTCGCAACCACGGTATCGCTCATTATCGGGGTGACCTATGGCGCCGTTGCCGGTTATATCGGAGGCCGGGTCGACAACCTGATGATGCGGCTTGTGGATATTCTCTACTCCCTGCCATTCATGTTTTTTGTGATCATTCTGATGGTTATTTTTGGCCGTCATATCTTCTTGATTTTTGTCGCCTTGGGTGCCGTTGAATGGCTTACCATGGCCCGTATCGTCCGGGGCCAGACCATGGCCATCAAGAAAAAAGAGTTTATTGAAGCGGCACACGCCAGCGGTGTCTCAACGGCGAAAATCATCTTCCGCCATATTGTCCCCAATATTCTCGGGCCTGTTATCGTCTATATGACCCTGACCATTCCCCAGGTCATTCTCACGGAAAGTTTTCTCTCCTTTCTCGGGCTGGGTGTCCAGGAGCCGCTGACCAGCTGGGGCGTATTGATTTCCGAAGGTGCCAAAGTCATGGAAAGCGCTCCCTGGATGCTGGCTTTTCCTGCCACGTTCCTGGCAGTCACCCTGTTCTGTTTTAACTTTATTGGCGACGGTCTGCGTGATGCACTGGACCCCAAGGATCGATAACACCATGAGCATCATTCTTGACGTACAAAACCTGAATACCCGCTTTGATACACCGGAAGGTGAAGTTTCTGCGGCCAACAATATCAATTTCACGCTGAAAAAAGGCCAAAGCCTCGGCGTCGTGGGTGAATCCGGTTCAGGAAAGACCCAGATATTCATGGCCATCATGGGTCTGCTGGCGAAAAATGGCAGAACCTCCGGACAGGCTATCTTTAACGGGCAGAATCTGTTGGAACTGCCAGTAGCAGAGCTGAACAAGGTGCGGGGCGTTTCACTGTCGATGATCTTTCAGGACCCGATGACGTCATTGAATCCCTATCTGAAAGTCTCACGACAGATGACTGAAGTACTGATTGAGCATCACAGCATGGATAAGAGAGAAGCCCTTGAGCGCTCAATCCGCATGCTGGAAATGGTTGGTATTCCTGAAGCCCGCAAGCGGGTACATATGTATCCTCATGAGTTTTCCGGTGGTATGCGACAACGGGTGATGATAGCGATTGCCCTGCTCTGTGAACCGGACCTGCTGATTGCGGATGAACCCACCACCGCACTGGACGTGACCATTCAGGCACAGATTCTGGATCTGCTGCATCACCTGAAAGAAGAGATGGGCATGTCCATCGTCATGATCACCCACGACCTGGGGGTCATTGCCGGCATGTGTGACCAGGTCATGGTCATGTATGGCGGGCGCGTGGTGGAAACCGGCACGGTTCATGACATCTTCAGCGATGCCAGACATCCTTATACCCTGGGGTTGCTGCAATCCATGCCAAGAATTGATGGTGACCATAGTGAAGATCTCTATGCCATACCGGGTCAACCTCCTAACCTTCAGGCCTTACCCAGTGGTTGTGCCTTTCAGCCACGTTGCCAGTATGCCAATGACCAGTGTCGTACAGAACAACCAGACACCGTGAAATTTGCCAGCCAACGCCGTGTAGCCTGCCACAGGGTGACTGAGATCATTAAACTTAACCAGGAACAGGTAGCGAACCGGGAGATTGCATTATGAGCGAAGCCATTCTCAAGGTAGATGACCTCAAGGTGCACTTTCCGGTCGACGTGGGTAACTTCTTCTCGAAAAAGGCAACACTGAAAGCCGTCGATGGCGTCAGTTTTGAGCTGCATGAGGGGGAAACACTGTCGGTAGTAGGAGAATCGGGCTGTGGTAAATCCACTCTCGGTCGGGCCGTACTGCAGCTGCTGCACAATACCGAAGGTCAGGTGGTCTGGATGGGGGAAAACATCACGGGTCATTCGGTCAAAGCCATGCAGCCACTGCGCAGGGAGATGCAGATCATCTTTCAGGACCCTCTGGCCAGCCTGGACCCACGCATGACCATTGGTGAAATTATTGCAGAGCCGCTGGTAACCCATAACCCGCAGATGCCAAAAGATCAGGTAAAAAACCGGGTCAGAGAGATGATGGATATCGTTGGCCTGCTACCAAGAATGATCAACCGATACCCCCATGAGTTTTCCGGTGGCCAATGCCAGCGCATCGGTATTGCCAGAGCGATGATCCTTCAGCCAAAAGTGATTGTCTGTGATGAACCTGTCTCCGCTCTTGACGTCTCCATCCAGGCACAGATCATTAACCTGCTGGGCGAACTGCAGAAAAAATTTGGCCTTTCGTTGCTGTTCATCAGCCATGACCTCTCGATTGTTCGTCATATCAGCCATCGGGTCATGGTTCTCTATCTTGGCAATGTCATGGAGCTGGCGGAGAAAGACGAGCTCTATAACGCTCCCCGGCACCCTTATACCCAGGCACTTATTTCAGCAGTACCAGTGCCTGATCCGGACAAGGAAGCCCATAAAAAACGGATTGTGCTGAAAGGCGATCTACCGTCGCCTATCAATCCACCCTCAGGCTGTGTTTTCAGAACCCGCTGTTGGTATGCAGACCATCAGTGTGAACAGGAAAAACCACCATTAACAACACTGGGTGGACCAACAGCAAAGGGTAAACATCAGGTGGCATGCCATAAACAGGCTGAGATCAACCAGAACTGATCCCGTGCCTGCGCGGATGGCGTTGTAACAAAGCATAAAAAACCGGAGTGATCCGGCAATATTACATGTACAGGTGTTATTCATGCATATTTCATTTACTGACCTGACCATCCCTGTCAGTGGCACCGTTGCAGCGGGCATTTACGCTGGAGGAGAACTGTCGTCTGCCGCACAGGCGCTGGATAAGCTCAGCAATGGTTCCATAAGCCGTGCTCTGCAAGCTGACCGATTCAATGGCGACAGCGAACAACTGCTGAATATGGTGGCACCGGCCAACACGGAGCTGGAGCGCATTGTTCTGTTTGGTCTTGGCAATAAAGATAACCCGTCACATCTTGCGGTAGAAAATGCTGGCGGCCTGTTTGCGGTGAAAGCGGCCAATCTCGCCATTAATACCGCCACTATTCTGCTCGATACTGATGAACAGGCAGCCCATTTTGCTTATGGCGTGATGCTGGGTGGTTACCGTTTTGACAAGTATCGAACCAACGAGAAATGCCCTGCTGTGCTTACTGAGTTGCTCATGGGGTCTGAAAAACCGGGGCAGGCTGAACACTATTTTCGCCCTCTGCTGGCGGTTGCCGAAGGCATTTACACTACCCGGGATCTGATCTGGGAGCCGGCGAATGCTATGAATCCGGAATCCTACGCTCATTTCTGCCGCTCTCTGACATGCGAAGGACTTGAGGTGGAGATACTCGGTGAAGAAGCCATGAGGGAGCTGGGCATGGGCGCCCTTCTGGGTGTTGGTCGGGGGTCCGATAAAGAGAGTCAATTGGTTATTCTGAAACATAACGGTGCGGATAGCCGCGAAGCACCCATTGCCTTTATTGGTAAAGGTGTCACCTTCGATACCGGTGGTCTGTCCCTGAAAGCCTCTGCCTCTATGGAAACCATGAAACAGGATATGGGCGGTGCAGCGACCGTTACCGGTTTGATGCTGGCTCTGGCTAAACGCAGGGCCAAAGTCAATGCGGTGGGTGTTTTAGGCCTGGTAGAAAATATGCCGGACAGCAAGGCACAACGCCCGGGTGATGTGGTAAGAACCATGTCAGGCCAGACAGTAGAGGTCATGAATACCGATGCAGAAGGTCGTCTGGTGTTGTGTGATGCGCTGACTTATACCCAGCGCCACCTTAAACCGAAAGCCATGATCGACATCGCCACGTTAACCAGTGCCATTGCCATCGCCCTGGGTGAAGAAATCGCCGGTGTTTTCTCCAATAATGATGAGCTGGTTGCCAGATTAACGGCAGCCGGTGATGCGGTTGCAGAACCCGTCTGGCGTATGCCCATGGGCAGTTACTTCAGTAAACGACTGAGGCTCTATGTTTCTTGTCAACATAATTTTCAACAATTATCAGTGGAAATTTTAGAGCCTTGTTGAAACTTTAAACAAAACGAAACCACTGCCAAGAACCCTAGCCGTTAGCAGTTTCAAGGTCCTCCCTGCATTATCTCAGGTCCTTGATGGCCCAGTGATAAGCCTATAAAGCACTTTGCATTACAGGGGAACGATACATAGCCATATCAAATGCTTTCTTACTACGCCATACGCTGAACGCAATTCGCAGCAGTTTGCGCATCACCGCCACCAAAGCCTGAGTACAACTCATTCTGGACGTGTAGTGCTCATACATTGGTTTAAATGCGCCACGGCAAGCTGACATCGCTACGTTGTACAACAAACGGCGACCTTCGCTTGAACCTTGCTTGCTCAGTCTGCGGCGACCGCGTTTCGTGCCAGAGTCTTTAAACTGCAGATCAAGTCCAAAAAAGGCAATGAATTGATCTCCAGATTTGAAGTCTCCTCTGGCCATTTCGTTGGAAAAAAAGGCCGAACTCAATGCACCAAAGCCCGGAATACTCTTCATCGCCTTAAAGCCTTCCTGTTGCTCCGGATCTTCGTTTTTCATGGTTTCCATGATCTTTTTTTCCAGCTCATCGATCAATTTTTTCAGGGCCTCCAGGGCATCATTGAGCATTGTTAGCTCAACAGGCATTGACTTACACGTCATTGAAATAGCCTGACGATGCCTGACTACTGACGCACGATGGTTCGTTAGCATTTTAATCAGTTCCTGGTTGGCTGTGGCTGGCCTCCAGGGCTTTAGACTGTCATGTTCATTGCTCAGATAACGTCGAATAATTGCAGCATCTGCCTTATCGCTCTTTTGCCGACGACCTATTCCGGCTGCGTAATGATACACAGCCCTTGGGTTAAGTACATAAACGGTATGACCATGCTGGAATGCAACAGAAGCCAGTAATGAGTGGTAACGACCCGTTGCTTCCATGGCAATAGCTGTTGCCCGAGGCAAAGAAGCGACCCACTCTGTAATTGCGGTGAGTGAGTTGTCAATGCGTTCAACAGAACCATTGTGCAGACAAATGTCTAACCATCGAGAAGCCACATCCACACCAACGAAGTTAGTTACCATTTCCATAGTACAGTCCCTGATGTAATCTTTATGCGGATGGGGTGACCACAGGCTGGCGTTAGCTTGCGAAAATTGTCTGCTGCAGGGCAGTAACGCTCCTAATCGTCGCTCATGCTTGTGGGTGGGGACTTCTCAGTCAGTCTGTCCTGAAGGCAGTAAGCAGTCGATGCCCCTCACCCCGTCTCTGTACTTATACAAGTAATCAGAGACAGGTTAAACATACAAGTAAGCAGTCGATGCCCCTCACCCCGTCTCTGTACTTATACAAGTAATCAGAGACAGGTTAAACATACAAGCAGTGATATTGCCGATATGCGCAATAATGGCAATAAGCCAAGGCTGGGTGGCTCAGGTGTTGCAGCACAGTTTCTGCATAATTTTATTGAGAATGATACGCCATGGGTCCATATGGATATTGCCGGTACCGCTTGGACAGAAGAAGCATTTCCAACCAAACCAAAAGGCGCTACTGCCTTTGGTGTCAGGTTACTGGATCGGATGGTTCAGGATTATTTTGAGCAATAGTTATGTAACAGTCCCCGGTGTAGATACGTCCTCCGGTTGGGGCGTATCGACACCCAAAGATCACTCTGCACATGCTAACGGCCCATACCCTTATTTATCTGGATTGGTTTTGCTTCCTGAGTTGCATACTGGCAATTTTAACCGCCATGGGGGATGCAACCAGAGAAAACTCTGTTTTAGCCACTTCCTGTATTTTTTGTCGCTCGTCTTTGAGCCTTTGCTTTTTTGTCTTAAATCCAAAAAAACAACCATTGTCTTTTGATATTACCGGTTGTGACAAATCAGGCTCAATTTCCTGCCAGATACAGTCAAAGGTTGTTTTATAGATTATTTTAAGCTCATCATCGGAAATAGTGTCCAGAATTGAATCTATCTGGTCATACAAGTCCATCATCACCTTTTCATAGAATTTTCTCAGCTTCTCACACTGAGCGTCGGACGTTACTATTGTATCCACAGGTAAGGCTACTTTTTCCCTGACTTCCCTGACTCCGGGAAATCCTTCTTTCTCTTTACGATAATTCACAATCTGACGAACCAACTGTCGATAAAATATCAGCGGATCTTTTTCCTGCAGACCTGAGCGCAGCTTTTCAAATGCCAATTTTACTGAAAAACCCAAACTTCCCTGATCCTGACTTGGGCTAACAGGTGATAATCCTTCAGCATCAGGAGTAAAGGAGGGATCGGCAATTGTTAATAGTTTCAAAATCCCTTTATATATTTCTGCTATTTTCCTGCTTTTAATAGCGCCATCATCAGCCAGAACATCACCAAGCACGGTTTTCAAAACGGTCTTAACAGAGCCTTCAGGAAGTTGCTCATAATGATAATAAAACTCTGAAAACTTATTCTGTAAATGACCAGCCATATTGAGAAGCTCAAGGACTGCACCTTTTTCCTCTGCCGTAAGGGTGCTGTTAAGGTAATATCGTTGCACCCCTTTTTCAGTAAGCCCAAATGCCAAATTGAATTTAGCAATAGCCTTGGTAAACGCTAATGGAAAATAATGCTCACACTTCTGAAAACCAGGTTTCCTTTTTGCCATGCTTTCCAGCGAGTTACACTCATCAAGGAATTTCCAGAAGTTTTCCGCAATCGCAGGCCAGACAGCATCTCGCCGGGTCTCTCCTCTCAGCGTTTTAAAGCCAGCCTCCCCAAGAACCAGTCTCATCACATCTGGAACCTGCTCCAGATCCATATTCGCGTCTCTGATCAAATTGTAAGGATCAGACAGCCTGACAAAGGACTGTATGTCCGTAATAGCCCTCATGACGAACACGGGGTCAAGCGCACCATTTTGATATGGCTCCACGTCATGGAATCTTGTTGCCCGACCGCTCAGAACAGCTCTGAATGAGAATATTTGCGCTAACTGATGTTGAATTTTTTTCTCTGGATTTATTGTTTCAAGGGCTGATTGGGTTTGTCTGGAATGTATTGCGGATAAATCAACTTCTCGATTTTTCTTTTTTCGAATAGCCGTTCGTACCACTGCTTTTCTATCAAAAGGGGTAAATGGGATAAAATTTTGTTTTTCAAACTGATCAACCAACCTGGTAACTGAAACTTTATAATCACTTTCATAACCGGGTGCACTTTTCAATTCTTCTCTTTTGTCGAGGCCAGTCTTTTCTTCAAATGATTCAATACATTCCCGGACAGAAACTCCCTCCTTCACTAACTTTTGCCTGCTATTTTCCTGTAAACATCCATCACCTTCTTCAAGATCGGACATATAGCCTGAATCATCAGAAGCGATCGAAATACGCCACTCGTTTATATTTTCAGGTGATTTTTTTCCATGGTAATCATTTAGTCTTTCTACCTCAGAATGATTG
Organism: Endozoicomonas sp. SCSIO W0465; assembly: GCF_023716865.1. Taxonomy (NCBI): domain Bacteria; kingdom Pseudomonadati; phylum Pseudomonadota; class Gammaproteobacteria; order Oceanospirillales; family Endozoicomonadaceae; genus Endozoicomonas; species Endozoicomonas sp. SCSIO W0465. The sequence goes on from NZ_CP092417.1 coordinate 6,540,745, forward strand.
TTAACGACTTTGCAATTTTTTGATACGGGAATACCGGCAAATGTTGTCTCTTTCAAATTTTTACTGTCCCCCTCACCGCCATAACCGTCATAACCGTCATCATGTGATGGAATACCAGTATCACGCCCTGCTATTTTCATTGCAGCCTCCCAAGACTACCTTTGAAACTTATACTGGCCACAGAATAATATTTACTGAATAGTTTTATATAAATTCGAACTTAATAAAACTATTTTGATTAATTATTACAAACCAATGTAAGGCAAAACCAAACCTGATTACCACTGATCGTACGTCATGACACAGGGAAAGATAATTTAAGAATATACGTGCAGCTTTTCATTCTTTATGTCTATAACCCGGTAAAGAAATAATAGAACCTCTCCAGTATTACCGGTGGAGCAGGCATCATGACGGCTTGTTCTCCAGATTATCAACTAAATTCGGTTTCATAACCGCTCCGAACAAGCAAAGACCCACATCATCATTCGAAATAATGATATTAATACGTCAACTGACTTTCAATTATCGGTTGATGGCTAACCCGGTTTCCACTGGACGTCTGGCAGTTTGAGAAGTCGATCCGGCATCGGTGCTGTATTGACTGCAGCCCGACCTAGCCTTGAGATCATTGAAGGCATATCAAAACGCCGGTTAAACCGATAGTTGAACTCTGATAGATAACGGCCCAGATGCTTGGGGTCGAGCTTATGGTAAGTACCGGTAATCGCTGTTTTCACGTTTCCCAGCATGGTATTTACCCAGGTGAACAACTCATTCTCCATGGATGCATGCCCACCACCGGTAATGATGGCTGTGTGCTGGCATCCGGCATCTTCAATACCCCGGAAACAGGACAAGCCATCGCTGACGGCCCGGACACCCTTTTTCAGGGCATGTTCTGCCCACTCCTGAATGGTTTTTCGCCGGAAGTTATCAACGGCATTGAACTTCATGTAGATAGGGTGGTTATCAGCATCTGTCTGAACTGCGGCCACGAAGGGGGCTTTGTTCTCTGAGCCTCTGCCCCGGCGGCCTCCGTGGCGCTCTCCGCCCCAATAGGCGTCATCAATCTGAACAAAACCACTCAACTGCCAGCTGTTATCTCTTTCCATCATGACCTGCATGAGTTTGTGTTTCATGCGCAATGCGGCATTGTAGGAAATGCCAAGTTGTCGATGAAGCGTCAGGCAAGAAATCCCCGCTTTATTCTGGGTGACGAGATAGATACCCAGAAACCAGGTAGCTAGAGGCAGCTTTGTTGAGTCAAAGATAGTGTTACTGGTAAGCGAGGTTTGGCAACGGCAGCAATTGCACTGGAATTCAGCTTTCCGGTGAAGCTTGCAGAAACTGCGGGAGCCACACTTCGGGCATTGGAAGCCATCTGGCCAGCGCCAAGAGGACAGCGCGTTCTCACACTGCTCTTCACTGCCGTAATTAGCCAGAAATTGCATAATGCCAAGGCCTTTTTGGAACTGAATGGTGTTTTTACACATCAGTTTTACCTCCAAAACACATGACTATCGACGTTTATTATAGCAGTTGGCTCACGACGTAGGGTCGGTGGTAATCAGGAAACCAAAAATACTTTTAATATGAATTAGATCGTAAAAACGATAGAATACTTACAGTATCAAACGAACCGGACAAAACAATAAAAATAGTTTGGAGTCTTCCATGAGTCCCAGAAATGAAAATCTTGACAGTGTCCCTACTCCTCAAGGGGAAATGACATTGAAGGTTCTGGCGGATCATCGTTCCGTCAACAGCAGTGGTGATGTATTTGCCGGCTGGGTGGCCATGCATCTGGATCAGGCAGGGGAGGTCAGCGCCCGTAAAGCCTCCAATGGGGCCAGAGTCGTGACGGTCAGTATTGGCAGTATGAGCTTTCTCCGGCCCGTTCAGACCGGCGACCTGATCGGGTTCTTTACCCGGGTGACAGAAATCGGCAAAACATCGATTAAGGTTGTCGTTGAAGGTTGGATAGAAAACCACCATGGCTGGGAGAAATTGACGGAAACGACGATGGTGTTTGTTGCCATTGATCGGGGTGGACGAACCCAGCGGATCAGGAACATCTAGCAGAGGATCAGGAGCCGCCCTAATCTGAAATGGTTCCCGGGACTATAACAAAAGCCGCTACTAACCCGGGAATATCCCGTAAGACGTACCTTCAGATACACCGCGTCCGGGTCGTAAAAGTCCCGTTCATGGAAAGCTCTAAAGTATCACCCGGTTGCAGAGGACCGACACCTTCCGGAGTCCCGGTCAGCACGATATCTCCCGGGAGTAATGTGAAATGCCTGCTGATATGGCTCAAAAGCCCGGGAATGGAGGTCAACATATGTGCCGTTGTCCCTTTCTGTCTCGGCTCTCCATTGACCGTCAGAGAAAACTCAAGATTGGCGGGGTCCCTGATATGTTCAACGGCCACAAAACCAGAGAGTGGGCAGCTGTTATCAAAGGCCTTGGCGACTTCCCAGGGCAGCCCTTTTGACTTTTGCCGATTTTGCAGATCCCGGAGCGTCAAATCCAGCCCAAGGCCAATAGCCATGATAGCCCGGTTGGCCTCATGTTCACTGGCATTGGTCAGCGGCTCCCTGATCAGCAGGCTCACTTCTGTCTCATGATGAACGACCCCACGATTACGGGGTAATTGCACTGGCTGCTCAAGGTTAACCATGGCGGTACCGGGTTTAATAAACAGGACCGGATCATCAGGCAGGGGATTATTCAGTTCCTGAACGTGTGCCGCATAATTCCGCCCGACACAAACCACCTTGCCAGCAGGAAGGTCAATGCGATCGCCACTGATCCAGTGGTGCCTGTACTTCATAGTGCATCCCTTATTAACTCCGGTGATAAAAAATAGAGCATACAATACACGCCATCATCATCATCGGATCTTTATTATTCAATTCTACTGAACCGGAAACCTTGCCGGGGTGATTATTTTCAAGCCTATCATCCCTTGGGGCAGCTATTGTCCCACGGCTAAAGTCACAGTTAAAGCATCTCACTTTCAAGATACTGTAGTACTATTATTAACACTGGCCGCACAGTGGAAGGAGCATCGTATGTCAGAAGAGCTGCAACTCAATATCCAGAGCCTTCATGATATTCTGGAAGACTCACCCGTCGATGAATGTACAGCAGGCGCCTTAAGGCAGATAACTGAAGAGATTAAAATTGCCGTTGCCCAGGCAGAAGGCGATATTCCCATTCAGGGCTACAACGATCAGCTGGAGCAGGAGGCCATTCGCTTCAGTGAAGACCACCCGGCCCTGACACAAGCCATCCGGCAACTAATGATCACCCTCTCCAGCATGGGTATTTAAACACTGTCGTTAGGACAGCATGGTGACCGCCCCGTGATACAGCTTGCACGCCGATACATCCAGTCGGTTTACTGTCTGTAGCCGACTGCACTGTCGGTAATTACCCGTTCACCGCCTTTTAGCAAGTACCTTCGCACACAGCCTATGCTATGATGTGCCGCCTGACGCAGCCGGGACTGACCCTGTGGTGCGACATGAAAAGTGCGACATTAAAAGTGCGACATGAAAACGATTAACAAATAAATAACAGCCATGAGCTAACCCATTAAGAGACTGACATGCCTGAAATATCCCTGGATAAGAGCAAGATTCGTTTTCTCCTGTTAGAAGGTGTCCACCCGTCTGCTGTCGATATTCTGAAAGCGTCGGGCTATACCAATATCGACTATGTCACCACGTCCCTGCTGCCGGAAGAGCTCAAGGAACGTATTGCTGATGCACGTTTTGTGGGCATCCGCTCCCGGACACAACTGACCGATGAAATTTTTGCGGCGGCAAAAAAGCTCTGTGCGGTTGGCTGTTTCTGCATTGGCACCAATCAGGTGGAACTGTCTGCGGCTACACGGCGGGGGATTCCTGTTTTCAACGCGCCCTATTCCAACACCCGCTCAGTGGCTGAGCTGGTTCTGGCTGAAGCGATTCTCCTGCTGCGTGGAATTCCCGAGAAAAATGCGCTTGCACATCAGGGGGGCTGGCAGAAAACAGCAGGGAATTCCCGTGAAATTCGCGGTAAAAAGCTGGGTATTATTGGTTATGGCAATATCGGCAGCCAGCTCAGCATCATGGCAGAATCCCTGGGCATGGAAGTCTATTTCTACGATGTCGTGACCCGGCTTTCCATGGGCAATGCTACCCAGATCAATGATCTGAATACCCTGCTGGGCATGTGTGACATTGTCAGTCTGCATGTACCGGAAACCCGTGATACCCAGTGGATGTTCGGTGAAGCACAGTTTGCCGCCATGAAGGACAACAGCATTCTGATCAATGCTTCCCGGGGCTCTGTGGTGGTTATTGAAGCACTGGCTGAGTACCTGAAGAACGGCAAGCTGCTCGGTGCAGCCGTTGACGTATTCCCGGAAGAACCTCGGGGTAACGATGATGAATTCATCAGCCCCCTGCGTGGCATGAATAATGTCATCCTGACGCCCCATATTGGTGGCAGTACCCAGGAAGCACAGGAAAATATTGGCCGGGAGGTTGCTGAGAAGTTCGTTATGTACAGCGATATCGGTACAACCCTGTCGTCTGTAAACTTCCCGGAAGTCGCCCTGCCTGCTCACCCCGGTAAGCACCGCCTGCTTCATATCCACCAGAATATTCCCGGTATTCTGGGCCAGATTAACCAGATACTGTCTGAAAACCGTATCAACATCAGCGGTCAGTACCTGCAGACCAATGAGTCCGTGGGTTATGTGGTGATCGATGTTGATGCTGAACACAGTGATATGGCCATGCAGAAGATAAGAGAGATTGAAGGCACCATCCGCTGCCGCGTTCTTTACTGATTGGCATCTGCAAATGCTCAGCCTCCCAGGCTGAGCCCGCTACCTGACGGTTAACATCATGCGTACATTAGCCTTCACCTTATTGATCACACCGCTTCTGCTCACCGGCTGCTCAGACAATGAGGTAGGCGATGTCAGCCTGGGGCTTTTCACCACCAAGGATATCAAGATCGAGACCTTCAGCGATCCGGTGGTCACCGGTGTCACCTGCCATATCTCACACGTAAAGGGGAATCTTGATCTCTCTGATCCCTCCGATATGGGCATTTCCTGCCGACAGACAGGTCCGATTACGCTGGACATGATCAACAACATCAATATGTCCAAAAGTGGCGAAGTGGTGTTTAAGACATCGAAAAGCATCCTCTGGAAACACCTGAAAATACGGCGTATCTGGAATGAGAAAAACAAAACACTGATCTATCTGAGCTACTCAACAAAAGAGACTGCCGGCAGTGCAAAACATTCCATGACCACCGTACCCCTTTGGGGAAACCCTGTCTGGGATCAATTAAACCAACCTGACACACCTCAATAACCGGTACCTTCATTTTCCGGTTAGTTTTCATCATTTTTAACAGTCACTGCTCAATGAAAATTATCAGCCTCCTTTTTGCGCTACTTGTCTCCTTTAACAGCATAAACTCCGTTTCTGCCGATTCAGTCTCCAGCGAAATTGACCATCTTATCGCCTATGTCTCGGCTTCCGGGTGCAGCTTTATCAGAAACGACAGTAGTCACCCCGCATCTGAGGCAGTGGAGCATATGACCAAGAAGTACCGGTACTTCAGTAAGCGGATTAACAGTGCAGAAGAATTTATCGAATTCAGTGCCAGTAAGAGTACCCTCTCCGGAGAACCCTACTGGATAAAGTGCCCCGGAACAAAAGAGCAACAGTCCCGTGAATGGCTGCTCGAAGAGCTACAGCGATACCGGCAGGAGGTCAAAACTGCCACCCACCATTGATATGAGTCACTGTGCCTGTCATAGAGCCATTCTTAAAACCCGGTTCTCACTCTATAATCCCTTCATCTGCAGAGTCCCTGCTGGCTAAGCAGCTCTTTATTCTACCGGGTTCAGTTTCTGAAAAGGCAATAAGTCGTGAAAATTCACCGTATTAATCCTTGTAAACGCTGGTCAGATATTACGGTCTTCAATGGTATCGCTCATTTTGTTGAAGTTGCCGACACGGACACCACTGAAGCTATAACAGGGCAGGTCAATCAAATTTTTAATCAGGCCGAGCAGGCCCTGAAAAAAATTGACAGCGACCGGTCACGCATATTGTCCGTAACCATCTATCTTACTGACTTTGCCAATTTGCCAGCATTGAATGAAGTCTGGGACGCATGGTTCCCTGAAGGATGTGCGCCAAGCAGGGCATGTGTAAAAGCCGAACTGGCAGACCCGGAATATCTGGTAGAAATGGCTTTTGTCGTCGCAGCCGGTGAACATTATGCGCATTCTTCACACATCTGACTGGCACCTTGGCCAGCACTTTATGGGCAAAAGCCGGGAAGCAGAACACCAGGCCTTTCTGGACTGGCTGATCGAGCTGGTGCAAGAGCAGCGCATTGATGCCCTGATTATTGCCGGTGATATCTTTGATACCGGCACACCACCGAGCTATGCCAGGGGACTGTACAGCCGTTTTATTGTCAGCCTGCGCAATACCCACTGCCAACAGCTTATCGTGATTGGTGGCAACCACGACTCAGTAGCGACACTGAATGAGTCGAAAGAGCTGCTGGCCTGCCTGAATACCTTTGTGGTGGGTGGCGTCAGTAAAGACGCCCGGGAACAGGTTCTGGTGTTGAACAATGGTCAGGGTGATCCCGGTGCAGTCATCTGCGCCATTCCTTTTGTCCGTCCAAGGGATGTTCTGGAAAGTCAGGCGGGAGAGACCGGTGAGGGTAAACAACAGGCATTGCAACAGGCGATTGCTGCCCACTATCAGACCATTTACACAGAAGCTGAAAAGCTGGCAGGGGAACGTCTGCCCATTATTGCCACCGGTCATTTAACGACAGTTGGCGGACAACTGAGCGAATCCGTGCGTGAGATTTATATCGGGACTCTGTCAGCATTCCCGGTAGCCGCATTCCCTGAAGCCCACTACATTGCCCTCGGCCACCTGCACCGGCCACAGGTGGTGGCGAAGCAGGAACATATCCGCTACTCAGGTTCACCAATCCCCCTGAGTTTTGATGAAGCCGGGTCCGATAAGCAAGTCATTATTGTGGACTTCAAGGGAAATGATCTGAATAAAATTGAGTCCGTTATGGTTCCTGTGTTCAGGCCTCTGATCAGCCTCAGGGGCTCCCTGGACAGCATTGACCAGCAGCTGGCCGCTCTTGCCAGTGAACGGGCCATTGAGCCAGCCGATGAGCCAGCCAATGAGAATGATCAGCAGCAGGCGACGCTCAACCCATGGCTGGAGATTGAAATCACCACGGATGCTTACCTCCATGACCTGCAAAGCCGGGTCGAGCAGCTGGTGCTTGCCAGGGAGGAGCTGTCCTCATTTGAGCTGCTGAGGGTCAGAAGAAAGCGGGAAAAGGCAGCGGCATCCTTAACCGTTGCCGACCAGGAGAGTCTGGCCGAGTTGAATGTTGAAGATGTTTTTCAGCAACGGCTTCAGCAGGAAGAGCTTACCGATGAACAATTACAGCAGCTGACCGGTGCGTTTCAGGAAATACTCGAAGACGTGTTTGCAGCCGATAAAGAGCATCCCATGCTGGCGCACCATGGCCAGAAGGACAACGCCTGATGAAAATTCTCAGCCTGCGCCTGAAAAATATTAACTCCCTGAGGGGCGAGTGGAAAATAGACTTCCAGAGCGAACCTTTTGCCAACAATGGCCTGTTTGCCATTACCGGCCCGACCGGTGCTGGCAAAACTACGCTACTGGATGCCATCTGCCTTGCCCTGTACCACCAGACACCCCGCCTGACCACGATCTCCGCCTCCGATAACGAGCTGATGACCCGGCATACCGCTGAATCTTTGGCAGAAGTTGAGTTTGAAGTCAAAGGTAAAGCCTACCGGGCCTTCTGGTCACAACGCCGGGCCAGGGGCAAAACCGATGGCAAGTTGCAGGCACCGCAGGTTGAGCTGGCCCGCAGTGACGGTAGGATTATTACCACCCGTATCAACGATAAATTGAAAAAGGTCAATGAGCTGACCGGCCTGGACTTCGGACGTTTCACCAAATCCATGATGCTGGCCCAGGGTGGTTTTGCCGCTTTTCTGGAGGCCAGCGCCAATGACCGGGCAGAGCTGCTGGAAGAACTGACCGGTACCGAAATTTACGGAGAAGTCTCCCGCCGAACCTTTGAGCGCATGCGCAGCGAAGAGCAGCAACTCGACCTGTTAAAAGCCAGGGCCGGTGGTATTGCCCTGCTGAACGACGATCGACTGGCAGAACTGAGAGCAGAACAGCATCAGCTTGCCGGACAACAGGAGGAAACCGGCAATGAACGCCTCGCCCTGACCCGGCAGAAGCGTTGGCTGGAAGAGCTGGCCAGCAGAGAACGGGAACAGCATAAAGCCCGGGAGTCATTGGACAATGCCATTCAACGACAAGCAGAACACAGCGAGCCATTAAACCGTCTGGAGCAGGCCCTGCCCGCCCTGGAGCTTCTGCCAGACTGGGAACGATTGAGTGAACTGAAACAAAAGCATCAGCAGATACAAAAAACACTGGCCGAACATCAACAGGAAAAGCAGGTCACCACCGAAAAGGTGGAAAGCCTCCGGAAGCAGAATCAGATTCTGCTGAGCGCCTGGGAAAACGGCCAGCAGGAACAGGAGCAAACCGAATCCCTGCTGGTCGAGCAGGTCATCCCTCTGGACGCTGAACTGCAAAGGCTGACCAATGAACAGCAGGCCATCAACGGCAAATTGCAGGCGGCTGAAAAGGAGCGGGACATACTGAACAAAAGCATTGCTGATGACCAGCAGTCCCGGGAACAACTGACGGGTCAGCTCCAGGTGGTAGACCGTTACCTGGAACAGAATGCGCACCAGCAAACGCTGGGCGAACAGCTGCCGGTATTACAAACCCTGTTTGTGCAACGTCAGGAAGCCAGCCAGGGTGAACAACAGTTTGTTCAAGCCATTCATCAGTCAGAGCAGGAACGCCAGAACCTGGGCGCACAACAGCGAAAACTGGAAGCCCATATTCAGTCTCTGGCCAGCACCCTGGCACAACGCACCAGCCAGAGTAAAACACGGTTTGAGCACAAAGTAACCCTGCTAAATGGCCAAGAAGAAGAACAGCTTCAGGCAGATCATCAACAGTGGAATGACCAGTACCCAATATGGCTGCATCTGAACAACCTCAACCAGCAATTGATCAGTTGCACCGGTGATTTACAGAAAGAACAGAGTCTCCATCGCCACCTGCAGCAATCGGTAGCGCAGTACACCGGCAAAATTGAGGGATGCAGGGCAGAGTACCGCAATGCCAGGCAGCACTGTCAGGATCTGGAACAGTTGTTAACTCAGGAGCGGCAGATCACCAGCCTGCAGGACTATCGCGACAAACTGCAGGCAGGAGAGGCATGCCCGCTGTGCGGTGCTACAGAGCACCCGGCGATTGAACATTATCAGCAACTGAATATTTCAGTTACTGAACAACGCTTAAAAGCCAGGCAGCGGGAACTGGAGCAGCTGCAAATTCAGGGAGAGAAGCTGGGCAAAGAGACTGCGCGCCTGCAGGTACAGCTGGAATCGTCGGAACAGACCATCAACAAACTGCAGCACCAGATTGACCAGGCCACATCCGACTGGTCCGCCACCAGCAATACACTGTCGCTTTCACTACCGGTCAATAACACTGAAGCTTATCAAAACCACTTTCAACGGTTTATCGACAGTGGGGAGATCCGGAAAAAGCAGCTTGATGCACTGAGTCAGCTTAATCGCCAAATTCAACTTGAGCAGCAGCAGCTGGATCAGCTGAATAACGACATGACCCAACACACCCATCAACGGGATGTTAACCAGCATCAGCAAAGCCAGATTGACCGGCAGCTGTCCGAAAAGCGCCAACAGCTTGAGCAAAGCCAACACGCCAACCAGGCTCTGGAAGACAGAATCCGGCAGAGAATTCAGACGGCGCTGCATCTGGAGATGCCTATCCTGTCAGAGCAGTCAACATGGTTGAGTCAACAGGAAAAAAACTGGCAACAATGGCAGAACATCACGGCTGAACAGAAAGTGCTGAATGAGAACATCCGGGCCGTTACCCAGCAGCTGGGTTATCAGCATCAAAACCGGCAAAAAGCGGACGAACTCATCCGGGAACATCAGGCACTATTGGCTGACACCAACGCCCGGAGACAGCAGCAACAACAGAAACGCCACGAACTGTTTGGCCAGAAAATCGTCAGTAAGGAGCGACAGCGACTAAAGTCACTGGTTGTTGAAGCAAAGGCAAGCCATCAACAAAGCCAGAACCAGTTGCAAGCGATTGATGAACAGCTGGGTCAACTGACCGGAATCCTTCGCCAGCAGACCATTGAACAGGAAACATTGAGCGAAGGTCTGAAGATGGCCGAAAAAACCTGGCAGACGTTATTAAATGACAGTCCATTCCGGGACAGTGAACATTTCCAGAAGGCTCTGCTGGATAAAGAAGAGCGAAAGGCACTGGCAGAACTGAAACAAGGTATTGAGCAACAGCTGCATGAGGCAAAAGGCAAGCTGGCCTCGGCTGACGCCAATCTGCAAGCACATATCGCACAGCCAGCGACTACACTGCCACTGGATGAAGTGATTGAAAAACTGACCGAATTGGACAATCGTACTCGTTTAATCAATCAACGGCAGGGCGAAATCACTCAGGCGCTGAAAGACGATGACGAAAAACGTCTTGGCCAGGCCAGCCTGTTCAAAGATATCGCCACGCAAGAGCACCGATATCTGGTTTGGGCGCAACTCAGTGGCTTGATTGGCTCCAGTAAAGGTGACAAGTTCCGCAAATTTGCCCAGGGCCTGACTCTGGATCATCTGATACTTCTGGCCAACCGACAGCTGGAACGGCTCCATGCCCGCTATCTGCTCAACCGAAAGCGTAATGATGAACTCAGTCTTGAAGTGCTGGATACCTGGCAGGGTGACTGCGCAAGGGATATCAAAACCCTGTCCGGCGGTGAAAGCTTTCTGGTCAGCCTGGCACTGGCCCTGGGGCTTTCAGACCTGGTCAGTCACAAAACTCGTATTGATTCACTGTTTCTGGATGAAGGGTTTGGTACACTGGATCAGGAAACGCTGGAAATTGCACTCAGCGCGTTGGATAGCCTGAATGCCAGTGGGAAGATGGTTGGTATCATCTCCCATATTGAGTCATTGAAGGAACGGATTCCCACCCGGATAGCAGTAATAAAAGAAACCGGACTGGGTTACAGCAAACTGGATGGTCACTTTGCCTGTATCTGATCACTTTTATTTTGAGGGTTTATGAATCAACTACTGACTGTTGGCGCACTTGAGTCGTTTCTCATTGCCATTTTTGTGCTGTTCCTGGGGCATTTTATCAACGCCCGCATTCCGATATTGAAGAAATTCAATATTCCTGAGCCCATTGTTGGTGGACTGATCATTGCCGCCGTTATTGCCGGGCTTCACTTCAATGGCATCGATATTGAGTTCAACCTGCCCCTGCAGAACACCTTTATGTTGATGTTCTTTGCCACGGTGGGCCTGGCTGCCAGCTATACCCAGCTTATTAAAGGTGGGGTCAAGGTGCTGATCTTCCTTGCCGTGGCGTCCCTGTACATCGTGCTGCAAAATGGCCTGGGGATGTCACTGGCCACCCTGCTGGGGCTTGACCCGCTGATGGGATTAATTGCCGGATCAATCACCCTTTCCGGTGGTCACGGCACTGGTGCTGCCTGGTCCCAGACCTTCCAGACCGTGTACGGCATGAACAATGTGCTTGAGATTGCCATGGCTTCAGCAACCTTTGGCCTGATTATGGGCGGTATTATTGGCAGCCCGGTGGCACAGCGCCTGGTGGACAAATTTGGACTGAAATCCAGATACGGTAACACCAATAGAACCCATGATCAGTTTCCGGAACTGGTGACCTACAACGAAAATGAAGAAGACAAGGTCACCTCAAAAAAGATGATTGAATCACTGTTCATGATTCTGATCTGTGTGACCGGTGCCAAGTACCTGGAAATCTGGGTCAACAGCTTCGAGGTCAAATGGCTGATGATTCCGGATTTTGTCTATGCCCTGTTTATCGGCGTTATGATCACCAACACGCTGGAAGTCACCAGGGTGAAGAAGCTGGATATTGAAACCGTCGATGTTCTGGGCACGGTTTCACTGGCACTGTTTCTGGCCATGGCCCTGATGAGCCTGAAACTCTGGAATATTCTTGATTTGGCCATCCCGATCCTGATCATATTGCTGGCACAGTCCGCCATGCTGGCCATCTTTGCTTATGTGGTGACCTTCAGGGTAATGGGGAAAGACTATGATGCGGCCGTTATTGCCAGTGGTCACTGTGGCTTTGGTCTGGGGGCAACACCTACAGCGGTCATGAATATGGGTTCAGTGGTTAACCGCTTCGGCCCTTCACCCCAGGGTTTTATGGTTGTGCCGATTGTCGGCGCCTTCTTTATTGATATTGTCAACCTGATTATTTTGCAGGCAACATTGTCGATTCTTGGCTAATCAATCATCAGCCCATAGTGATTACCCTGAGGCAGAAACCTCCCTTTGGTGATGGATAAACTGAATACTCACACTACCCCATGGCTTTAATTGGCTGACTCTTAAAGAGTCAGCCGTGCTTGTGCAGTAGATCAGCAAATAGATCAGCAAATAGATCAGCGAATAAATAATCGTGTTATGTTCACCCACACAGGCCGCATTGCGCAACTTGTTCTTTGATACTGTTCTTTATCTTGTTTGTGTCGAGATCTCGATCAATTCCCCGGTTCATATCGAACAGCCCTATCGTGTCCACGACCCCTTTTTTCTTGCCTATTTTTTAACAGAGTCTATGTTTCTGACACGCAAGAAAAAACCCGACTCAAGCGGAGCAGCAACTCCTCGTCGGGCTTCTCTCTGATCAATGAGCTATCACTCGCTGAGTAACAGCTCAGGGAGTAGTATAGCCATGATTTCGTTCGCGTACACAATCGGAGTGATGAGATTGTTGAGAGTGAAAATACATACCGATGAGATGGCAAACCTACTGCCTACTCAACGGCTGCTGCTGATTGTTTTGGCCACCTTTGCCAACAGTGACGGGGAATGCTGGCCCAGTCAGAAAATCCTTGGTGATATGGTTGGCATAACCCGGCATCGAGTCAGCATCGAGTCAGTGAATGCCTGAAAAAACTTGAACAGGAACAGTTCATCGAAAGCATGTTCCGGCAAAATGCGACCGGCACTAAAACAAAAGTCTACCGAATGCTGTTCGAGCCTTTTGTCTTCAAACAGGTCAAGGAAAATCACTACAATTGCTTCGGCCAGCGGATCGACGACCCTCGCATGACCGACACTTCCTGGGCAGATAGCTTCGAGTAAGGCAACCATAACAACCGCATCCACGGGACAAGCCCGTGATGCAAAGGATCAGACAAAGCTCATCACCAGACCCGCAGAGATCGCCATGGTGAAAATCACCACCAGGAAGGCAACAATCATCGGGTTACGGAACAGGCTCTTCAGCAGAATCACTTCCGTCAGGCTGGCACCGGCACTGCCGATAATCAACGCCATCAGAGCCCCCATTCCCATGCCTTTGGCCGCCAGGGCAGAAGCCAGTGGGATTACCGCTTCAGCCCGGATATACAGGGGCACACCAATAATTGCTGCAAATGGAATCGCCAGTGGGTTGTCCGGGCCGGCATACTGGGCAATAAAGTCCGCAGGAATGAACCCATAAATAAAGGCACCAATACCCACACCCAGCATCAGGATCGGGAAGATCTTCTTGAACTGGCTCCAGGTTTCACCCCAGATGCGGCCCCAGCGATCATCACTTTTGGGCTTGCTGTCGCCACAGGCGGTTGCGCAACCAGAAGCAGAAGCAGAAGCAGAAGCAGAAATCGCCGGAGCTGGCTTGCTATCACAGCAACTGCTGTTGTTATCAACAGATGGGACGTCTAACGCAGGCGTAGCATCGCAACAGCTGGTCTTGGGCGCAGGCTTGCTGCCACAACAACTGGCTGCAGCCGTTTCACCAAGCTATTCTGAGTTTAAGCGTTTCAGTTCTGCTTTCAAAAAATCACTCCATTCACTGAGTACTTGCAATCTATTTTCATTACTGGCAATACGAATGCCAGTATGACCTACCCATAAAGACTCCTGTATGTCCTCATTACTCATTGTCGCTTTTTCTTCTTCAAACTTTTTGAGTTCAAGCCGGTCTTCTTCTAATGACTGGCTTACTGCTTGTTTCTCATTTTCGATGAGAGTCAGATAATTATGGTAACTTTCTATGGTTGTTTTGATAGCAACGTCAGGATTTTGCCCTGATGCTGAAGCAATATGGGCCAACGTACTCTGGTAGAGTGGATCTAACGGTGGCACCCCTTTTTCATCCATTGTCTTTTTCAATGTTTCCAGCTCCGAAGCTGGTAGATTTGCCACCATTTCTACCCTTTGCAAATAGTCAGGTAAAACCTGTCTCATATGCTGAAAGTACTCTTGGTCGTCAAATGAAGGCTTGCCCATACTGGAATCTGGTGTGCTCAGAACTTCCTGCACAACTTTTTCACACGCAGGGGTATTGTCCAAAAGTTTCATTTTCTGGCTTATCAACCACTGGTCAGCCAGAGTTCTCGCGGCTTCAGAGGAGTCAGGGATTTCTTCAATCAAGCGATTGACTTTGCCAAGAGCACCAACTGAATGTTCAGATCCGTTTGATATTTTTTGTTCCAGATAATCGTTGAAAATTATTTTACCAATATCTGTATCAAGCTTTAACTGGTCTGAATTCACATATTCAAGAAATTCTTTATCTGATGCTGGCGACTGAAGTAACAGCAAGGCTTGTCCTACAGTGATTTCTCTTGCACTCAATGATTTATTAGAATATTCCCCGATCAAATCAACCGCTTTTTGTTCCTGCTGACCATGGCTGGAAACTGTTTTCTGAGGCGTTAATGATTGGATCGTTCGGCTCATCCAGTTAACTTTTGGCTTATCTGTTTTCAGTTGATGACTGCCACTCAGGCGGACTGGTTTATCAATGCCCCCTGTATTAGCAAGGTTTTGAAGCGTCTGACACACTTGATCCCTGGAAGGCAAAGAAGGCATGGTAAATCCCCTGTGAATTCTGAAAAATCCGGTCAGAAAGTTTCTTCGACAATGCTCCTGCCTTTTTTAGGACATGCTTTAAGGTAATGAAGTGTGCCTCCCCAGACCGGTCGCCTTCATCTTGATATTCTCAGGAAAGACCGGCAGCTGGGGGGAATATTCAACAAGTGTCAGATAAAGGTCATAACCAGACCCGCAGAGATCGCCATGGTGAAAATCACCACCAGGAAGGCAACAATCATCGGGTTACGGAACAGGCTCTTCAGCAGAATCACTTCCGTCAGGCTGGCACCGGCACTGCCGATAATCAACGCCATCAGAGCCCCCATTCCCATGCCTTTGGCCGCCAGGGCAGAAGCCAGTGGGATTACCGCTTCAGCCCGGATATACAGAGGCACACCAATAATTGCTGCAAATGGAATCGCCAGTGGGTTGTCCGGACCAGCGTACTGGGCAATAAAGTCCGCAGGAATGAACCCATAAGTAAAGGCACCAATACCCACACCCAGCATCAGGATCGGGAAGATCTTCTTGAACTGGCTCCAGGTTTCACCCCAGATGCGGCCCCAGCGATCATCGCTTTTGGGCTTGCTGTTGCCACAGGCGGTTGCGCAACCAGAAGCAGAAATCGCCGGAGCTGGCTTGCTATCACAGCAACTGCTGTTGTTATCAACAGATGGGACGTCTAACGCAGGCGTAGCATCGCAACAGCTGGTCTTGGGCGCAGGCTTGCTGCCACAACAACTGGCTACAGCCGTTTCACCATAGACAACATCTCTACGAACATAACGTTCAAAGCCCATTTTCTCCAGAATATAACCACCGGCTACTGAAAAGGTCAGCGCAATGGCGAAGTAAATGACCGTTACCTTCATACCAAAGGTTGCCAACAACAGCCCCATGATAATCGGGTTCATCAGTGGCGAGGTGAACAGGAACGTAATGGTCGGCCCAAACCCTGCCCGGGCTTTAAGCAGCCCGGTCAGCATCGGAATGGTAGAGCAGCTGCAGAACGGTGTCAGCGCCCCCAGAAGGCCTGCGGAAACATAACCTTTGCCGCCTTTGGAACCGAGTATCTTCTGAATTTTTTCCGCTGGCATATACTCCAGAATCACGCCGATAATAAAGCTGACAATCAGGAACAGAATGGTCAGCTCACCGGCCAGAAAAATAAAAGTACCCAATGTATCTACCAGACTCTGGGCCATATCAGCGCCCAGGCTGGATTCCAGTGCCGGCTTGATGACCGGCTCGATAACATCAGTTATCTGTTGCTGCATGCTCATATCAATAATTCCAGAAAAATAGTAATATAAACTTGAAAAAATTCGCTTGCTGACCTGCCTGATCCTTTTATGTCGATAAGATCAGTGACCGCTTCCTCCCATGGGATCATCAGCCTGTAGCTGGTTGATGGGCGTATATTAGGTTAATGAAAAATCAGCTTCAACTATTTTTCTAAAAATATAGAAATATTTATACCTACTGCAGGAAAGCGCTAATACCCGTGCACCTCAATCCCATGCTTTTAGGCCCTGTGGGTCCTGCATGGGAATGCATACGGGAGCTTGCAGGCATTCCTGGCGCATTTACTGGCTGGCAGCTTGGGGTATGCATTCCCACGGAGGACCGTGGGAACGAGTTACTGCGGGAAAGCGCTAATACCCTGCAAAGCGGTGAACCGGCGGTCATCTTCTTCTGGTGGCACGCTTTTTGGTTATGGCTGGCTGAACCGGCTGAAACCCTTATTTTCTGGGTATTTCCGGGAAATCTGAGCTGCTGGTAAAGGCTCTGGATTTTTTTTGTTTTTTTGTTGTCTATACGATCAAGCGAAAACCCTGTGCCGGACAGGCACTAAACAACGAAATAATAAATATTGGAGTGTGTCTTATGATTTCTTATATCTATCCTCTATTTTCGACGGTTACTGGTGCTGGCCAGCCGTCAACGGAGTCGGATCTGCCGGGAACTTCCCAAAAGGTGAATGCTGATACTCATAAAACGCCTGGTCTTGATAATCCACAAACCGATAGCCCTGAAGCTAAACCATTAGGCGCATATTCTATATTTCAGTCTTCTCATGAATATAATGATGCTGGAATTAAAACGTTGGGAACTGATGACCGCTCATTGATTGAAATGGATAGGAATGTTCAAGCTGTATGTCTTATTAATTGTTTATTTCTTGTTCATGTTCCTGATGATGGTGAGTTTTATGATGTATGGCATATATCTGGCGCAGATCTGTGCCACTTATTAAATCCAGAGATGCGGGCAATGATGAATTGGTATTGTCCTTTGGAAGTTCAAGGTTGCGACGGTAGAGCTAAAGATTGGAAAGAAGCAGTGCAAGAGAATCCGGGGACTACCTATTTAGCTGGGCCTAATGCTGATGATCAAGTACGGGACTTCTTTAATATTGATGCATCAAATGTCGTTAAAACAGAAAAAGGCCCAGTTTCAATCACTTTTGATATTGCTACTCGAACCTTTCAGATAAACAAGTAACCGCTTGAGTTTGTCGCGGCTTTTTTTGCTTTTGCTGCATCAGCCAATCCAGGCTGTATTTCCAGTTGGCAGGCAACGTCAGCATAAAGGCCAGCAACCCAGTCGCCTCAAAGCTGAGACCCGGATCTTGCAGGGATTGATTGGCAATGACGGTGAATGGTTGTTCTGCTGCTTCCCGATAGTACTAACTTACCATAACTCTCAGTGGATTTTTTGTGGCTATCACCCGGAAGAGATCATTCAGGCTGCTGAAGCCTTGGAGCGGGATTCTGGTAAGGCGAGGATCCGGGGGCTTGTTCGGGAGTGCGGGGAACTGCAGCAGGAGAATAAATCGATTTTATTGGTTAATGCCAGGCAGCAGGGAAAAGTAGATTAGAGGGACAGTCTGCATTCCCACGGAGGATTCTGAAAATTCCCTGCATTTTAGCTGGTTTAGGAAAATTCTCGGACAACGAGCTGAGTGACAGGTTTATTGCACAGGGCATTTTTTTTTGTGGCATTCACGGGCGCTGACCAAAGCTTTCTGACAATCCCTAAAGCCTTGTTCGACGGCCAGTTCCAGTGCTGTTTTCCCCTGATTCGTAGTAACATCAAGATCAGCAGATGCCCAAGCCAGGGCTTCCACACACGCCTTATGGTTACTATTGGCAGCCAGGTGCAATGCGGTCCAACCGTCAGTACTGGTGGCGTTTAGATCTGCCCCTCTCTGAATAAGAACCCTCAGAGGCTTGATACGGCCAAAGTGAGCAGCCAGGTGTACTGCTGTCCAATGGTAGTCCCTGAGATGATCCAGGGAATAGTCATTGCCCACCGTTACCTTGGGATGATCACTCCTACCAGTCGTGGCATCAGGATCTGCCCCACCATTGATGAGGGCCCGCACACATTTAACATGATCGTTGATGGTGGCCAGGTGGAGTGCTGTCTTGCCATAAACTGTTCTTAAATTAACATCGGCTTTGGCTTCCGTCAGGATTTCCACACACTCACTGGAGTTCCCTGAAGCGGCCAGGTGCAATGCTGTCTCCCCAGCCTCGGTGGTAATATTGGGATCAGCTCCGCGGTCAATCAACGTTTGCACACAGTACCAGTGACCTTCCTGAACGGCAAAATGCAATGCGGTTTTACCAAGGTCAGCCCTGATGACATCACAATCCGCACCACCATCAATCAGTGCTTGCAAGCAATCCCTGTGGCCTTCCCGGGAAGCAAGATGCAGCGCAGCTCTGCCAAAGTACGATTTAGCGCCGATATCGGCCCCGGCCTTGACCAGAACCTCAATGCACCCACTGTGGCCTGCCAGAGCAGCCAGGTGCAACGGAGTTCTACGGTAATTATTGGTAACATCAGGCGCGGCACCATTGGCAATCAGCACCCGGATACATTCACTATGGCCTCCATGGGCAGCAAAATGGAGTTCTGTCCAACCATTAGCAGTGGCACTGAGCACCAACCCTTCGTTGAGCAGGGTTTGCACACAACCACTGTGCCCATGGCTGGCAGCCAGGTGCAGTGCTGTCTCATCTTGCATTGTGGTACCGTTGGGATTCGCTGCGCCATGGATCAGGATTCGAACAGGCTCGCTGTGGCCATGGCTGGCGGCCAGGTGCAGTGCTGTCTCGCCCTGTGGTGTGGTGATATTGAGATCCGCTGCGCCATGGGTCAGGATTCGAACAGACTCGCTGTGGCCATGGCTGGCGGCGAGGTGCAGTGCTGTCTGTCCTTCAGCAGTGGTATTAAGGTCGGCATTGCCGTTGATCAGTGCCTGTACACACTCACTATGGCCTCTTTGGGCGGCGAAATGCAGCGCAGCCCAGCCTTCAACGGTCGAATTGATTTGCGCCCCTCCACTGATCAGTGCCGCCACGCAGCCACTGTGGCCATTGTTTGCCGCCAGGTGCAAGGCTGTCCAGCCTTCTGTTGTGGCATTGAGATCTGCACCCGCCTTGATCAGGATTCGTAAGCTATCAAGACGACCCTCCTGAGCTGCAATGTGCACAGCGGTATCACCGTGAGTTGAGGTGATATTGAGTTCAGCTCCGCCCTTGATAATGGCTTGCATGCACTCAATTTGGCTTTCCCTGGCAGCGAGATGCAGTGCTGACTCGCCAAGAATGGTGAGGGAATTGAGATCTGCCCCGTCGTCAACCAGCAATTGCACACAATCGCTGTGGCCTTTTTCCACACAAAGATACAGCGCAGACTTTCCTTCACTGGTGGCAGCATTGAGATCCGCTCCCCACTTGATCAGGACTTTGAGACACTCTCCATGCCCTCTTTTGGCAGCAAGGTGTACGGCGGTTTTACCTTTATTATTGGCAGCATTAATATCCACGCCGCAGGTAGCCATCATTCTCAGGCAATCACTGTGGCCTCTTTCAGCGGCAATATGCAGCGCTGTTTTGCCTTCAGTGGTGATACAGGCAAGATCAGCCCCGCCAGTAAGCAGGAATTTCAGACACTCGAGGTGCCCTCCCTCAGCGGCGATATGTAACGGCGTTTTTTTGTTGAAACTGGCTTGGGCATTAACAACCGTACCCGCCTTGATCAGGAGCCGGAGGCAGTGATGGTGGCCCTTTGCAGCGCAAAGGTGCAACGCATTAGCACCGAACGCTGTGGTGGCGTTAATATCCACCTGGCCGTTGATCAGGGCTTTCAAACACTCAATGTTGCCCTCTTCAGCCGCAATATGCAGTGCGTTATCACCGTTTTCCTTGGGGCCATTCAGATCTGTCCCGTGTTCAACCAGGGCTTGTATACACTTGCTGCGGTTTTCCCGGGCAGCAGCATGCAACAGCAGGACCGATTCGCCTGTAGCGGCTGCACGAAAATGCTCACGAACGAGATTTGGATGCAGATTCAGCAGATGTCGCAACGCCTGTACATTGCCGGTACGACAAACATGCAGAGGCTGCGATTCACAGTACAGCGAAGACTCATTGAATGCGGCTCCAGCCTCACGCACCAGTGGCACGATTGTAGCATCACACTCCCGGCAGTTTCGTTCCCTGACTCCCTTACCATCCAACCACCATTCAATGCAATCCTCATGGTAACGGTGCCCGCATTTGGCCATGAGCACTTCCCTGTTATTGGATAACCCTCTCTGACAAACCGGACAGGAAGCTTGCGCAACCTCAGGAGGGGAAACATTGATTTGAGCAATGGTATGATTCACTGTGTGCTCCGATTTCTTACTGAACAGGGCACTTCTTCTTTGCCCCGGCATTAAGCAGCATCCTCACATTGTCCGATTGACGATTTTTGGCAGCAGACAGCAGAGGCGTCTCACCATCCAGACTTCGGTCAATGTCGGTATTTGCCCCGGCATTGAGCAAGACTTTGAGACACTGCTCGTGACCCTCCCGTGCAGCGATGTGGAGGGGGGTTGTACCTACCTCATCCGTGACATCAGGGTTAGCTCCACATTTGACCAGGGCTTTGGTAATTTTCTTATTGCCATTGAGTACGGCAATATGCAGCGGCATTGTGCCATCCCAGAGAGGAACCGGATTGGCCGCTGCCCCAGCCCTGAGCAGTGCCTGGACAATCTCCTCACAGTCTTTTTTAACGGCGAGATACAGGGGCGTCGTTCCATCCTTGCTGGCCACGTCCAGGCTCGCTCCATTTTTGATTAACATTTGAGCGCATTTTACGCTACCTTCGCGGATGGCAATCAACAGTGGTGTTTCATTGCCATCATCGGTCGCATTGCAATCAGCCCCGGCATTGATCAGCGTCTGTGCCACCTCATCATCATCCTGCAAGACGGACATATGCAGAGCCGTCACCCCCCCCATAAAGGTTGAATGTATATTGGCCCCGGCGCTGACAAGGGCCTCCACAGCCCTCTGATTGCCTTGCAGGGCAGCACACAAAAGAGCAGTGACACCGGTCTTTCGAGGAGTATTGGGGTCCACTCCGGCACTGAGCAGTGCTTGCCAACACGCCTCGTGCCCTTCGCTCACAGCCAGAAAAAGTGCCGTCATGTCTCCGCAGATAGCATGGCCGTCAGCCCCGGCCTCAAGCAGAACCTGTAAAATCTGTTCGTGGCCATTTTGGGCAGCAATGTGCAACAAGGTGACATCGCAACCGGTAGCCGCCGAACGGAACCATTGCTGGGCGATACCGGGATTGGTTGCCAGTAACCGCCGGAACTCTGCGATATTTCCGGAACGACAGACTTGCAGTGGCAGAGCCTCGCAATGGGGTTGGCAAGAACGACCGTGATCGCTGCATGCTGCCTCGGTCACAGGCAACTTCCCCGACGACTTCACAGGCAACAATGGTATGGCCATCTCTTCATACGGTTCATACGGTAGACAAATGCGCTCATACACCAGCTGCTGATCAGCCTGCTGGGAAACCCCTTCGAAAGACAGGTGGTTACGACACGGAACAGACGCCACTTTCCGACTGCCAAAGCCCGACGCGCCATCATCGAAGCAGCTATCGTATATTGGTGCACAAGAAACAAATGTATTGGTGGTCGGTTCCATAGAGACCAGCTGCTAACAAACTCAACAGGTTTCGCTGGCTAGTGTAGATGAATTTGAAAAAGTCTCAGATTATTTTCAGATGTCAAAGGTCACTAATTGATTCGGGCAGAACCTAAACTCGGGTATATGGATCGGACGCATAACCAGAATAACCATTTACTGTTCAAACATGGAAAAAATGGAAAATGGATGATCCTCATCATTCAGGGGGCTGCGACCGACAGCCATCTTGAACTGGGGCCTTTGCGCAAATGGTTGCTGTCATTGGCATCCTCATAACCACAGACCATTTGCAGTACTCTTTGCGTCAGAAGATCCTGTATGGAATAGTCAATACAGGATTAATAACGTTTGTCCTGAATTGCCTTGCTGAGCCGGGGAATTAGCTCACTACGGATGGCCATTTCAAGAAGCAGCAACACGCCAAAATCGGAGGACAACTCTCCTCCGTTAAGTTAGAACGATTAATTAATTCAACCCACCTTCCTGCCAGGGAAGAAGGTACATAACGTCACTGTGGCTGGAGGTAATCTCATTAAGATATTCTGCCTCCCTGCTCCGACGGGATACCAGCAGTGGATCGGTTACCTCCAGCGGTGTCAGTGACTGATTCACTACCCATCCCGCTGGTTTGATGCCGGCCCTGGCCAGATCTTCCTGGAGTTCGGCGGCCTCATGAACCGGTGTCGCTTCCGGCAAGGTACAAATCAACAGCCTGGCAAACTCCGGATCCCGCAATCGTGGCAGCAGCCCGGTCACTTCTTCTGAGTGAGCATCGCCACGCTTCAATACCTCCCGGTGATAGCTCTGGGCAGCATCCAGCAGTAAGATTGTATGCCCGGTAGGAGCGGTATCAATGACGGTAATGCGGTTATCGGCCTTAAACACGGTACGGGCAAATGCCTGAAAGACCGCTATCTCTTCAATACAGGGGGATCTCAAGTCCTCTTCCAGCAGCGCACGTCCATCGTCGTCAAGATGAGTTGCGTCAGCCAACACCTCTGTTCGATAGCGTTCAATCTCTTCAACAGGATTGATACGCTCAACCACCAGGTTATCCGTCACCTGACCGACAGCATCGTGTACATGAGCAGCCGGGTCCGTTGTCGTGAGCGTAACCGGTAAGCCCTGTTCAGCCAGTTTTCTGGCAATCATAACGGCGATGGAGGTTTTGCCCACCCCGCCTTTACCCAGAGTCATCACAATGCCACGGCCACTGGCTGCCAGACCATCAATAAACTGGTTCAGATCAGCACTTTCCGGTGTTGTGTCTGATCGTTCCTGTTCCGCTGCAACTTTACAGGGGTTGTGATCAAAAAACGTTTTCAGCCCTTCAATACCGATAGGAGGATTGGCCGACATGGCAATGGTCGAAACCGGCAGATGACGCAACTGCCCTGGCATATCACTCAACGCATTTCTGCCACGACTCTCCAAGGCAATGGCAACCGGATCATTAACATCCGTCGCTGTGAATACTCCGTTCACCACCAGATGCTGATTAGTAATACCCAGCTCAAGCAACTCGCCACTGGTGCGTGCGGCTTCTTTCAGGGCTGCGCCATCAGGGCGGGTGACTAACACCAATCGGGTCTGGCTTTCATCGGCAAGAATCTCCACGGCCCGGGCATACAGTGCTGTCTGTTTTTCCAGCGCCGCCAGGGGGCCAAGGCAGGATGACCCTGTCGTATTGTCCTCCACAAAGCCCGTCCATGCCCTGGGCAGAGAAAGCAGTCGCAGGGTGTGGCCGGTGGGTGCCGTATCAAAAATGACCCGGTCAAACTCTGCAGTAACCTGCTCATCGGCCAGCAGTTCGGTAAAGGCATCAAAAGCAGCAACCTCAAGGGTACAGGCCCCGGACAGCTGCTCCTCCATATTTTCAAGAACCGCATCAGGCAGTACACCCCGGTATGGATCAATAGCCTTTGCCCGATAGGCGGCGGCCGCCGCCCGAGGATCAATATTCAGGGCAAACAGGTTTTCAACCTGGTTTACCGCGATCGGTTCACCCGTTAACCGGGTTTCCAGTACCTCATCCACATTGGATGCCGGATCGGTACTCACCAGTAATACTTTTTCTCCGGCAATGGCCTGACGGACAGCGGTAGCGCAAGCCGTACTGGTTTTACCTACGCCCCCCTTGCCGGTAAAGAACAGCACCCGTGGCATATTTTCCAGGAATTTCATCACGTCACTCCTTAACAGCCACCACTGCAACCACAACCACCGCCAGAAGCAGTCGTTGCCGATTCAGCTTCCGCTGTTGCAATCGGCTCCCCAGCAGCCATGGCAACCAGTTGCTCACGGGTCGGGTAAGTTCCGTAACTGACCACTTCACCGTCGCGCATAATGATGGGCAGTGCTTCCGTTTGATGGGCTTCCAGCATGGCCTTCACCGTCAGGTTGGCGGCAAAAGCAGCTGCCTCCTGAGCCAGGTTATAACGGGTAACCCGGTGTCCCAGTGATTCCAGGTAATTCAGATCGGCTGAAAAAACAGACAGCTTCTGGTCAGGCTTTGAACCACAAACGCCAGAAGAACAACACATGGCAGGATCAAACACAGTAATAGAAGACATAATTTTTTTCCTGATCTCTTAACCCGGATATTTCATAAACGTGCTCCCGTTCTCGCTTGTCCTTTGCCGCTCTATGGGAGTTTTGCTCAGTCGACCGTACTCCCCGGTACAGCGCTCCATCGCAAAATCCCTTAGAGCGACAAAGTCCTGCGCGAGATTCGGGGCAGTTTATGAAATATCCGGGTTAATGCATTTCCAAGGGATTGGATGACTACCGGAACCTGCCGGTAGTCGAGTCAACGTGAAGATAATTAACTGGCGTGAGCGACCGGGAAACGATCACGGGTACGATTGGCGTAAGCCACCAGCGCCAGCATGATGGGTACTTCAACCAATACACCAACCACTGTCGCCAGTGCAGCTCCGGAGTTCAGGCCAAACAGACTGATCGCTACGGCAACGGCCAGTTCAAAGAAGTTGGAAGCACCAATCATCCCACCAGGTGCGGCAATGCTGTGCGGTTCTTTCCACTTGTACATCCAGTAGTAGGCAATAGCGAAGATGAGTATTGTCTGAATAATTAACGGGATAGCGATCAGTACGATATCGACAGGATTGGCCAGAATCCGTGGTGCCTGAAAACCAAACAGCAGCACTACGGTCAGGATCAAACCGAGGATTGATAACGGTTTTACCCGGTGGCCAAAGCTCTGTAACGCCTGCTCAGAGTGCAGAAGCTTTCGGGTTATCAACCCAGCCAGTAACGGGATAATGATAAATAGTACGACGGAAAGAAAGAGCGTACTCCAGGGTACGATAACATCGGTAACTCCCAGCAGAAACGCAGCTATCGGTGCAAAAGCCACCACCATCACCAGATCATTAACCGCCACCTGAACCAGTGTGTAATTGGCATCACCACGGGTCAGCTGACTCCAGACAAAGACCATGGCGGTACAGGGCGCCACACCCAACAGGATCATTCCGGCAATGTATTCGTCACCAAGCTCTGGTGAAATAAGACCGGTAAAACTACCGAAAAAATAGCGAATAAACAGAATTGCCAGAAGCGCCATGGTAAATGGCTTAATCAACCAGTTGACGGTCAGCGTGACAATCAGACCTTTTGGACGACGATGGATGTTTTTTACCGCGGTAAAGTCAATCTGCATCATCATCGGATAAATCATCAACCAGATCAGCACTGCAATGACAAAATTAATGCTGGCGTACTCCCAGCTTCCCAAGGTGGTAAAGAGTGATGGAAACAGTGTTCCACCAACCAGCCCGGCCACCATGGCCAGAGCCACCCAGACACTTAAATAACTCAAGTTACGCACCTTGCTGAAAATCAGCCATTATTGGTGGCATGAAAAATGATCTCATAGAACTTTATTCTGACTACCTGTTGTCGTCGTCTGGGAAGACCACTGCAACGGGAGTGTCAGAGCTTTTGGATAATGTCTACAGTCATGACCAATTCACCCGATTGCTTTCAAACAATGAGTTTACCAGTCGTGACTTATGGCTTTACGTTAAACCCGTCGTGCGACAGGTTGAGTGCAGTGATGGGGTTTTGATCTTTGACGATACGATTCAGGAAAAGCAGTTCAGCAAAGAGAATGCCCTGAACACCTGGCATTTTGATCATACAAAAAATCGCACCGTGAAAGGTATAAATCTGCTCAATGCACACTACCATGCCGGAGATGCGTCGATTCCTGTCGCCTATAAATTGATCGAGAAAACCATCCTGTACACCGACTTGAAGACAAAAAAGGTAAGACGATATGCAGAGCAAACCAAAAATGAAATGATGCGGGAGATGCTGATGATTTGCTGCCATAACCAGCTTATGTTCCGCTATGTCCTTGCAGATAGCTGGTTTTGCTCAAACGACAATATGATGTTTATTCGACACGACTGGTAACTATTCAGCACTGAGCAAAGGCATATTACAGTAATTCCGAACAGCTCTATGAAGTGATTGATATATGTCCATTCCCTGTTTTCTGGCAGACGACAAATAGCTGCGAATCCGTGCAAACATAGAACCACCGTCTGCACTCCTGAAGCAGCCTGAGATTTTCTGCTTTAACTTGGCCATTCGAACATCCCGCTCACTGCCATTGTTATCGAAGGGAATGGTAAAATCTGACATGAAGCGCAGTGTCTCAGCCTTGAACTCAGTGAGTCGTTTGAAGAGATTGTAAGCTTTAGTATTCTTGACTTTCTTGCGCTTAAGCTCCTCTCGTTGCTTCTCCATATAGACGACTTCTTTCATTAGAGCCCGCTGAAGCAACCGGTCATAAATCTTCTCGATTCGTTCACAGACAACACTTGGCATCTGTAGCATACCTATGGTCTTAAAGCCCTTGCAGTAATGCCAGGAAAGCCTCAGTAGCTTCATCAATCGCAACGCCAGTTGATTGCTGTCCCTATCAACAACACCCAAAAGCTCCCTCAGGTGATGGGCATTGCAAAGTACGTGAGTTGCCGCATATGCAAAATAGGATTTCCAATGATCATGAACCAGAACGCCTGCAAATGTTAGCAGTATGCCCATCGTGTCCATGGCCTCACGACCTCGCTTTTCAGACAAGTAGTAGAGCGTCCATTGTTCATCCCGCATAACGTGTAGCCAGTGCAAAGAGCCCTCGGCCCGCATACCCGTTTCATCGGCTCCGGCAACAGACGATTCCCGCAAGGCGTCACGAATAACCTCTTCAGTAGAAGCCAGATTTTCATAGGTTCTGGCCACAAAATTGGCGACAGTGCCTGCACTTACACTCATTTTATAGAGAGTATTAAAATACTCTGACACGCGCTTAAAAGGCAGGAAATGGTATTGGTTAAGATAGACGGCCATAGCCTGTGTGGCTGAGCCATATTGTGCGGCAGCGGTAACACCTTCCGGGAATTCAGCCTGATTCCGACAACCACAAGTGCAGATTTTTACTTCAGCTCTATGGGCCGTTACTTCAAATTCACCCGGTCTCCCTGGTTCAAACACCTGTCGTTCAATATATTTGACCGGCTCACTATCAAGAAGAGACGCCTGACATTTATTGCATTCTTTAACCGGAAGGTACTCAATATAGTCAGGGATATCGACCTGTTTAAGACAAGTGCCCTGATGCCCTTTCTTTCCACCGGCTTTATTACCAGAAGACTGTCTCAGACTTTTAGGATTGGGTTTTTCATCCGATGGATCGGTATCTTTATCTGCGGAAAGGTCGTCAGAATGATCTGGAGAATTACTGTTTTTACAAGGTTTTTGATAACCATCAGACGATGGCGGCTTGCTGCTGTTTTGACTGTTCTTGCCAACCTTTTCTTCCAATTCTCGACATCGCTCTTCCAGACAGGCAACTCTCATCCGCAGCTCTGCATTCTCTTTCAAGAGAATCTCAGCCGACATAGTTGCGGGTAGTTCTGGAATCATGCTGGCGAATATTGTGGAAAAATGGTGCTTAAGAGGATGGTATAAAAATCAGAAAATTCCAGATTTATGTGGGGGTGCTGAACAGTTACCACGACTGTAATAAACATTTCCTGATGGCGATGAAGTCAAACCGCAAGGTATCCCTCAGTCTGGACGACAAATTACAAGGCCGTTCACAGCGTATAGATACTGTTGATTTTTCAGAAGATAAGCCTGTACAAGGGCTAAGTTACCGTTAATGGTTGGAAGCACCAATGTTCAGTAATTCTGCTGATCAACCGGCCAACAGTTAATTTTTTTGCTGCCGTCAGTTCTCGCCTCCAGGCCAGATAATGGGGAAGGTAACGAGTTGCAACCCCTTGGAATACGCCGCCAATCCAGCGTTTTAAATGACTGTGATAAGAATTTACAGTCTGGATGTGGTAGATGCCTTCAACAACATGTTGACCTGCTGATGTCACCAGCTCCTTGAAGACAAATCCAAGCTTGTCAGCAAGTTTTTCGTGAGCGAGGTGTGCATCCGCACAGACCGTGGCCTGTATCGATATGCGGCCATTTAAATGCCTGCACAATTCATTAGCACTTTCGTTTTCTAATACACCGTCAACGGTATTTCGATTACGGTCCCGAGCCACCATTACCGGGACTTTTCGGGCTTTGTTGGGATCATTACCCCGCTTTCGGGTTGGCCGTGGAAGGCCTTCTCTTTGCCCTTTGAAGGATTCACGGAAAAATGTTTCATCAAGCTCAGTAATGCCACAAAGCTCTTCTGCTTGATCATTATTAATCACTTCAAGAAAGCGGTGACGCCTGCGTATTCTGGTTAACTTGAACACCTATTCTGTTTCATTTGAACACCCTGAACTCCTTACACATTGCCCAGTGTGATTTTTAGACCAGGTGTTCAACTGCGTCCAATTTTCCAAGCTTTTTGCGCATGGATTCGCCTTTGAGTTCAATCCGGTGGGCATTGTGCATAAGCCGGTCAAGAATGGCGTCGGCCAGAGTTTCATCACCAATGCTGGCATGCCACTTCCGGGTGGGCAATTGACTGGTAACCAACGTGGAACCTTGCTCGTGCCTGTCATCCATGACTTCCAGCAGATCGTTCCTTTGTTGCTGCGTCAGTGGTTCCAGGCCCCAGTCGTCC
This sequence comes from Endozoicomonas sp. SCSIO W0465, assembly GCF_023716865.1. Lineage (NCBI taxonomy): Bacteria > Pseudomonadati > Pseudomonadota > Gammaproteobacteria > Oceanospirillales > Endozoicomonadaceae > Endozoicomonas > Endozoicomonas sp. SCSIO W0465. Next base: position 6,569,999 of record NZ_CP092417.1, read on the forward strand.
AGAATCAGCAAGTCTACTTTTGCCAGTTGTTTCAACTGCCTGCTGTAGCTGCCATCACCGTGGGCAAGGATCAGTTCATCCAGTAGCCTGGACATCCGATAGTACCGGACACTGTAGCCTTTCAGACAAGCCATGTGCCCAAGGGCGCAGGCCAGGTAGCTCTTACCGGAACCACAAGGTCCGGTGATCAACAGGTTCCTGTACCGGTCAAGCCAGCCTCCTCCAGACAGGCTGGCCATCTGGTTCTGTTTGAGACCTCTGGGGTGTTCATAGTCAATGTCGTGTATCCGGGCAGCCAGTTTAAACCGGGCGCTTCTGAGCAGCCGAGCCAGACGTTTATTGTTTCGCTCTGTTTCTTCCTGCTCAGTAAGCAACGACAGTCGTTCTTCAAAGCTAAGGCTACTGTAGGTGCCCGGCTGGTCCAGCTGTTGATTGAGGGCATCTGCCATTCCGGTCAGTCGCAGTGACCTAAGGCGAGCCAGTGTTTCATTGATCATGTTCGCCTCCGGTTATTGATAGCAAATAGCGCCACGAATATTTTCGTGATCATCATGCAAGGGACCTGTCGTTTGTTTTAACTGTGGCTCCAATGGCATCAGGTCTTTGCCTGACTGGAGGATTGATCGGACATTTTTTAACCGATAACCCCCGATGTTCCTGGCATGGGCAGGCGCAGGCGTTGTTGAGTCGTTCAGTTCCATATTCCCGCTGCAGGTTTAGCAGCCCCAATGAAGCTCGATAGGCTTGTTCAGGATGCTCCTTGCTATCCAGCAGTGATTGAATAAAACAATAGACTTCCTGACCAATGTCGTTAGCCCAGTTAAGTAAACGCTCAGGCGTCCAATCCTGATGGTGACGATGTCGTTCCGGCATATGAACTGCTAACGTCGTAAATCCACGTGTGTGCTTGCGAGCGTGGCTGGCCACCACTTTACCGTTAGCGTAGATCGTGACGCAGTGCTCAGTCGCCTGTACTTCTACTTCCTGCCTGCCTGCAAGCTGATGGGGAACCGAGTAGGCGTGCCCCTTGCAGATAATATGATAATCCACATTCACCCGGGCCTTGATAAACTCAGCGAACACAAAAGATTGCTTCGGCAGTGGCTTGAGGGCTGGTTCATCCAGTTGTTCAAACGCACTACGTCGCGTTCCTGGCAACTGCTTAAAGGGCTTCAGGTTCAGTTCGATTAACAGCTCACGTATCCGCAGGTTCAGCTCTGCCAGGGTAAAGAACATTTCATGACGAAGCCTGGCCAGTATCCACCGCTCCACTACCTGTACACCGACTTCTGCTTTGGCCTTGTCTTTGGGTTTGTAGGGGCGTGCCGGAATGACTGCCACCTGGTAGTGACAAGCCAGGTGCTGGTATGATGGGTTGAGATCCGGCTCGTACCGACAGGCTTTGATAACTGCGCACTTTGGGTTGTCTGGCACAACAATTTCTGGCACCCCACCAAAGAACTCAAAGGCCCGTTCATGAGACCCCAGCCAGTCCTCTGTTTTTTGTGACAGAGTCGCTTCAGCGTAGGTATAGTTGGACGCTCCCAGCACTGCCACAAATATCTGGGCATTGTGGGCAATTTCGCCGGTGTCCGGGTTGATGATTGGCATGGTTGGCCCGGCATAATCAACAAATAACTTTTCACCTGCATTGTGCAGCTGTCGCATAGATCGCTTTTGACAACCACGCCACTGATTGTAACGGTGACAGTACTGGGCATAGCTGTAGGCATTGAGGGGGTGGGCCTGACAGTATTCTTCCCAGAGTCGTTGTTTGGTCACTTCCTTGCGCTTCAGTTCCTGATGCACCTCAGCCCAGTCAGGATCAATCAACCCTTTTCGATTGGCTATCGAGGCATCGGGAAACAGCGCCTGAATAAGCTCAGGCTCAGATATATCCTCTGCCAGGGGCCAGCTTAATTCCGATTCCTGAAAGGCCTTAACGTAGTTGGATACCGTCCCCACACTGACCCGTACACTGCGGGAAATTTGTCGGAAGCTGAGTTGGCTGCCAAACCGCATCCGGAGTATTTCTAGGAGGCTGTCCGAGAACTAGCTATTGAAAAAACGAAAGCTTCAGCATTTTCTTGGCTGATCAAATATTGACCTAAATTTAGCCTGTTTTGGGGTAAAAATTGCGTTTTTTACCCTTTTGCTTGCCTTTATGCTGCCATTTTAAGCCTTTTTGCTTCTTCAAGACGGATTGATCCCGTTGAAACCAATTTGACAATTTTTTTGAAATTATAAGCACTGCAGACCAGTGAAAATTCTCCAGCCACTTTTTCCTTACCCCGGACACTGAACCCTCTGAATCCTGAGTTCTTGATTTGGCCAAAAGGCGGTTCCGCAATCACCTTGCGACGCTCATAAACCGCTTTGGCCTCTTTGGTTTCCATTTTGCGGTTCATCGCCTGGCGTATGGCTTCGTGGCGGTCTGTGCGAATCACTTTCCCCGGGTCTTTGTTGTCGTCACCACTGCACCTTTTACGTAACGGGCAATCCCGGCAGATATCTTTACTGACGCGGTAGCTTTTGTGTTTTGCTTTGCTAGCCGTGTTATAAATCAGCTTCTCACCGGCAGGGCAGGTAAAGCTGTCGTCTGCTTCATGGTAAATAAAATCCGCTTTGACAAACTTTCTGTCAGAGTCTTCCAGTCCCTCTGTTGCAGGCTTCTCCTGTCGATCCGTAGCCATGTAAGCGTCAATGTTCGCATCATCAAACGCTTGCAGGTTGGGCCCTGAGTAATAGCCATTATCCTCACTCATTTTGCCAATGGACGCGTTATCTGTTGCTTCTGCAATGGCTTCAAGTGCAGGCTTTACTTCCTGCTTGTCATTGGCATGCTGGCTGATGTGCTGGCCAACAATGATACCATTATCGCTGTCGACGCTGATCTGGGCGTTATAACTGTACTGATAGCCACTGCCTTTTTTACCCATGATCCTGGCATCATGATCAGCAAAGCTGATTTGCTTTTTGTCGTCTATCGGCTTATCGGGATTCAGGGCCTGTTCCCGTTCTTCAAGCGCTTTTTTGGCCTCCTGGATTGTAACTATTCAGCACTGAGCAAAGGCATATTACAGTAATTCCGAACAGCTCTATGAAGTGATTGATATATGTCCATTCCCTGTTTTCTGGCAGACGACAAATAGCTGCGAATCCGTGCAAACATAGAACCACCGTCTGCACTCCTGAAGCAGCCTGAGATTTTCTGCTTTAACTTGGCCATTCGAACATCCCGCTCACTGCCATTGTTATCGAAGGGAATGGTAAAATCTGACATGAAGCGCAGTGTCTCAGCCTTGAACTCAGTGAGTCGTTTGAAGAGATTGTAAGCTTTAGTATTCTTGACTTTCTTGCGCTTAAGCTCCTCTCGTTGCTTCTCCATATAGACGACTTCTTTCATTAGAGCCCGCTGAAGCAACCGGTCATAAATCTTCTCGATTCGTTCACAGACAACACTTGGCATCTGTAGCATACCTATGGTCTTAAAGCCCTTGCAGTAATGCCAGGAAAGCCTCAGTAGCTTCATCAATCGCAACGCCAGTTGATTGCTGTCCCTATCAACAACACCCAAAAGCTCCCTCAGGTGATGGGCATTGCAAAGTACGTGAGTTGCCGCATATGCAAAATAGGATTTCCAATGATCATGAACCAGAACGCCTGCAAATGTTAGCAGTATGCCCATCGTGTCCATGGCCTCACGACCTCGCTTTTCAGACAAGTAGTAGAGCGTCCATTGTTCATCCCGCATAACGTGTAGCCAGTGCAAAGAGCCCTCGGCCCGCATACCCGTTTCATCGGCTCCGGCAACAGACGATTCCCGCAAGGCGTCACGAATAACCTCTTCAGTAGAAGCCAGATTTTCATAGGTTCTGGCCACAAAATTGGCGACAGTGCCTGCACTTACACTCATTTTATAGAGAGTATTAAAATACTCTGACACGCGCTTAAAAGGCAGGAAATGGTATTGGTTAAGATAGACGGCCATAGCCTGTGTGGCTGAGCCATATTGTGCGGCAGCGGTAACACCTTCCGGGAATTCAGCCTGATTCCGACAACCACAAGTGCAGATTTTTACTTCAGCTCTATGGGCCGTTACTTCAAATTCACCCGGTCTCCCTGGTTCAAACACCTGTCGTTCAATATATTTGACCGGCTCACTATCAAGAAGAGACGCCTGACATTTATTGCATTCTTTAACCGGAAGGTACTCAATATAGTCAGGGATATCGACCTGTTTAAGACAAGTGCCCTGATGCCCTTTCTTTCCACCGGCTTTATTACCAGAAGACTGTCTCAGACTTTTAGGATTGGGTTTTTCATCCGATGGATCGGTACCTTTATCTGCGGAAAGGTCGTCAGAATGATCTGGAGAATTACTGTTTTTACAAGGTTTTTGATAACCATCAGACGATGGCGGCTTGCTGCTGTTTTGACTGTTCTTGCCAACCTTTTCTTCCAATTCTCGACATCGCTCTTCCAGACAGGCAACTCTCATCCGCAGCTCTGCATTCTCTTTCAAGAGAATCTCAGCCGACATAGTTGCGGGTAGTTCTGGAATCATGCTGGCGAATATTGTGGAAAAATGGTGCTTAAGAGGATGGTATAAAAATCAGAAAATTCCAGATTTATGTGGGGGTGCTGAACAGTTACGAAAATTATTTACTGGCTCGTTCTTTTAGCCGAAGCCGCTATCATCAACCCATGCCTCGACCACGAGCCGTTGAGCACTATAACTCTTTTCTCAGAGGCTGGCTAACAGGCTTCAGCAGTGAAGGAAAAGAATTAGTCGCGCAGTTAGATAAACTTTCGGAACATGAATACTTCCCTGAGATACTATTTCTCGGTGTTGCCGAAGTGTTCGCCAAGACCACGCTTTTGCGCTGTAAAAATGTATGCATCGTCCGTCATTCGGCCCCAGTGAACAGTGCCCGCTTCAGCCCGGATGGCAGACATGTAGCGACCGCCTCTAACGATAATACCGTCACAATCTGGGAGCTTATTGCCGGGCAGTGGCAGGAAAAAGTTATCATCCGGCATACTGGTTGGGTGTGCAATGCCCGCTTCAGCCCCGATGGACATTACCTTGTAACAGCTTCTCTCGACCACACTGCCAAAATCTGCGAGCTTGTTGACGAGCAATGGCAGGAAACAGCCACCATCCAGCATTATGATAGGGTGAGCGATGCTAGTTTCAGCCCCAATGGACGTTACCTTGTGACCGTCTCTGATGATCAAACGGCCAAAATCTTTGGACTCGTCGACGGGCAATGGCAGGAAAAGGCCATCATCCAGCATTCTGGTCGGGTCAACAATGTTAGCTTCAGCCCCGATGGCCGTCACCTTGTAACAGCCGCTGATGATGTTACTGCCCAAATCTTTGGACGTGTTGACGGGCAATGGCAGGAGCAAGCCACTGTACTGAATTATGCTTGGCTGACAAACGCTAACTTTAGCCCTAATGGAAGATATTTTGCGACAGCCTCTAACGATAACACCATCACAATCTGGAGGCTTGTTGACGGGCAATGGCAGGAAACAGCCACCATCTGGCATTCTGGCGCGGTGAATGCCCGGTTCAGCCCCGATGGCAGTCACCTGATAACAGTCTCTAAAGATAACACTATCAAAATCTTTGGACGCGTTGACGGGCAATGGCAGGAAAACGCCACCATCCGGCATTCTGGCCAGGTGAACAATATCCGTTTCAGCCCCGATGGCAGTTACCTTGTCACAGCTTCTGACGATTGCACCGCTTCAATCTGGGGATTGGTTGGCAGCCAATGGCAGGAACAAATCACCATCAAGCATTCTGGCCAGGTGAACAATATCAGCTTCAGCCCCGATGGCAGTCACCTTGTAACAGCTTCTGGCGATGGCACGACTGAAATCTGGGGGGTTATTAACGGCCACTGGCAGAAAAAAACCATGATACGGCAAACTTCTTGGGTAAAAGGTGCCCGTTTCAGCCCTGATGGCAGCCAGTTTGTGACATACGCTTACGGCAACATCGTCAAAATCTGGCTGTTAAAAAGTGGGGAGAATAACGGAATTTCCCCGATTTATAATCCTGTCTTAAGTGGCAGCCATATCCTACCCCTACCAAAATGTGGCTGAGAGATGCTTCTGGACGCCTCGAAAGGAGTCCCGAGATTCCCGGCAAGGGCATTGTAAAAGTTCCTTCCAGCCCGGATACAAGGGATATTTCTGTAAGCGGGGAGGTCGAGCGCAGCCAGCAAGCACTTATAGATGAACATTATTCACAGGCTCTCTCTTTTGGTCGACGTCTCCATTATCAACCCATGCCGGGAATAGGTGAGCATTACCACTCTTTTCTTAGAGGCTGGCTATCAGGCTTCAGCGATAAAGGTAAAGAATTGGTCGCGCAGTTAGATAAGCTTTCGGGACATCAACACTTCCCTGAGATGCTATTTTTCGGTGTTGCCGAAATGTTAACCAAGATAATCATAAATTACTCAACGCTTGGTTGAGCCGCGTGCCGTAGGTGCGTCGGTTGGGACCATTTGTTATGCATACTTACTGCTTCGTTATCAACTATTTAACAGATGCTCTGTCCAAAAAATATCACCTGGCAGAAATTGAAATAGGAGTTTAATTATGGAAGGTATCAATCCCAAATACAGCCCAGCGGCCTGCTCATCTTTTTGTTCTGAGATCGAAGAAAGCAAGGATAAAGTTGTTGCCCCAAAAGTAGAAGCTAAAATCGTTGAAGAAACAGGGTCTAAATGTCAACAAAAACAATTAGATCAGTTTACAGTTGAGAAGAAAACAACTTCTGATTTTGATTTACTTTATGAGAGGACATCAAGAGTCGAATCCAGTAGATTAGTAATGACCCATTTTAATAATTCTAAAGAAGAGATCAGCCTTGTTAGACGTATGAACTTAGAATTCCGTAATAGAGAAGCAGAGTGGACTCCCATTCTAATTACAGCTGACTCATCGGATGAAATAATCAAAATTCGAATCAAGCTTGATAAGTTAAAGGGTGATTTTTTTTCTAGAACCTGGGTGATTGCAGACAAAGAGACGAAATCATTAATCGGTATCATGACTACCTCAATGTTATCTAAAACAGGCTTCTCTGTAATTAATCGTCACCTTCTTAAGCAGTATACAGGAAGAGGTTTTGGTTCAGAAGCTTTGATTTCAATATTTGAGCATTATCAAAACTTTCGGGGAATGCCCATTCCGAAAGTTGATAGCGCTAATTTCAAATCACGAATTCGAAAATGTGTTTTAAATATGGCAGAAGAATTATTAAAGACGCATGATCTGATTCAGTTTAAAGAATATCTTTCCATTGAGGATTTTAGTGATATTAATCAATTTTTTAGAGTTGCAAGCACTTTCCCCGATCCTTTTGGAATGACAATACGACATGCACTGAGAGCTTTAGAAAGGATTAATAAAGATCATTGTTTTTCAGGTTTTACTTCTGAACCTGTTTCTAACGCATCCGTTCGTTCTTTAGAAAAGTGTGGGTTTGTAAAATCAGGGCATGAATATAAAAAGTATTGTGCAAGGTGACTTGATAGTTTAGCGGTGACTACAGCTTTCATGACAGAGGGTAACAAACCATCGTCATGAACATTTGTGGTTCAAATCATAGGGCGCCTTAAATCCTGCGTATGGCAAGACTTTCACTCTTAAGTCAGTGCCATTGGTTTTTAAATGGCTTTGGAAAGAACTCATTGATATAGCCAGGGGCAACATATTTTAGACACCCGTTTGTTGTTCATTGAGAGTTGCGCATGTTTAACTGCTTACTCAGATAGCAGCCCCCACAGTAAGTACACAGGTTCACAGCGCTCTGACTTTGAAGGCGAAGATTCCCTCATTCGTTAGGTTGAGCCATGGTGACGTATTCCCGGGAGGATGAATACGCTTTTTGGAAGGAGTCAACACCTCCGCTTTCAAAAAATTATCTAACGACATTGTTAGCTTAGGCTTGTCTGTCTCGGCTTGGCCAATCCGGTAGCTGTCACTCTATTCTCCCTACTTTGCAGCAGCCAGATTTTGGCGATCCTATCGAAACAGACTGTCACCAGCTGACTGCCGTCAGGGCTGAAGCGGGCATTCATCACCAGGGAGGAATGCCGAAAAGTAGCTTTTTTCTGCCATTGCCCGTCAACAATCCCCCAGACTTTGGCAGTGCGATCGTTAGAGGCTGTCACAACGTGTCTTCCATCAGGGCTGAATCGGACATTGTTCACCCGACCAGTATGCCGGATGGTGGCCTTTATCTGCCATTGCCCGGCAACGTCCTCCCGGATTCTCACGGTGTTGTCGCCAGAGACTGTTGCTAGGTGACTGCCATCGGCACTGAAGATGGCATTGATCACCCGGGAAGAATGCCGCAGAATGACTTTTTGTTGCCATTCCCCGCTAACAAGTCCCCAGATTGTCACCGTTTTATCCTCAGATGCTGACACAAGCTGACGTCCATCGGGACTGAAGCTGGCATTGAGCATCCGACCAGAATGTCGGATAGAGGCTTTTTCTTGCCATTGCCCATCAACAAGCCCACAGATGGTGACGATGTCGTGGTAAAAGACGGTCACAATGTGACTTCCATCAGGGCTGAAGTGGGTATTACTTAACCAAAGATTATGAGTATGCCGGATAGTGGATTGTTGCTGCCATTGCCCGTCAACAAGCCCCCAGATTGTCACGGTGTCATTACCAGATTCGGTCACAAGGCGTCTTCCATCAGGGCTGAAGCAGCCATTGCTCCCAGAACCAGTATGCCGGATGGTAGCCTGTTCCTGCCATTGGCCGTCAACAAGCCCCCAGATTTTGGCGGTATGATCAACAGAGACTGTCGCAAGATGACTGCCATTGGGGCTGAAGCAGCCATGGTACACCGATTGATTATGCTGGATAGTGGCTTTTTCCTGCCATTGGCCATCAACAAGCCCCCAAATTTTGGCAGTGTGATCAGCAGAGCCCGTCACAAGGTAACTTCCATCGGGGCTGAAGCTGACATGGAACACACAACGAGTATGCAGGATAACGACTTTTTTCTGCCATTGGCCGTCAACAAGCCCCACGATAGTGACCGTGTTATCGCTAGAGGCTGTTGCAAAATGTTGTCCATCGGGGCTGAAGCAGGCACTGTTTATATGGCCATCATGATAAATGACGTATACATCCTGAAAGGTCAAAAGCTTTGTTTTAGCGAACACGTTGGCAACACTGAAAAATAATATCTCAGGGAAGTATTTATGCCCCGAAAATTTATCTAACTGCTCTACTGATTCTTTTCCTTGATTGCTGAAGTCCGTTAGCCATCCTCTGAGAAAAGAATGGTAATGCTCAACTATCCGTCGAAAGGGGTGATAATGGAGGCCTCGACTAAAAGAGAGAGCCTGTAAATAATTTTCATCCACAAGTGCTTGCCAACTGCGGTTGACACGCCTGCAAACAGAAATATCTCTTATGTCCAGGCTGGAAAGAACTTTTACAACCAATTCATTGGGAAGGTTGGTTATCCCCTTATCGGGAATGCTTTCGAGGTGTCCAGAGGCATTGCTCAGCCAGTTTTTTGCAGGGTATGGCTGCCATCTGGTTTTTTTAGACCCCGTTTCCGAACGGGTACCGGGAACAGGATAGCGTGATTCACTCGCGCTGGAAGGCCCTTCAATCATTAAGTCATCTCCCGCGAAGACATTAACAATAGTGGACTTTTTGCTAATTGCTCAGGTTCTGATACCAGGTAACAAACTGGTAGGAGCACACAATCATTGAAATGATGGACTAGCCAGGTAGAACAGCGACTGAATGGTGACGCAGCGACTAACCCGGTAACGACCATTTTCAGTGCCTATGATGCTTTTGCCGCCCTGAAAGCGGAGGGTACCGTGGTCACTTGGGGGAATACTTCTGCCGGTGGAGACAGCAGTTCTGTCCAGGATGACTTAAGACCAATCTGGACAGAGGTGGAGAACTCACTGACCCCTTAAAGGGTATTTTGTTTTTCTCAGAAACCGGCGGCGCTGGAAACGCTGAACAGCGCCGCCTTACCCTGCATCTTAGGGCTGGCGGGAGAATACCTAACGGCTTCAACTATCCCTACAGACACATACCCCGTAACCGCCTTTGCCGCTTCATTATTCAACCGTCACGCTTTTTGCCAGATTACGCGGCTGATCAACATCGGTACCCTTGATGATCGCCACATGATAAGAGAGCAGCTGCAGGGGGATGGTATAAAGAATCGGGGCCACTACTTCCGGCACCTCGTCCACTGGCAGAACCCGGACCCCTTCGGTCTCGGTCAGGTGTGCCTGTCTATCCGCAAAGACAAACAGCTGCCCGCCCCTGGCCCGCACCTCTTCCATATTGGATTTCAGTTTTTCCAGCAGGTCGTTGTTCGGTGCCACCACTATCACCGGCATATCGTTATCGATCAGTGCCAGCGGGCCATGCTTCAGTTCACCGGCCGCGTAGGCTTCTGCATGGATATAGGAAATCTCCTTAAGCTTCAGGGCCCCTTCCATGGCGATGGGGTACTGGGTTCCACGGCCCAGGAACAGACAGTGATGCTTATCGGCAAAGGCTTCTGCCATGGCCTCAATATCATCACTCAGCCCCAGTGTATTACTCAGGATATGGGGCAGGTGCCGTAGCGCTGAAACGACATTGGCTTCCTGTTCCGGGGTCATGCCCGTATGACGGCCAATCGCCGTCACCAGCATCAGCAGTGCCGTTAACTGGGTGGTAAATGCCTTGGTGGATGCCACGCCAATTTCTGCACCGGCCCGGGTCATCATGGCAATATCCGACTCCCGCACCATGGAAGAGCCCGGTACATTACAAATGCTCAGTGAAGCCATATAGCCCAGCTCTTTCGCCAGCTTCAATGCCGCCAGCGTATCGGCTGTCTCGCCGGACTGGGAAATGGTGACAAACAGGCAGTCTTCAGGCACAAAGAATTTCCGGTAACGGAACTCAGAGGCAATCTCAACACGACAGGGAATACCCGCCAGCTCCTCAAACCAGTAGCGGGCCACCATACCGGCATGGTAACTGGTTCCGCAGGCGACAATTTGTACGGCACGGGTTTTACTGAGAATCTCCCGGCCTTCCTTGCCCAGGATATCGAGATTCAGCTGATGCTCACCCAGGCGACCTTCCAGGGTATTGGCAATGGCTTCCGGTTGCTCATGAATCTCTTTGAGCATGTAGTGACGGTACGGGCCTTTATCTCCGGCATCATGTTCAATATCACTGTCCCTGGCCTCTCGCCCAACCGGGGTGCCAGTTACATCCAGAATCGTCACCCCGTTGCGGGTCACTTCCGCCACATCCCCCTCTTCCAGGAACATAAACCGGCGGGTAACCGGGAACAGTGCCAGCTGGTCGGAAGCGATAAAGTGTTCACCAATACCCACCCCGATCACCAGGGGGCTGCCGGAGCGAGCGACCACAAGACGCTCACTGTCGTTGCAGTCCATCACTACCATGCCATAGGCGCCTTCCAGCCTGGCTACGGTTTTCTGTACCGCCTCCAGCAGGGAATCACTGCGCTTGAGTTCAAGACTGACCAGATGGGCAATCACTTCCGTATCGGTATCCGAGGTAAAGACATAGCCTTCACCCTGCAGAAAAGCTCGCAATGCTTCATGGTTTTCAATAATGCCATTATGGACAACGGCAATATGGTCTTCTGATACGTGCGGGTGGGCATTACGCTCGTTGGGTTCACCGTGAGTGGCCCAGCGGGTATGGGCAATGCCAGTGCCCCCCTGAAGCGGGTTGCGGGAAACCGCATCCGCCAGCTCAGATACCTTGCCGGTTCTTCTTTCTCTGTGCAGCTCGCCGTTGTCATTAATGATGGCGATACCTGCTGAGTCATAGCCCCGGTATTCCAGACGACGAAGACCTTCCAGCAGAATATCTGCTACATCTCTTTGCGCTACAGCACCAACAATCCCACACATAGTTGTCGATCCTTTGGATAATCATAAACGTTACTGGAATCATCCGGGAGTGCATGACCTGAGCGTCATTTTCTCCCTTTCTGTCAATCTCAGTCTTCTTTTACCGGACGCTGCCAGCCTTCAATATTGCGCTGCTGTCCACGGGCCACGGCCAACTGTCCATCCGGAATATTTTTGGTAATGGTGGAACCCGCACCTGCGGTTGCTCCACAGCCAATGGTGACAGGAGCAACCAGCGAACTGTTGCTGCCGATAAAAGCACCATCGCCAATAATGGTCTTGTATTTGTTGACACCATCGTAATTGCAGGTAATGGTGCCAGCGCCAACATTGACCTCATCCCCCAGTTCGCAGTCGCCCACATAGCTGAGGTGATTGACCTTGCTGCCTTTGCCAATGACGGTTTTCTTGATTTCTACAAAGTTGCCAACCCGGGCTTTTTCCTTCAGTTCGGTTCCCGGCCTCAGGCGGGCAAAAGGGCCAACCTCACAGCCTGCAGCAACAACCGCATCTTCCAGTATGGAGTGTGCTTTGATAACGGCCCCTTCCCCAATGACCGAGTTGCGAATAACACAACCGGGTTCGATATAAACGTTATCTGCCAGCTCAACCCGGCCTTCGAGCACCACATTGATATCCAGAGTAATATCATGGCCAGTCTTGACATCACCACGAATATCCAGACGCTGTGGGTCAATAATGGTGACGCCATTAACCATCAGGTTATTCGCCAGCTGTTGTTGACGGGCCCTTTCCAGCTGCATCAGCTGGACTCGGCTGTTGACACCTTCAACTTCAATAGGGCGCTGTGGCTGGACATGAATAACCGGCGTATCTTCGGCTACCGCCATGGACACGATATCTGTGAGATAGAACTCATGCTGGACGTTGTCATTGTTCAGGTTACTGATCCAGCCGTTCGCCTTATTCCCCGGAATGGCCATGATGCCGGTATTCACTTCATTGATGGCCAGCTGCTCCGGGCTGGCATCCTTATCCTCAACAATGGCCTGAATATTGCCAAAGCCATCACGGATAATCCGGCCATAACCGGAAGGGTTAGCCAGGTTGATGGTCAGTAGTCCCAGACGCTCACCATTACTGCCTGCCAGCAGTGACTGTAAAGACGACGAGTGAATCAGGGGAACATCGCCATAGAGCACCAGCACCACATCGGCACCTTTGCAGCCCGGCAGTGCCTGCTGCACCGCATGACCAGTCCCCAACTGTTCTTCCTGAACCACCCAGTTCAGATCGTAATGGCCAAGTGCATTTTTTACCTGCTCGGCCCCATGCCCAATCACCACATGAATCTTGCCGTTACCGACCTTTTTCTGGGTGTGCTGGGCACTGAGAATGACATGCTCCAGCATGGGCTTGCCGGCAATAGGATGCAGAACCTTTGGCAGTTTGGACTTCATACGACTGCCCTGCCCGGCAGCAAGAATAACGATATCAGCTCTCATGGTAGCCTCGGTCTACAACTCGGTGTACATCTTGGTATACATCTTGGTATACATCTTGGTATACATCTTGGTATACAAAGTGCCCCGGCTGGAGCATCTGCTTTTTAACTGTGTCGTCTGGTAACGCAAAAACAAAAGCGCTATCAGGCATCAAACCTGATAAACCGATGTGTTTTTTGGAAAAAAAATACCAGGACAGAGATCATATTTTTCTGAAATGTCAGGAATGTTTAACCATTGGAATCATTGAAAAAGCCTGCCACTGTTGTCCAGCGACTCACGCCTGAACAAGTCATCATCTGACTGGTATCATTAGGTTAATGACGAAGCATAAAAAGACAACCCTTTATGTCATAAAATAATTGACAACAGTGTAATCAACCACATTACCAAAGCGCCGTTTACCCGACGTTCGGGCCAGATGTTCCGGAAGCAGGATTCATACTTTGTCTGATCATTTTTTCGAGCCGGTTAAGCTCATTCACAATCACCGGTTTCCTTTGATACTGAGCCCTGAGTTCAGCAATTTTATGCAGGGGGCTGACACCTGAGAACGCTGGATCAACTATATTATCGCTGATCTGATCACTGGTCTGATGACCATAGGCGAGCTTCAGTTTCTTCACCAGTTCCCTGACCTCCAGGGCAGTAAAATCCTCCGGTTCCAGACCGGCAATGGCCGCAGAAAACCCGCCTGCTTCGCGGTAAATAACCGAAACCGGCAAATGGTCAGATAACCCGCTTTCCAGATCGTTATCAACATCAAGCCCCAGTTGTCGTATTTCTGCATGGGCTGCCCATCGGTGTTCTGTATCCCCATACACCATCTGGTAATCATAAATACAGTGCCTGGCCACCTCGGGATGTGCTTTCCAGCTTTTGCTTCCCCACGGTTGACGCTGTCTGTTTCCGGCCCCCAGATACCATGAACCATCTGGTTCCCGACGGTCTTCCGGCCTGATGGTTGCCTGGTCGCTATTGACAAAAAATGACTCGCTGCGATCAACCAGCCGGGTATCATTTTCCGGATCATGGGTATCGTAGTAACGGTTAGAGAACGCTTTCCCCAGAGCCTGCATGGCATGCTGATACTCTGGATTTTTACTAACTCTTCCCTGCTCGTCTGACCGGGCACTGTTCAGGTCGCCCATCAGGAAGATGCCATGATGGTGTCGGTTATTCTGCCTGTCGTTATGACTATCCTCCTCAACCCACTCTCTTATCTGACACAACTCGGCAAAGCGGATCGCCTCATAGGTTTCACCTTCCCTGGCCTGAAGGTGCGTATTATAAACCACGGCCGTTTTATCGTTACCGAGATCCAGCACGATCCGCAGCAGCCCCTTATTGGCCAGCTGGTCTTCTCCGGCCAGATCAGAGAAGGGCCGGAATGTTACCTCCTGTACGGGGTATTTGCTGGCAATGGCCAGGCCACTGTTCAATCCGGTTTCCCGGGGAGCAACACTGTGAACAATGTGATGGTAGTGGCCACTGAGATCCCGGCAGAGCTGCTTCGTCGCCTGCTGGTCAAACACTTCCTGGAAACAGACGACATCAGGGGTAACGTCAGGATTGCGGGTTATTGCCCTGGCAATCTCCCGACAGCGCTGTTGTGATGAACGCAGGTCGTTCAAATTACGGATAAACGACGGCATCAGGCCGGTGTTGTAGGTCATCAAATGCAGCCCCCGCTCAGGATGATAAATGGCGGGTGGAACAGAAGACTGAATCAGGGAAATGTCGTTCCTGAACCGGTTGGCGATCATACGCAGCGAGAACCCCAATACTCCCAATGCCAATGCGGGCAGCAGAAATAGCATGACCGCAGTGACTCGTGCTGTTGTTCTGGCCCACAGTGGTATATTTCGCTTCTGTGTTTCACGCCCGGAAGGCGGGCTGCTTTTGCCCGGTCGGTCATGGGCGAACAGCCTTGTTGCCGAATTGGCCACCAGTGAAACGGGTCGGGACAGAAACCGGCCAATGTAATGGCAACCCCGACCAAAGCGGTTGTGCGAATAAACATAGTGATCATCTCTGGAAACACCATGGCTCTGTGCTTGAGATGCTTGCGATGGCTGGACTTCAGGCATACGATATCCATTGGTTGGTCTGCTGTTTCTATCGGCCATCAACCATAGCTCTTGGTAAAAGCTCTTAGGATTTGCCCTGAAATAACGTCCCTGTTTCACCCGATACCCGCGCTATGCATCTTGATACTCTGGAAAACCTGGGCCTCAGCCAACGGGAAATTGCTACTTATCTGACCCTTTTGAAGCTTGGATCAGCATCCATCCGGGATATTGCCGCGCAAACGGGTATCAATCGTGGCACCACCTATGAAACCCTGAAAGACCTGGCTGGCAAAGGGATTGTCAGTTACTTCCCCAAAGGCAAGCGACGAATCTTCTCGGCTGAACCACCGGAAAAGCTACTGGAGCTGGCCGAAGAAAAACGCCAGTCGCTGGACGCCACCATTGAAGAGATGAAAACCAGGCTGATTCCGCAACTGAACCATCTCAAGCCGGATTTCAGTGCCGGAAATGTCCGCTTCTACGAAGGCGACAGTGGTATTGAGTTTGTGCTCAAAGACATTCTCAATACCGTAGCCCGGCAACAAGACCGGGAATACTGTGTCTTCTCCTCCAAGCTGATTCGCCAGCACCTGTACCGCCCTTTTCCCAACTACACTCAGCAGCGTATCCGGAAGAACATCAAGGTTCGGGTTATTGCCATTGGTGAAGGCGGAGAGGATGCCGGACTGTCTGAGCGTAAGTGGATTGATGCCAAAGGGCGCATGGATGCCAGCTATATTGCGATATATCCCCCTAAAGTTGCGATGATTTCCCTTGGCTCCGGGAATTATCCGGTAGCTGTCGTGCTTGACTCACCTGAAATTGCTGCTGCCCAGCAAATTATCTTTGAGACACTCTGGAATACGCTTTAATTTTCCTCTCCGGATTGATGGCCAACCAAGTGATCAAACTCTTTCCTATACTTGCCAGAACCCTGGCCTGTGTTCCCGTGAGGTTGCACCGGCTTCCCTGTACATATTTACTCATCACTACCCACTGTTGGGTCTGATAGGGAGTCTGGCTGTGAAAAACTACTGCCTGAAGTTATGGCGGCTGATCAGCGCCGCTACGCTGGTTTTCTTACTGGTTCCCCCGGCCCTGGCCACCGACTATAACGACGGAGAGCCCCCCAGCAATGACTTCAAATGGATGAACCTGAACCTGATGTATGCCTACAAGGAACTGCCCAGGCCCGAGAATACCCCCCATGATGGGCATGACTATCTGGAGCTGGAGTTCGGCGGGCGCTCAGGCATTCTTGACCTGTATGGCTATGTTGACGTGTTTAACCTGACCGATCGGGAAAACAGTGACAAAAAAGGCCAGCCCAAGATGTTCATGAAGTTCGCTCCCCGGTTTTCCCTTAAAGGTCTGTTCAGTAGCCTGCCGTGGGGACCGGTAACGGACATTTATCTGGCTACGCTGTTCAATTGGGGCGGCGGTGGAGCTAAAGAAAATGATGTTGGTATCCCGAGCAAAGACACTAATAACTCATTCTGGGGGGTTGGATCAGACATTCAGGTTCCCTGGTTTGGCAAAATGGGTCTTAATCTTTCCTGATTACCACCGACCCTACGTCGTGAGCCAGCTGCTATAATAAACGTCGATAGTCATGTGTTTTGGAGGTAAAACTGATGTGTAAAAACACCATTCAGTTCCAAAAAGGCCTTGGCATTATGCAATTTCTGGCTAATTACGGCAGTGAAGAGCAGTGTGAGAACGCGCTGTCCTCTTGGCGCTGGCCAGATGGCTTCCAATGCCCGAAGTGTGGCTCCCGCAGTTTCTGCAAGCTTCACCGGAAAGCTGAATTCCAGTGCAATTGCTGCCGTTGCCAAACCTCGCTTACCAGTAACACTATCTTTGACTCAACAAAGCTGCCTCTAGCTACCTGGTTTCTGGGTATCTATCTCGTCACCCAGAATAAAGCGGGGATTTCTTGCCTGACGCTTCATCGACAACTTGGCATTTCCTACAATGCCGCATTGCGCATGAAACACAAACTCATGCAGGTCATGATGGAAAGAGATAACAGCTGGCAGTTGAGTGGTTTTGTTCAGATTGATGACGCCTATTGGGGCGGAGAGCGCCACGGAGGCCGCCGGGGCAGAGGCTCAGAGAACAAAGCCCCCTTCGTGGCCGCAGTTCAGACAGATGCTGATAACCACCCTATCTACATGAAGTTCAATGCCGTTGATAACTTCCGGCGAAAAACCATTCAGGAGTGGGCAGAACATGCCCTGAAAAAGGGTGTCCGGGCCGTCAGCGATGGCTTGTCCTGTTTCCGGGGTATTGAAGATGCCGGATGCCAGCACACAGCCATCATTACCGGTGGTGGGCATGCATCCATGGAGAATGAGTTGTTCACCTGGGTAAATACCATGCTGGGAAACGTGAAAACAGCGATTACCGGTACTTACCATAAGCTCGACCCCAAGCATCTGGGCCGTTATCTAGGAGGCTGTCCGAGAATAGCCTGATTAAGTATAATCAGGCATCTTCTGCCCACTTTGTTGTTGCCGAAACGGATGTCATCAATCAAATTCAAAGATAACCCTGCTGATTTTGACCAGCACCTGATGTTCCCATCGAACATCTTCGACCTGCTGCCACCAGATCATGATTGCTTCGTTTTTGAAGATATCTTCAAGCATATCGACACCTCTGAAGTGGAAAAGCAGTATCACCATCTTGGCCAGAATGCCTACCACCCACGACTGATTATATCGATCCTGATCTATGCCTATAGCCATGGTGTGTTCAGCTCCAGGGAGATTGAACGGCGCTGCAATCAGGACTTGGCTTTCATGTATATCGCCAAACAGCACTGCCCAAATTTCCGGGTGCTCAGTGACTTTCGTAAAAACCAGGCCACCTTTTTTAAAAGCAGTTTCAAACAGAGCGTGCTGCTCGCCCGGGAACTACAGATGGCCTCGCTGGGCCACATCGCTCTTGATGGTTCCAAATTCAAAGCCGACTCATCAAAGCATAAGGCCATGAGCTACGCACGACTTAAGGCCAAAGAAGCTGAATTAATGGCTGAAGTTGAGGCCCTGATTAAAAAAGCCGAAACCAGTGACAGTGAAGAGGACGATGCTTATCAGCAGGAGACTGGCTACAGCATTCCTGAAGACTTGCAATTCAAGCAGGAACGGTTAGAGAAAATCCAGGAGGCCAAAAAAGCGCTTGAAGAACGGGAACAGGCCCTGAATCCCGATAAGCCGATAGACGACAAAAAGCAAATCAGCTTTGCTGATCATGATGCCAGGATCATGGGTAAAAAAGGCAGTGGCTATCAGTACAGTTATAACGCCCAGATCAGCGTCGACAGCGATAATGGTATCATTGTTGGCCAGCACATCAGCCAGCATGCCAATGACAAGCAGGAAGTAAAGCCTGCACTTGAAGCCATTGCAGAAGCAACAGATAACGCGTCCATTGGCAAAATGAGTGAGGATAATGGCTATTACTCAGGGCCCAACCTGCAAGCGTTTGATGATGCGAACATTGACGCTTACATGGCTACGGATCGACAGGAGAAGCCTGCAACAGAGGGACTGGAAGACTCTGACAGAAAGTTTGTCAAAGCGGATTTTATTTACCATGAAGCAGACGACAGCTTTACCTGCCCTGCCGGTGAGAAGCTGATTTATAACACGGCTAGCAAAGCAAAACACAAAAGCTACCGCGTCAGTAAAGATATCTGCCGGGATTGCCCGTTACGTAAAAGGTGCAGTGGTGACAACAAAGACCCGGGGAAAGTGATTCGCACAGACCGCCACGAAGCCATACGCCAGGCGATGAACCGCAAAATGGAAACCAAAGAGGCCAAAGCGGTTTATGAGCGTCGCAAGGTGATTGCGGAACCGCCTTTTGGCCAAATCAAGAACTCAGGATTCAGAGGGTTCAGTGTCCGGGGTAAGGAAAAAGTGGCTGGAGAATTTTCACTGGTCTGCAGTGCTTATAATTTCAAAAAAATTGTCAAATCGGTTTCAACGGGATCAATCCGTCTTGAAGAAGCAAAAAGGCTTAAAATGGCAGCATAAAGGCAAGCAAAAGGGTAAAAAACGCAATTTTTACCCCAAAACAGGCTAAATTTAGGTCAATATTTGATCAGCCAAGAAAATGCTGAAGCTTTCGTTTTTTCAATAGCTAGTTCTCGGACAGCCTCCTAGGAGGCTGTCCGAGAATAGCCTGATTGTAACTGTTCAGCACCCCCACATAAATCTGGAATTTTCTGATTTTTATACCATCCTCTTAAGCACCATTTTTCCACAATATTCGCCAGCATGATTCCAGAACTACCCGCAACTATGTCGGCTGAGATTCTCTTGAAAGAGAATGCAGAGCTGCGGATGAGAGTTGCCTGTCTGGAAGAGCGATGTCGAGAATTGGAAGAAAAGGTTGGCAAGAACAGTCAAAACAGCAGCAAGCCGCCATCGTCTGATGGTTATCAAAAACCTTGTAAAAACAGTAATTCTCCAGATCATTCTGACGACCTTTCCGCAGATAAAGGTACCGATCCATCGGATGAAAAACCCAATCCTAAAAGTCTGAGACAGTCTTCTGGTAATAAAGCCGGTGGAAAGAAAGGGCATCAGGGCACTTGTCTTAAACAGGTCGATATCCCTGACTATATTGAGTACCTTCCGGTTAAAGAATGCAATAAATGTCAGGCGTCTCTTCTTGATAGTGAGCCGGTCAAATATATTGAACGACAGGTGTTTGAACCAGGGAGACCGGGTGAATTTGAAGTAACGGCCCATAGAGCTGAAGTAAAAATCTGCACTTGTGGTTGTCGGAATCAGGCTGAATTCCCGGAAGGTGTTACCGCTGCCGCACAATATGGCTCAGCCACACAGGCTATGGCCGTCTATCTTAACCAATACCATTTCCTGCCTTTTAAGCGCGTGTCAGAGTATTTTAATACTCTCTATAAAATGATGTAAGTGCAGGCACTGTCGCCAATTTTGTGGCCAGAACCTATGAAAATCTGGCTTCTACTGAAGAGGTTATTCGTGACGCCTTGCGGGAATCGTCCTGTTGCCGGAGCCGATGAAACGGGTATGCGGGCCGAGGGCTCTTTGCACTGGCTACACGTTATGCGGGATGAACAATGGACGCTCTACTACTTGTCTGAAAAGCGAGGTCGTGAGGCCATGGACACGATGGGCATACTGCTAACATTTGCAGGCGTTCTGGTTCATGATCATTGGAAATCCTATTTTGCATATGCGGCAACTCACGTACTTTGCAATGCCCATCACCTGAGGGAGCTTTTGGGTGTTGTTGATAGGGACAGCAATCAACTGGCGTTGCGATTGATGAAGCTACTGAGGCTTTCCTGGCATTACTGCAAGGGCTTTAAGACCATAGGTATGCTACAGATGCCAAGTGTTGTCTGTGAACGAATCGAGAAGATTTATGACCGGTTGCTTCAGCGGGCTCTAATGAAAGAAGTCGTCTATATGGAGAAGCAACGAGAGGAGCTTAAGCGCAAGAAAGTCAAGAATACTAAAGCTTACAATCTCTTCAAACGACTCACTGAGTTCAAGGCTGAGACACTGCGCTTCATGTCAGATTTTACCATTCCCTTCGATAACAATGGCAGTGAGCGGGATGTTCGAATGGCCAAGTTAAAGCAGAAAATCTCAGGCTGCTTCAGGAGTGCAGACGGTGGTTCTATGTTTGCACGGATTCGCAGCTATTTGTCGTCTGCCAGAAAACAGGGAATGGACATATATCAATCACTTCATAGAGCTGTTCGGAATTACTGTAATATGCCTTTGCTCAGTGCTGAATAGTTACGCCTGATTAAGTATAATCAGGCATCTTCTGCCCACTTTGTTGTTGCCGAAACGGATGTCATCAATCAAATTCAAAGATAACCCTGCTGATTTTGACCAGCACCTGATGTTTCCATCGAACATCTTCGACCTGCTGCCACCAGATCATGATTGCTTCGTTTTTGAAGATATCTTCAAGCATATCGACACCTCTGAAGTGGAAAAGCAGTATCACCATCTTGGCCAGAATGCCTACCACCCACGACTGATTATATCGATCCTGATCTATGCCTATAGCCATGGTGTGTTCAGCTCCAGGGAGATTGAACGGCGCTGCAATCAGGACTTGGCTTTCATGTATATCGCCAAACAGCACTGCCCAAATTTCCGGGTGCTCAGTGACTTTCGTAAAAACCAGGCCACCTTTTTTAAAAGCAGTTTCAAACAGAGCGTGCTGCTCGCCCGGGAACTACAGATGGCCTCGCTGGGCCACATCGCTCTTGATGGTTCCAAATTCAAAGCCGACTCATCAAAGCATAAGGCCATGAGCTACGCACGACTTAAGGCCAAAGAAGCTGAATTAATGGCTGAAGTTGAGGCCCTGATTAAAAAAGCCGAAACCAGTGACAGTGAAGAGGACGATGCTTATCAGCAGGAGACTGGCTACAGCATTCCTGAAGACTTGCAATTCAAGCAGGAACGGTTAGAGAAAATCCAGGAGGCCAAAAAAGCGCTTGAAGAACGGGAACAGGCCCTGAATCCCGATAAGCCGATAGACGACAAAAAGCAAATCAGCTTTGCTGATCATGATGCCAGGATCATGGGTAAAAAAGGCAGTGGCTATCAGTACAGTTATAACGCCCAGATCAGCGTCGACAGCGATAATGGTATCATTGTTGGCCAGCACATCAGCCAGCATGCCAATGACAAGCAGGAAGTAAAGCCTGCACTTGAAGCCATTGCAGAAGCAACAGATAACGCGTCCATTGGCAAAATGAGTGAGGATAATGGCTATTACTCAGGGCCCAACCTGCAAGCGTTTGATGATGCGAACATTGACGCTTACATGGCTACGGATCGACAGGAGAAGCCTGCAACAGAGGGACTGGAAGACTCTGACAGAAAGTTTGTCAAAGCGGATTTTATTTACCATGAAGCAGACGACAGCTTTACCTGCCCTGCCGGTGAGAAGCTGATTTATAACACGGCTAGCAAAGCAAAACACAAAAGCTACCGCGTCAGTAAAGATATCTGCCGGGATTGCCCGTTACGTAAAAGGTGCAGTGGTGACAACAAAGACCCGGGGAAAGTGATTCGCACAGACCGCCACGAAGCCATACGCCAGGCGATGAACCGCAAAATGGAAACCAAAGAGGCCAAAGCGGTTTATGAGCGTCGCAAGGTGATTGCGGAACCGCCTTTTGGCCAAATCAAGAACTCAGGATTCAGAGGGTTCAGTGTCCGGGGTAAGGAAAAAGTGGCTGGAGAATTTTCACTGGTCTGCAGTGCTTATAATTTCAAAAAAATTGTCAAATCGGTTTCAACGGGATCAATCCGTCTTGAAGAAGCAAAAAGGCTTAAAATGGCAGCATAAAGGCAAGCAAAAGGGTAAAAAACGCAATTTTTACCCCAAAACAGGCTAAATTTAGGTCAATATTTGATCAGCCAAGAAAATGCTGAAGCTTTCGTTTTTTCAATAGCTAGTTCTCGGACAGCCTCCTAGTTCTCGTCCAAAAACACAACCAATTGAAAACTGTAGATTTTATCCTGAAAAATTAAGTGGAGCCCTACTGCTATCTGGCGACTAAACTTCCCAAGAGCAAGAAACATAAGGGATTGCCAAAAACAGAGGACTCCAAATGCGCAAAAAACGCAACCCGCAGTGTAGTATGGAACTCCATTACGTACCTCATGAAATCTGCTCCCAGCTTTCCGGTATCTCGCAATGGCTTGACGCCCATCCACAGTTCAATGACTGGATTTATAAGGACTTAAGTTCTGGTGATAAACAGAACACTGGGCGGAACGGACTATCAGCAGAATCCGTTCTTCGTGCGGCACTCCTGAAACAGTATTTGAATTGTGATTATGACTACTTGTCGTTTGTTTTGATGGACTCCATGCTCTTTCGAGACTTTTGTCGCCTCGAACCAAACCAGCGCCCCAGTCGCTCCAGTTTGCATGGGCTCATCAGCCTTCTTACTGCATCTACATGGGAACGGATTAATAACTGTCAGCTAATGACCGCTAAAGATCAGGGGTAACTGTTCAGCACCCCCACATAAATCTGGAATTTTCTGATTTTTATACCATCCTCTTAAGCACCATTTTTCCACAATATTCGCCAGCATGATTCCAGAACTACCCGCAACTATGTCGGCTGAGATTCTCTTGAAAGAGAATGCAGAGCTGCGGATGAGAGTTGCCTGTCTGGAAGAGCGATGTCGAGAATTGGAAGAAAAGGTTGGCAAGAACAGTCAAAACAGCAGCAAGCCGCCATCGTCTGATGGTTATCAAAAACCTTGTAAAAACAGTAATTCTCCAGATCATTCTGACGACCTTTCCGCAGATAAAGGTACCGATCCATCGGATGAAAAACCCAATCCTAAAAGTCTGAGACAGTCTTCTGGTAATAAAGCCGGTGGAAAGAAAGGGCATCAGGGCACTTGTCTTAAACAGGTCGATATCCCTGACTATATTGAGTACCTTCCGGTTAAAGAATGCAATAAATGTCAGGCGTCTCTTCTTGATAGTGAGCCGGTCAAATATATTGAACGACAGGTGTTTGAACCAGGGAGACCGGGTGAATTTGAAGTAACGGCCCATAGAGCTGAAGTAAAAATCTGCACTTGTGGTTGTCGGAATCAGGCTGAATTCCCGGAAGGTGTTACCGCTGCCGCACAATATGGCTCAGCCACACAGGCTATGGCCGTCTATCTTAACCAATACCATTTCCTGCCTTTTAAGCGCGTGTCAGAGTATTTTAATACTCTCTATAAAATGAGTGTAAGTGCAGGCACTGTCGCCAATTTTGTGGCCAGAACCTATGAAAATCTGGCTTCTACTGAAGAGGTTATTCGTGACGCCTTGCGGGAATCGTCTGTTGCCGGAGCCGATGAAACGGGTATGCGGGCCGAGGGCTCTTTGCACTGGCTACACGTTATGCGGGATGAACAATGGACGCTCTACTACTTGTCTGAAAAGCGAGGTCGTGAGGCCATGGACACGATGGGCATACTGCTAACATTTGCAGGCGTTCTGGTTCATGATCATTGGAAATCCTATTTTGCATATGCGGCAACTCACGTACTTTGCAATGCCCATCACCTGAGGGAGCTTTTGGGTGTTGTTGATAGGGACAGCAATCAACTGGCGTTGCGATTGATGAAGCTACTGAGGCTTTCCTGGCATTACTGCAAGGGCTTTAAGACCATAGGTATGCTACAGATGCCAAGTGTTGTCTGTGAACGAATCGAGAAGATTTATGACCGGTTGCTTCAGCGGGCTCTAATGAAAGAAGTCGTCTATATGGAGAAGCAACGAGAGGAGCTTAAGCGCAAGAAAGTCAAGAATACTAAAGCTTACAATCTCTTCAAACGACTCACTGAGTTCAAGGCTGAGACACTGCGCTTCATGTCAGATTTTACCATTCCCTTCGATAACAATGGCAGTGAGCGGGATGTTCGAATGGCCAAGTTAAAGCAGAAAATCTCAGGCTGCTTCAGGAGTGCAGACGGTGGTTCTATGTTTGCACGGATTCGCAGCTATTTGTCGTCTGCCAGAAAACAGGGAATGGACATATATCAATCACTTCATAGAGCTGTTCGGAATTACTGTAACTGAAGTTACGCAGCTAACAGCTCTCTCAGCTGCCCCAACGAAGCTTTCAGCCCTGCCATATAGATTTTGGCTCTGAGCTGAAAGTGATTCAGATTTACTTTCAATGACAATACTTCCAACCTGAAGGCTGAGTAAATTGAAAGAAAGATATGATTACTCTGTGTTCTCACAGTATGCGCCGGTGACTTGGCCATTGACGCATTCGATTTCAGCGTTTTATGGAAGACCTCGACTTTCCACCGTTTCTCGTAGATTGCCTTGAGAGTCTCGGCATCACAGTCAAGATCGCTGCAAACCAGATAGAGAATGCCTGTGCTTCCGTCTTTGTTTTTAAAGACCTGACGGTATAGCAGAACAGGGAAATCGACACCTGCTATCCACCCTTGTACAGGCTTATCTTCTGAAAAATCAACAGTATCTATACGCTGTGAACGGCCTTGTAATTTGTCGTCCAGACTGAGGGATACCTTGCGGTTTGACTTCATCGCCATCAGGAAATGTTTATTACAGTCGTGTCGAATAAACATCATATTGTCGTTTGAGCAAAACCAGCTATCTGCAAGGACATAGCGGAACATAAGCTGGTTATGGCAGCAAATCATCAGCATCTCCCGCATCATTTCATTTTTGGTTTGCTCTGCATATCGTCTTACCTTTTTTGTCTTCAAGTCGGTGTACAGGATGGTTTTCTCGATCAATTTATAGGCGACAGGATCGACGCATCTCCGGCATGGTAGTGTGCATTGAGCAGATTTATACCTTTCACGGTGCGATTTTTTGTATGATCAAAATGCCAGGTGTTCAGGGCATTCTCTTTGCTGAACTGCTTTTCCTGAATCGTATCGTCAAAGATCAAAACCCCATCACTGCACTCAACCTGTCGCACGACGGGTTTAACGTAAAGCCATAAGTCACGACTGGTAAACTCATTGTTTGAAAGCAATCGGGTGAATTGGTCATGACTGTAGACATTATCCAAAAGCTCTGACACTCCCGTTGCAGTGGTCTTCCCAGACGACGACAACAGGTAGTCAGAATAAAGTTCTATGAGATCATTTTTCATGCCACCAATAATGGCTGATTTTCAGCAAGGTGCGTAACTTGAGTTACTGTAATATGCCTTTGCTCAGTGCTGAATAGTTACGATCAGGGTATTGAAAAAGGGCGCACTGTGGCTATTGACAGCACAGTCACCGAATCGGATATCAAACCTCCTTGCGACAGTGATCTTTTAGCCAGTTCCGTTAAAGAAATTTGTCGGCTGCTGGAACGGGGACAAACACTGACAGCGACACCGCTTTATGAATATACCCATCACAACCGAGCCGTAAAAGATGCGGCCAGAAAATGCATCTACGCTGGCAAAGAAGAGCGGCATCAGCATTATAAAAAACTGCTGCAGTTGACCCGAAAATCCCGGAAGGTACTTATCGAAGCTACTGTCACGCTAGCAAACGCCCGTCAGCAGGGGCAGTGTCTCCTGGCTGATGATGCCGACAAGTGGCAGGCCGATGTGGATCACCTGTTACCCCTGGTGGATGCAATAGTCTCCCAGACAGAGCGCAGGGTCTTTAAGGGTGAAAAGGTGCCAGCCCAGGAAAAAGTGGTTAGCCTGTATGAACCCCATACGGATATCATCGTAAAAGACAGGCGGCAAGTACAGTATGGCCATAAACTGAACCTGGTTCAGGGAAAAAGTCGATTGATCCTGGACCTGGTTATTGAGGAAGGTAACCCAGCGGATTCGGACCAATTCATTCCGATGATGGAAAGACAAAAAGAAATTTATGGTCGTGTACCTCGCCAGACAAGCGGTGACGGCGGATACGCGTGTCGCGCTAATTTGGAAAAAGCCAAGGCCATGGGAATCAGCGATGTAGCTTTTAATAAGAAGCGCGGACTTGAAGTCGAAGAGATGACTAAAAGTCAGTATGTGTATAAAACGCTCTTTCGCTTCCGGGCAGGTATTGAAGCGGGAATTTCGTGGCTAAAGAGATGTTTTGGGCTATCACGTTGCCACTGCAAGGGTTCTGAGCGTTTTGATTCTCATTGCTGGTTATCGGTGGTCTGTTACAACCTGGTGATTCTGGCCAGACACCCGGCACCATCCTGATAGCCACCTCCACGCTACATGAAAGTACCTTTCCAGCATGGTGGGAGGATGTTTTCTGCCTGCTTTTCGCGTTTTTCTCCAATATCCGTCCCAGATTAGAGAAAAAAAGGGAAGAGTTTTTGCGGCTCTCTGGAATTTCAGGAAATATCAAAACGCACGTACAATCTAATTATGATTGCCTGATGCGTTTTTGGACGAGAACTATCTATCAGAGTTCAACTATCGGTTTAACCGGCGTTTTGATATGCCTTCAATGATCTCAAGGCTAGGTCGGGCTGCAGTCAATACAGCACCGATGCCGGATCGACTTCTCAAACTGCCAGACGTCCAGTGGAAACCGGGTTAGCCATCAACCGATAATTGAAAGTCAGTTGACGTATTAATATCATTATTTCGAATGATGATGTGGGTCTTTGCTTGTTCGGAGCGGTTATGAAACCGAATTTAGTTGATAATCTGGAGAACAAGCCGTCATGATGCCTGCTCCACCGGTAATACTGGAGAGGTTCTATTATTTCTTTACCGGGTTATAGACATAAAGAATGAAAAGCTGCACGTATATTCTTAAATTATCTTTCCCTGTGTCATGACGTACGATCAGTGGTAATCAGGTAATCTTTATGGTCTTTACGATCTGAACAATAAGAAATGGAATGGATTGCAGGTCTCTACCAACTGGTTTACCCCCTTCTACACATTTAATAATGGCAGCTTTCTCTCTTATCAGGGCTATATTGACTATCAGTTTGGTGCCAAAAACACGTTTGCAGGCCAACCACAGGCTACCCACGGAGGGGCGATGTTCAACGGCCTCTACTGGCACATTGATCAATTTGCCCTGGGTTACGGTCTGAAGCTCTACTCGGACGTTTATCTGGTTAAAAACCATGTAAATGGCATGAAATCTTCAGGAGCCAGCCAATATTTTGCGGTCAGCTATAAATTCTGATCACTCTAAAAATCAACATACGGTGAAAAACACTCATTTATAGTGATAATTAACTGCTTACAGAATGCTTGCAGGATAATTAACTCATAACGACACACGTGCCGTGGAACAAATGATATATTGGTGCTCACTTTTCCCGGAAGTTGTCTTTATGCACCCAAGACCAGCAGGCACATTCGCCAGGCAACATAAGTTCTGGCTGAAGCTGATTGTCACTATCTTATTGGCATCCCTGCTGGTTACATTGACTTATTTCTGGATCTCACAGGAAAACCACAGACCCGGTTACATTCATGACAAGACCTACAAACTGACCATTCTTAACACCAGTGAGCTTGTTCATGAACATGCACCGTCCAATAGCGGTGATCAACTGATTCAACGGCAAGAGCTGATCAGTACAATACGCAGGGAGGTTGAAGCCAATGGCGGGAAATTATTGTTACTCTCCGGAGGTGAGCTCAGCACCGATAATGACCTACTTAACCTGAAACAGCTGAACCAGCTGGGTTATAACGCCATGGCGGTCAGCCCATTCTTATTTGATGAGCCACTGAACACGATTCGAACCCAGGAAGCCACTGCTGACTTTCCTTTTTTGTCCGCCAACCTTTATGAATCTGAAACAGGCCGTCCCGTTTTTGATGCCTATGCCCTGTTTGACTTCGATGGTCTAAATATTGCCGTTATGGGGATTACCAGGCTTGGGACTGTTAGTGATGGTCTTGGTGCAGCAACGGCAGAGTACCGCCGGGGTATTGAACTCATTGATCCGGTGCTGGCCACTGCAGAGCTGGTACCCTACTTGAGAAAACAGGCCGACATCGTGATCGTTGCCACCCATGTCATCCATTACCCAAAGCCGCTAAAACCCGGCAGCAAGCCGTTTTCTCCGGTATCCAGGGTGGCAGGTATTGACCTGCTGGTAGGACATGGTGCCCTGCCTCCCACTGAGGCTTATGGCCAGACGGAAACCAGTGCGCCGTTAGACACCCCTGAATACGGCTCAGCCATCAGGAGAATTGATTTGGAATTTCGTAATGGTAAATTAAAGAAAACAAACGCCACGCAAATTCATCTGATCAGTAAAATAGAATCTGCACATGATTATTGAATTCACCATTTAATCCGGAAACTGTTAATAAGACGATAGTAATAAAAAGTTTTCCCGTTTAATCACCAGCCATGCTCTTATTCTATCGGTTAATTTCTATCAGCCCCTGGCACAGCATCTATACTTGCTTCACTCAATCATTAACATTGATATAGCAGGTAATTACCTTGTCCAGTTTACGACCTTCTTTGCTGTCTTGTGCAGTTGTTATTTTCAGTCTGCCTGTAATGGCCATTGACAGCTCTGATCCATTTATCCGTGATGCCAAAATCGATGGCAAAGTTGAGACCATTTTTTATAACGATAAAAATACTTCTGATGGAACAACCGGCGGTGCATGGACTGGCGCTATCTGGCTTAATGCCGAGACTGGCTACCTTGCTGATGTCATCAACGTTGGCGGCTCCGCCTATCGTGTGGCAAAACTGAATATGAAAGCAGGTAATAACGGTTCCAGTGACCTGTTAAATGCTGATAATGAAGGTTTTGGCAAGGTTGGGCAGCTATGGGTCGATGTCAAACTGCCCAAAAGCTATGACGGTGTCTCAGCTGATGTCAAAATTGGCCGCCAGCTGATGGAAACCGGCCTGATCAGATATTCAAGCTCACGCTCTGTGCCCAGTAGCTGGCAGGGTGTCGATGCCGCCGTCAGTATGGATAATTTCAAGGGCAAAATCGCCTGGGTCGACGAAGTATCCACAAGAACCCAGTCCGGCTTTCATCACATCGTGAATGCCGAAAATGAAAAGATTGACTGGGTAGTTGCCATGCAATTGAGCTATACCTTCGATCTTGCCAACCATCGGAGCCTTGAGCTGCAATACAATAATGGCCTGGCCCATAAGTACGTTACTGGCCAAAATGTCAACGCCATCTTTACCATGCCGCTGCATAACGACTCCACACTAACCCTGACGGGTATGTACTACCACGCAAAACAGGATGGTGATCTCTGGAAGTGGGTAAACAATCCAAAAGCAGAGGACTATTCACCTAGACCTTTTGATAACAAAGCCCAGTCTGGCAACTTGAATGCAGTTCTGGAAAGTGGTCCATGGACGTTCAATGCTGGCGTCACCTATACCAAAGCAAAAACATCGGTGGTTAATACAGAGAACAATTACCAGACCATCGGCTACTACGACTACTACTTCGGGGCCAATACCCAGGGTGCATACGATGTACCCAGTAACGCCATCTATTCGTCCTTCTACTTTGACAAGGAAACCGCCTGGATGGTCGGCGCTGAGTACGACTTCAGCTCTGTTGGTATCGATGGATTGTCTTTTGGCTATAACTATATGTACGGTTCAGGCATGAAGGCTCGAAATATAGCAACCAATACCGAGCAGGATGTACATGAATCTGAGAGCGACCTGACCCTGATCTACAATTTCAACCAACCCGAGTTGAAAGGCCTGCAATTCAAAGTAGAGTATGCCTATTACAAGAACAGTGACGCCTTCTACCTGGCAACGGGTCAAAATGAAGTCAAAGACCTGCGCTCCTGGTTAAGTTACAGCTTCTCTATCTGATACTATGCTACTAGTGCAGCCAAGCGTTGTTATACATACACAAGCACCTCGTTCCCACGGTCCTGAGGTTGTCGCAAAACCCTCCGGACACCTCGTTCCCACGCTCTGGAGGTTGTCGCAAAACACTGCGGACACTCTGGACATCCCGTTCCCATGCTCCGCGTGGGAATGCATACCGATCCCGCCACAAATACCATACTCGCATGGAGCCCCCGAAAACCCTACCAGGCAGTGGCTCTTTCTCCTGCTGCCAGATCCGTATGCATTCCCACGCGGAGCGTGGGAACGAGGTGTCCGGAGGGTTTTGCGACACCCTCCAGAGCATGGGAGCGAGGGAGCTGGCTGTATGGGTATTAGCGCTTTTCTGCACCAGGAGGCTGACCGTTCATCCTTAAGTGACTAACCATAGGAAATTATCTATTTCGTATGGTTAGACCGCTGATAACACTCCGATAAAAATCAGCACCTGTAAACGGTCCTTCTTTTTATGTAGCCCGACATATTTGATTTCATATTTGCCCTTCTCTTTGTAAAAATATCAGTGATTTTTTTGCAGTAATCCAATGGAGTTATCAATGAAGCCATGTCAGTTTGGGGTTGTGGTTATGTCTGTACTTCTGACCGCCTGTAATACCTTGCCTGAAGGTCGATGGCAGGAAACCAGCCCTGCGTCAGCAACATCCCCCATCACCCTGGATATCAACAATGATCGCATTGCCGCCAATGCTGGCTGCAACCGGCTGATGGGCTCGGTCAAAATGTACGGTGATCAGCTGATCGTCGAGCAGCTCGCCAGTACCCTGATGATGTGTAATGGCGAAGCGGCCAAAAAGGAAGAAGCCCTGAAACAGCTATTGGATGATAAACCCAGGGTTCAGATGTCTGGAGACCAATTGATACTCAGTACCAATACTTCCAGCTATGTCTTTAAAAAGCAGCCCAATATGGAAGATGGAGTGACCCGCTTTATTTATGTTGCTCCGGAAAAAACTCAATGTACCGGCGTAGCCCCAATGGAGTGCCTGCAGATTCGGGAGTCTGAAGAAGATCCCTGGACTCTGTTTTATGGCAATATCGAAGGTTTTGAGTTTACCCCCGGGACGGCTTATCGTCTCAGAATCAAAGAGTTTGATGTTCCAAACCCACCAGCAGATGCTTCCGGCAAGCGTTGGATACTGGATCTGGTGGTAGAGACGGAGTGGGTTGACAATCAGTAAGCCCCCTTCCCATCTGGATAGTAAGTCAATTCAGGGGGGATAAGCAGAAGCCAGGGCCGGTTATACATACATAAGCACCTCACTCCCAGGGTTCGAGGTTGTCTCAACACCCTCCGAACACCTCGTTCCCATGCTCCGCGTGGGAATGCATACCGATCCCGCCACAAATACCATACTCGCATGGAGCCCCCGAAAACCCTACCAGACAGTGGCTATTTCTCATGCTGCCAGATCCGTATGCATTCCCACGCGGGACCCACAGGGCCTAAAAGCGTGGGAACGAGGGACGAGGGATTTCAGAACCAGTTCTATGGAACCAATTATTTTATAGCAAGTCCAAGCTGCATCCTGCAGTGATGCTTCAGGCAGATTTCCCTTCCCCCTTTTCCGGTTTGGATTTACCAAAAGTAGTGAGACGGACTCTCACTGCATCCATAGTGAGACGGACTCTCACTGCATCCATAGTGAGACGGACTCTCACTGCATCCACATTGCGCAGCTGCAGGAAGGCATTCACTCTCGTCTGTTTCGGTAGGCTCTTGTTATTACATATGGAGAAAATGTGGGTGACCAGCGCCTGGTCGAGCGGTTTGTACTTAACGGCATTGTCGATACCCTTCATTTTCTGCAATGCCCACAACACGCCTAGCCTCTGGAACAAGACACCGATGTCCATATCTTCCGGCAAGCCTTTTCCATGACAGACGATGGCAACCTCTTTCAAGAATGGATGTCGGGCAATGAACACGATTACATCATTCCTGAGACTGATAAAATGATTCGAAATGTTTCTGATATTACTGGCAGTTGATGTATTAAGGATACTGGTCAGACAACTGGTGTCCCGGGCAACATCCGTGTTTAAGTGGGCAAAGAAAAGGTTAGCTTTCTCAAAAAATGCTTTCAAATCTCTATAATGTTTACGGATATCATGAAATTTAAGCATTCTGAAAAGCGTATCTTCAACCCTGATCCTGCGATTTTTGCAGGTTTTGAGCAGCTGTGATATGGCTCCCAGAAATTTTAGTACGTATTCCTTGCTATCAATTACCTTATGCAACACATCATAGAGCGCCGGATCAAAATTTTTCATGGCTTCCTGATAACTGAACATTACAGGGTTTTGCAATGATAAGCCCTGCACTACAGAACCACCGGGCCTCATTTGAACATTATTAAATCCAGGGCTGACGGGAGTACCTGATGACGATTGAGGCAGCACTGACCTGACCAGGGCTGTCGGGCGCAGGGCTTTGGGCATCCTGACCGGTTCAGTCTCTATCCGATTCAGATTGACCTGTACCGCTGTAGTAGAGCCAGCAACGCACCAGCTGTTGTTAGTAATACGCCGGAGTTTTATGGGAGGAACGGTCCCGGGCTCAGGTTGCTGTTGGCGTAGTGGATAGATGCTGGTTCCTGTTGTTGTCTGTTCCAACCGGTAACCTGCCATAGTCAGCTTTCTTTTGTGTCTATGGCCAGCTCCCATTCTTGCTTCGAAGGACAATTGGGAGACGATATCTGAGCTGGCTGGGGAGAATAGACTCTGCATATTTATTCTTGAGGGATAGCCCTGTTTCCAGAAGATGATTAGGTGAATATAAAATTCGACCTTGGCAATCCGGGAAAGTTCCAAACAACCGATGCAAGGGAAAGGCTGACCTGTTTTGTCAGTCAGCCAGGCAGAGGGAAGTGAAGTATTGTTGCAAATACCGGAAATGGATTGTGGCTCAGGATAAATGCTGACTTACAGCAATGACTTCAGAGCAACTTCAACCATCTCATTGAATGTTGACTGACGGTCCTCTGGTGGCAGAGCTTCACCGGTACGGATGTGGTCGCTGACGGTACAGATTGCCAGCCCCCGGGCACCGAACTCAGCGCAAACACCGTACAGGCCGGCCGCTTCCATCTCTACACCCAGAACGCCGTATTTTTCCATGGTGTCAAACATGGAAGGGTCCGGATTGTAGAACAGGTCCGCAGAGAACAGGTTGCCCACTTTAACCGGCAGGCTCATGGCACGGGCAGAGTTAACGGCATTTTCCAGCAGCCCGTAATCGGCAATCGCTGCAAAGTCATGGTCCTTGAAGCGCATGCGATTCACTTTGGAGTCAGTACAGGCACCCATACCGATGACTATGTCACGCACCTGAACATCCCTGGAAATAGCACCACAGGAACCGACACGGATCAGGCTCTTGACACCGTACTCGGTAATCAGCTCTTTGTAGTAAATAGACGCTGAAGGAATGCCCATACCTGAGCCCATGACGGACACTTTGACACCCTGATAGGTACCGGTAAAGCCCAGCATGTTGCGAACATCCGTTACCTGTTCAGCACCTTCCAGGAAGGTTTCTGCGATATGCCTGGCTCGCAGAGGATCGCCGGGCATCAGGCAGACATCAGCAAAGGCTCCGGGCTTGGCATTAATATGGGGTGTCATGGTTAAATCCTCGTTCTCAATAAAACACGACGATCAAAGTGGCAATGGCCAAAACTCAGCCTTGCTCAAAGATCTCAGGCAAAAAGGATGTGCCGTAGTCCATCGGCTCCAGCGCAAAGTAATTGGCCAGTGTCTGTCCGATATCGGCAAAGGTTTCCCGCTGACCCAGTGAGCAGGGAATCAACTTCTTGCTGAATACCAGAACAGGAATGTGTTCACGGGTATGATCCGTTCCGGGCCAGGTTGGGTCACAACCATGGTCTGCAGTGATAATCAGAAGATCATCGTCGCCCATATAATAAAACAGGTCTGGCAGCATAGCATCCAGCTGTTCCAGTGCACCAGCGTAACCGGCGACATCCCGGCGGTGACCAAATGAAGAGTCAAAATCCACAAAATTGGTGAATATGATGGTTCGATCACCCGCTTCAATCAATGCTTCACGGGTTGCTTCAAAGAGGGCTGGGATACCCGTTGCCTTTACCTTTCTGGTAATCCCCTGGTTGGCAAAGATATCGGCAATCTTGCCAACACTGACCACCTCTCCGCCACTGGCCACCAGCTTATCCAGAACCGTAGGCGCCGGAGGCAATACAGAAAAGTCCCGACGATTACCCGTGCGCTGGAAGTCGCCTGCATCATCACCAATAAATGGGCGGGCAATCACACGTCCAATGTTGTATGGTTCAAGAATCTCACGGGCAATCTGACAGACTTCAAGCAGACGCTCCAGGCCAAACGTTTCTTCATGGCAGGCAATCTGAAATACGCTATCAGCCGAGGTGTAGACAATCGGCTTGCCGGTTTTCATGTGTTCTTCACCCAGCGCTTCCAGAATACTGGTACCCGAGGCATGACAGTTACCCAGAACCCCCGGAAGCCTGGCCTTTTCGATCAACTCATCCAGCAGTTCCTGCGGGAAACTGTTTTTCTCGTCACGAAAATAACCCCACTCAAACAGAACCGGAACACCCGCCATTTCCCAATGGCCACTGGGAGTATCCTTACCGCTGGAGAGCTCTTTGGCATAGCCATAAGCACCGATAATCGGCATATCATTGACCATACCCCGGGGAAACTCACCACAGGCATCCCTGGATGCGTGAACCAGACCAAGACTGGACAGCTCCGGGAGGGTTAACGGTCCTTTTCGCCCAATATCTGCATCGCCATCAGCACAAGCCTGGGCAATATGTCCAATTGTGTTGGAGCCAACATCGCCAAATTTATCAGCGTCTTCAGTGGCTCCAATACCGAATGAATCCATCACAAGGATAATGGCACGTTTCATTCGCTCCTCCTGACCTGCCATGGTTATGACAGCTATTGGTTGATAAAAATGCACCTTCTGGCTTTTTACAAACTCATGACTCGAAGGTGCATTTTCCGCTCAAGGCTATTTTCCCGCTCAAGGCTGTTTTTGCGCTCAAGGCTGTTTTTCCGCTCAAGGCTGTTTTTGCGCTCAAGGCTGTTGGTAAACCAGAGAATGGGGTTGCGGCATCTGTTCAGCAAAACTGAGTGCACCGCGAAACATATCTGCAGCCCGGTTCCATGACGCTTCTGAACTGGCATGGAGCATGGCAATCGGCTTTGAAGGATCAATCCTGTCACCCAACCGGCAAATGTCAGTGAAGCCTACTCCATAATCAATCGTATCAGAAGCAACTTTTCGCCCGCCGCCCAACTGCACCACGGCCATCCCCACTTCCCGGGTGTTCATGGCGGCAAGATAACCCTCTGCCTCTATGTACACGGGCTTGATGATGGCCGCATTGGGGAGGTAATGGTCATAACGTTCAACAAAGTCGGACGGGCCACCCAGACCGTGCACCATTTTGCCGAAAATGTCTGCCGCCTGACCATTATCCAGTACTGACTGCAGTTTTTCCCTGGCCTGCTCAATACCATCAGCCAGACCACCGGATACCAGCAACTCTGCGGATTGAGCCATGGTAATTTCCAGCAGACGTTCATTGCGATATGCACCGGTAAGGAACTGAACGGCTTCGCGCACCTCGACGGCATTGCCCGCTGAAGAGGCAAGGCACTGGTTCATATCCGTCAGCAATGCCGTCGTTTTCACCCCGGCCCCGTTGGCTACCTGAACGATACTCTGCGCCAGTTCCACTGACTGCTCGAAGGTTGGCATAAAGGCACCGCTGCCCACTTTAACATCCATCACCAGGGCATCCAGCCCTTCTGCCAGTTTTTTCGACAGAATGGAGGCGGTAATCATGGCAATGGATTCCACCGTTGCGGTCACGTCACGAACACCATAAATCCGTTTGTCCGCAGGCGCTAACTCGCCGGTCTGACCGACAATAGCCACACCGGCCTCTTTCACCACTTTACGAAACAGCAATTCTGAGGCACTGGTCGTATAGCCGGGAATACTGTCCAGCTTGTCCAGCGTGCCCCCGGTATGCCCAAGACCACGACCTGAAATCATCGGAACAAAGCCGCCACAGGCGGCAATCATAGGACCAAGCATCAGGCTGACCACATCGCCAACACCACCGGTGGAATGTTTATCCAGTATGGGCCCGGGGAGATGGTCTGACGACCAGTCCATCACCTCACCGGAATCGCGCATGGCGCAGGTCAGGGCAATGCGCTCATCAATATTCATCCCCTGAAAGTACACGGCCATGGCGAAAGCACCGATCTGGCCTTCCGACACCGAGTTATCCGTAACACCGGCAATGAAACTGCGAATCTCCTGCTCGCTGAGTGCTTCACCTTCCCGCTTGCGACGAATGACTTCTTGTGGCAGAAACATAATCAATACCCGCCACTTTCAGTGGTATCACCATGTTTCAAACCCAGGCTAATCAACAGATTCTCCAGCAGACTGCTGGCACCAAACCGATAGTGACGACGGTTTACCCAGCCATCACCCATGATTTCATCCGCCAGGTCCAGGTGGAATGCAGCGTCTTCTGCGGTTCTGATACCACCGGCAGGTTTGAAACCAACCTGAGTATTACCACTGTCGCGGATTGCTTCCAGCATAATACGTGCAGATTCAGGCGTGGCATTGACCGGCACCTTGCCAGTAGACGTTTTAATGAAATCAGCTCCGGCAGCAATGGCGATTTCACTGGCCTTACGAATCAGTGCCGGATCTTTCAGCTCACCGGTTTCAATAATGACTTTTAACAAGACTTTTTTGTTGCCACCGGCGTCAGCGCCACAGGCCTCTTTGCAGCGGCGAACCAGCTCGGCTCCAACTTCTTCATTGCCGGCCATCAGGGCACGGTATGGGAATACAACGTCAACTTCATCCGCACCATAGGCGACAGCCGCCTTGGTTTCTGCGACAGCGATATCAATATCATCATCACCGGCAGGGAAGTTGGTTACCGTAGCAATGGTAACGTCATTGAGGCCAAGGGAGTTCAGCGTTTTACGGGCAATAGGGATGAAACGGGGATAGATACAGACAGCAGCCGTATTACCCGCTTCTGTGTGCGCCTGATGGCAGAGTTCAATGATTTTTTCCGGGGTATCATCATCATTCAGGGAGGTAAGATCCATCAATTGCAGAGCCTGACGACTACGGGCATTAAGATCGGTCATGGGGCAATCCCTCTTTGATAAAATAGCAATGACAGGTAATTGAGAATAGCGCAGATACAAAAAACCCCTGTAACAAGACAGGGGTTTTTGCTGATCATCCACCTGAGTCTGCAGGGCATACTGCAGTCTCATTCGTCCATTGCTGAAGCATCGATCTATAGAACAGGCAACGGTTATAGTCCGAGCTTATTTTAGCCAGCCATACTGGTTCCCGCCAGCATAGCTATGGAACGATTGTCGTATAATATGCACTGATGACACCAAAGTATATCAACAAAATCAGGATACTCATTCATCTATTTTGAATGATCAATGCCCATTATTAAAACACCGTCGTCAGAACAAAAACTGTTTTCGTCTCAAAATTATCATTCTTGCCTATACTCAAGGCAGTCTTCGATGATTGGCTTGCTAGTCTTGCATCATAAGTGCTCTCGCTGATGCATCATGATGGTCTGTGATTTTTTTTTCATTTGTTCGCAGACCCTTCCCGTTAACTTCTGACCCAAAGAAGACAAGCTCCTCTCATAGCTCTGGAGTCATATCATGCCTCTCCATTACCGTGATGATATTCTTGAAAATATTGAAGATGACATTTTTGCCTCTTCAGACTTATCGATCCGCATGCCTAAATACAAAATGCCTGATCAACAGCAGGATCCAAGGCACGCATACCAGATCGTTCATGATGAGTTGATGCTGGATGGTAATGCCCGTCAGAACCTGGCAACCTTCTGTCAGACCTGGGTAGATGACGAAGTCCATAAAATCATGGATGAGTGTGTTGATAAAAACATGATCGACAAGGATGAATACCCCCAGACTGCCGAGCTTGAAAGCCGCTGCGTCCACATGCTGGCAGATCTGTGGAACTCACCAAGTGCCATGAATACCATGGGCTGTTCCACTACCGGTTCCAGTGAAGCCTGCATGCTCGGTGGCATTGCCATGAAATGGCGTTGGCGCAAAACGATGCTGAATCAGGGCAAGCCGGTGGATAAGCCTAATCTGGTTTGCGGTCCGGTGCAGATCTGCTGGCATAAGTTTGCCCGGTATTGGGATGTTGAACTGAGAGAGGTGCCTCTGGAAGGTGACCGTCTGGTGATGACTCCGGAGGAAGCCATCAAGCGCTGTGATGAAAATACCATAGGCGTGGTTCCAACGCTGGGGATCACCTTTACCTGCCAGTATGAAGATGTTCAGGCATTCAGTCAGGCGCTGGATAAACTCCAACAGGATACAGGACTGGATATTCCTATCCATGTGGACGCTGCCAGCGGTGGTTTTCTCGCCCCCTTCTGCCAACCTGACCTGGTCTGGGACTTCCGCCTGCCCCGGGTAAAATCCATTAATGCCTCCGGACACAAGTTTGGCCTTGCTCCACTGGGCGTTGGCTGGGTGGTTTGGCGCGACAAAGAAGACCTGCCTGAAGATTTGATATTTCGTGTCAATTATCTCGGGGGCAACATGCCGACCTTTGCCCTGAATTTTTCCCGCCCCGGAGGGCAAATTGCCGCCCAGTACTATAATTTCCTGCGCCTTGGAAAAGAAGGCTATAGACGTATACAACAGGCCTGCTACGACACTGCTGAATATCTCAGCAGTAAAATTGAGCAAATGGGGCTATTTGACATTATTTATAACGGCAAGGGTGGCATTCCAGCCATGAGCTGGTCTTTGAAAAAAGGCATTGATCCCGGCTTTAATCTCTATGATCTTTCAGACCGGATCCGCAGCCGGGGCTGGCAAATTGCCGCGTACTCCATGCCGGCCAACCGTCAGGATCTGGTCATCATGCGCATCCTTGTACGTCACGGCTTCAGCCGGGACCTTGCCGATTTACTGATTGATGACCTGACACGTTGTATTAACTACTTCAAGGATCATCCTCTGCAGAAGCAGGGCAGTTCCGCCGAGTCCTCAGGTTATATCCATAATTGATGCCAATGGCCTGTTGACGTTTCGTTATGAGTACTTCGAACGCGCAGTCTGGTTCAGAATACGCGTCATCAGGCCCGAGAAGCCGATGTACTGGAGCCTTCAATGGAATACATTCTGGCTATCTTGCTTTCCATACTCGAAGCCATCGTACAGACGGCTTTTGGATTTGGCATGGGGGCTGTCATCGCCCCCATGCTGTTAATGCTTAACCCACTTTTTATCCCCGGCCCTCTGATGCTGGCGGTACTGATACAGTGTCTGTTAATGGCGGCAAAAAACTGGCGTGATCTGGATGCGCACGGATTGGAAAGCGCATTTGTTGGTCTGATTCCGGGTACTTTGATGGGGGTCTGGCTTCTGTCAACGGTTTCTGAAGAAGTGCTTTCCATTATTGTTGGTGCTGTAGTATTACTGGCCGTGTTCGTTTCCAGTACACAGCTCAATATCAAACCCACCCCAGCAACTATGTTTATAGCCAGCATGGTGTCCGGCGTTTTTGCCAGCTCAACGTCCGTTTCCGGCCCGCCAATGGCCTTGGTTATGCAGCATGAGGACTCCGGACATATACGGGCTAACCTTGCCGGTTACTTTGTTATCAGCAGCATTCTCAGTATTCTTGCCATGATTCCCGTCGGTCATTTTGGTTGGGAACAGCTAAAACTTGCTTTCATTCTTATGCCGGGTACACTACTGGGGTTTTATCTATGCATGAAACTACCCTTACATAAATGGGAACGTTTCATGCATCCGGCCATTATGATTCTGTGTAGTTTGTCCGGTTCATTAGCACTGGCGAAAGGTGCGCTCAACCTGATGCGTTGACACTTCTGTAAAAAGCCATACACAGGTTTATTAAAATATTTAAAACAAATATTTAAAACAATAGCCCCTGATCCGATATCATTGTCCACCTCATCCACGCCACCCATTACAGCCTTCTATGATTCCAACGGAAACGCTACAGATTGTTCGGGCCGTCGCCCATTTTCGTAACTTTACTGCTGCCGCGAAGCATCTGCATAAAGTGCCCTCGGCAATCAGCTATACCGTTCGGAAACTGGAAGACCGCCTGGGTGTACAACTGTTTCTTCGTGATAGCAAACGGGTTGAACTGACACCGGCTGGTGAACACTTTATTGAGCATACCGATAAACTGCTTGCCGCCCTGGAGGAACTGGAAAACAGTACACGACAGCTGGCTACTGGATGGGAGCAGGAGCTGCGTATCGCCCTGGATAACGTGGTAAACCAGGGAAAGGTCTACGACCTGATTCATGATCTTCAGGAAGTCCGGCCGGAAACAGAGCTGGTGATCAACACCGAAGTTTATAACGGCTCCTGGGACTCGTTGTTCCATGGCCGCTGTCAGATTGTGATTGGCGCCCCCCAGGATATCCCGGAAGCCATTCTCAACCAGGACCGCTTTGCCTGGCGCTCTATGGGTAACATGACCTGGGACTTTGTGGTTGCACCAGACCACCCCCTGGCCGATCGGAAAGAGCCTCTGTCAATGGCAGAGCTGCAGGAACACCGCTCTATCTGCATCCAGGATACCTCACGTTTTTTCCGTCATGGCTATAACCTGTTGCTGGAAAACCAGCAGGTTCTGCTGGTGCCCAGCTTCAGAGCCGCTATTGGCTGCCTGTTAAGAGGGCTGGGAGCCACGATTTTGCCTAACCACTTTGCCAGACCCTATATCGAAGCTGGCTTGCTGGTTCGTAAAGAAGTACCTGACCTGCATTATAACGACGGCTGTCTGCTGGCCTGGAACCAGGAAAACATGGGGCAGGGCCTGAAGTGGGTGCTTGACTGGTTGGGCTCTGAGGCATGGTTGAATAAAGTCTGGCTGCAGTACGATGAACAGATGCCAATGGGCTATCACGTACCCTGAGTCGACTGAACCACAAAAAGCACGAATGACACAGTGCTTTTTGTGATGCAGCGAATAAAACATAAGTAACTATTCAGCACTGAGCAAAGGCATATTACAGTAATTCCGAACAGCTCTATGAAGTGATTGATATATGTCCATTCCCTGTTTTCTGGCAGACGACAAATAGCTGCGAATCCGTGCAAACATAGAACCACCGTCTGCACTCCTGAAGCAGCCTGAGATTTTCTGCTTTAACTTGGCCATTCGAACATCCCGCTCACTGCCATTGTTATCGAAGGGAATGGTAAAATCTGACATGAAGCGCAGTGTCTCAGCCTTGAACTCAGTGAGTCGTTTGAAGAGATTGTAAGCTTTAGTATTCTTGACTTTCTTGCGCTTAAGCTCCTCTCGTTGCTTCTCCATATAGACGACTTCTTTCATTAGAGCCCGCTGAAGCAACCGGTCATAAATCTTCTCGATTCGTTCACAGACAACACTTGGCATCTGTAGCATACCTATGGTCTTAAAGCCCTTGCAGTAATGCCAGGAAAGCCTCAGTAGC
The DNA here is from genome assembly GCF_023716865.1 of Endozoicomonas sp. SCSIO W0465. NCBI lineage: Bacteria > Pseudomonadati > Pseudomonadota > Gammaproteobacteria > Oceanospirillales > Endozoicomonadaceae > Endozoicomonas > Endozoicomonas sp. SCSIO W0465. The sequence continues at coordinate 6,612,458 of NZ_CP092417.1, forward strand.
TTCATCAATCGCAACGCCAGTTGATTGCTGTCCCTATCAACAACACCCAAAAGCTCCCTCAGGTGATGGGCATTGCAAAGTACGTGAGTTGCCGCATATGCAAAATAGGATTTCCAATGATCATGAACCAGAACGCCTGCAAATGTTAGCAGTATGCCCATCGTGTCCATGGCCTCACGACCTCGCTTTTCAGACAAGTAGTAGAGCGTCCATTGTTCATCCCGCATAACGTGTAGCCAGTGCAAAGAGCCCTCGGCCCGCATACCCGTTTCATCGGCTCCGGCAACAGACGATTCCCGCAAGGCGTCACGAATAACCTCTTCAGTAGAAGCCAGATTTTCATAGGTTCTGGCCACAAAATTGGCGACAGTGCCTGCACTTACACTCATTTTATAGAGAGTATTAAAATACTCTGACACGCGCTTAAAAGGCAGGAAATGGTATTGGTTAAGATAGACGGCCATAGCCTGTGTGGCTGAGCCATATTGTGCGGCAGCGGTAACACCTTCCGGGAATTCAGCCTGATTCCGACAACCACAAGTGCAGATTTTTACTTCAGCTCTATGGGCCGTTACTTCAAATTCACCCGGTCTCCCTGGTTCAAACACCTGTCGTTCAATATATTTGACCGGCTCACTATCAAGAAGAGACGCCTGACATTTATTGCATTCTTTAACCGGAAGGTACTCAATATAGTCAGGGATATCGACCTGTTTAAGACAAGTGCCCTGATGCCCTTTCTTTCCACCGGCTTTATTACCAGAAGACTGTCTCAGACTTTTAGGATTGGGTTTTTCATCCGATGGATCGGTACCTTTATCTGCGGAAAGGTCGTCAGAATGATCTGGAGAATTACTGTTTTTACAAGGTTTTTGATAACCATCAGACGATGGCGGCTTGCTGCTGTTTTGACTGTTCTTGCCAACCTTTTCTTCCAATTCTCGACATCGCTCTTCCAGACAGGCAACTCTCATCCGCAGCTCTGCATTCTCTTTCAAGAGAATCTCAGCCGACATAGTTGCGGGTAGTTCTGGAATCATGCTGGCGAATATTGTGGAAAAATGGTGCTTAAGAGGATGGTATAAAAATCAGAAAATTCCAGATTTATGTGGGGGTGCTGAACAGTTACAAACATAAATAAAAGTAAGCAGTACTAGCAGCTTCGTTAGGCAATCTTCTGCAAAATCAATGATACAAAAGAATGAAAATGATTTGCAGCGGAGTAAAGCCATGGAATCAATCAAGCCAGTTTTCGCTCAGCAGGCGTTAACCGTACAGGATCTGGGCCGGGATATGGTTAGCCTGGACAGTATGGATAGCATCGATAACCCTCTGGGCTATCATGACAGCTCACTTGTGCAGATTGAGATGTACAGCCGAATGATCTGCTATGGCTTCAATAACCCATTCCCCCATTCACGTCAGCACCTTGCTTTTGCTCTGATTGGTATTAAATACTTACTGAACCAGGTCAGCCTCGCAGAACTGATAATGGGCAGCTCCGATATTAAAGAGACACCCATCAAGCAGGGACGCCCTGATATCCAGCATATGGAAAAGCTTGATAAACTGCTGGACTGCCCCATGATTGTCGGCAGTTTGCCAACTCTTAGAGAAGCGCTGCGATTTGTGCACAAAAAAGATCAGCAGGAAATTTACAACATTCTCAAGCGTAAGCTGAAGCGTTAATCTACCTTTTAGGCTGTATAATTGAACTATGGCGGGTTGATCTGGTCTGTAATGGTTAATGTGCTGTGAAGGCATGAAACTGGTCGATCAGATAAAAATAATCGTACCCCCTATGTCAACTCCCGTATCAAACCATCCTGCTGTCATCACCTTCGCGGATACCCGTGCAACTGAGCCATTACCCGACACCAACAACAGAAAGCGCTACTTCTCCGGACATAGGGTTCAAACTGACAACAGGGAAAACAGGAACATTCAAGAGGGTTTTACAGAGCAGGTTAGCGAATCAAACCGGCCTCTGAAAAAACGCTGGTGTCGGCAATATCTGAATACTTCAGAGACTGGCACATCAATGCCTACTGGAATGCCTACTGGAATGCCTACCGGGCGGGCACAAACTATACCAGTGATGGAGCATAAAGTAAGTGCCTCATGCCCTCCTGTGGTTATTGTCGCCCCACAGCCAATGGAGATTGACCAGAGTAAAGTTCACTCTTCCTTATTATCTGTTGAACACCCGACAGAGCGACCAGAGTCGTTAAGTGTTGATCGGGAGCCAGATTTCAGCAAAATCATCGCAAAGTTTAGCTTCACTCATCAACATCAAATAACGTCTTGCCTGAGTCAACCCGGCATCAAAACTTTACTGTCTAGCGCCGACACACTGCTGAAAACGCTTGAGCAGAGGAATATTCAGTTATCCATGAGTAGAGGCATCCCTCCCCTACCGACTGTCTTTTTAGCACTTGATCGATTCAATGATATTGTTACCAAATATCAGGTTTGTTCCGGGTATTTTCAAAAAGCCGGTGTGTTCTTTTCGGCTGTGGGCAAAACAATCGACAACACTGGCTGTTTAACCAGCATGCTGAAGAGCAAGGGCAGTATAACCCTGTTTACCAGCATGAACGATGGGGATGTAGCATCCATTGCTGCCAGCCCATTGATAAAGCAGATTTCTTCCATGTGTCATGGCAAAGGCTTACCGGAAAAGGCGAAATTGAAAGCCTTTCTGCAGCTGGACTGCCTGAAAAAGGGATGGCAGGGCATTGATGAGGCCGTTAAGGACCAGCCGCTCGACCGGGCTCTGGTCACTAACATTTCCTCTATGTGTCATGGCAAAGGCTTACCGAACAAGGCGCAAGTGGAAGCCTTCCTGAGGTTGGCCTGCCTGAGAGAGGGGTGGCAGGGCATTGATGAGGCCGTTAAGGACAAGCCGCTCGACCGGGACCTGGTTACCCATATTTCCTCCATGTCTTCCAGCAAAGGCTTACCGGAAAAGGAGAAAGTGGAAGCCTTCATGAAACTGGGCTGCCTGAGAGAGGGCTGGCAGGGTATTGATGAAGCCGTTAAGGACAAGCCGCTCAATCAGGGTCTGATCAGCCACATTTCCTCCATGTCTTGTGGCAAAGGCTTGCCGGAAAAGGAGGAAGTGGAAGCTTTCCTGAAGCTGGCCTGCCTGAAAGAGGGATGGCAGGGCATTGATCAGGCCGTTAAAGACAAGCCGCTTGACCAGGCACTGGTCACTAAAATTTCCTCCATGTCTTGTGGCAAAGGCATACCTGAAAAGGCGAAAGTGGAAGCCTTCCTGAAGCTGGCCTGCCTGAAAAAGGGCTGGCGGGGCATTGATCAGGCCGTTAAGGGCCAGCCGATCGACCGGGCACTGGTCACCCGCATTTCCTCCATGTGTAATTGCAAAGGTTTACCGGAAAAGGCTGAAGTGGAAGCCTTCCTGAAGCTGGGCTGCCTGAAACAGGGATGGCAGGGCATTGATGAGCCCGTTAAGGACCAGCCATTTGACCAGACACTGGTCTCCAGCATTTCCTCCATGCATCACGGCAAAGGCTTACCGGAGAAGATGAAATTGGAAGCCTTCCTGAAGCTGGCCTGCCTGAAACAGGGATGGCAGGGCATTGATGAGGCCGTTAAGGACCAGCCGCTTGACCGGGTACTGGTCAGCAATATTTCCTCCATGTGTAATGGCAGAGGCTTACCACAAAAAGCAAAAGTGGAAGCCTTCCTGCAGCTGGCCTGCCTGAAACAGGGCTGGCAGGGCATTGATGAGGCCGTTAGCGACCAGCCGCTCGACTGGGCATTGGTCAGCAAAATTTCTTCCATGTGTAATGGCAGAGGCATACCGGAAAAGACGAAAGTGGAAGCCTTACTGAAGCGGGGTGGCTTGAAATGGGGATGGTAGAACAATGATGAAGCCGTTAAGGACAAGCCGCGCGATCAGGTATTGGTTACCAGGATTCCCCCATGTGTCATGGCAAAGGCTTACCGGAAACTCTTTAGCTTTTTGACCCGGACTGATAACCGATTGTCTGAATGGTATAAATAATGGATGGTCTGAATCATGAAGGATGTGGCCAGAACTCCATAATCAACTCTGAGGCCAACTCCTCTTCAAGCGGACCAATAGATTCGATTATGGGGTGGCAATGATTAAAAATGTCCTGGCAACTAATATCAATGGATTGCCCGGCAACCTGTTGAAGAGCCTTTCCACTGCAACCAAACACCACTCTTGAAATACCTGCCCAGTAAATGGCTCCAGAACACATCGCACAAGGTTCAGAGCTGGCAACCAGGGTACAGTGTTTTAACTCGCTCTGAGAGAACTGCTCATTTGCTCTGGAGAGCAGATTCATAACCGAATGCCGGGTCACGTCACCGGTATCCTTCGACGTATTTACCGCTTCTACCAACACCTGCCCTTCTTTTGCGAGCAGTGCGGAAAATGGCAGTTGGCCCTTATTAGCCTCCTGTCTCGCCAATTCAATGCTACGCAGCAGTAAGGGTGAATAATCATTCATGAAATACGACCAAGCATAACAGCGACTTTGAAACAGTATTTTAGCCCCTGCACACTGTGCCCATGTTAATTTTTATCGCATATTAATATCTATTCAATAAACCAAGTGTTCTTTAGTAATCAACCACATCTGGGCTGCCCTTAAGATATCAGCACCTTCCTTATTTGCCACCAGAACACTCCAGGAGATTCAAGGACTTATACCGTTCTAACAGTTTTTCATAATCATGATAAAGCCAATAGTTATTATCAAGGGTCAGTTTTGTCTCACTTCCATAATCATTTGTAAACGTAATGATTGTTTTCAACTCTTCTGACTGCACTTCAACCCTGGCTTTTGTTGGACGGTCCGTAGAAATTGCAAGTCTACAACTGATTCCGCAACCCGCTCTGGTGGAAAGAATATCAATGTGAAACTTCAGCAACTTTTCGAAATTCAGACATCCGACAGAAGAATCGTTAATATCGTCTCTTTCAAATGTCAGATGTACAGGAGGGTGGTATAAATGCTCTAATCTATCTGCCCTATCTGCCATCGCACATTGGTATAAAGAGTCAGACCGGTCTTGAGTATCATGTTTGCAAATCTCAAAATCCTGAAGGCCGGAACACTTTTCATGCCTAACGACACCCTGAGCAGACAGCTGGATATTCTGATTTGTCTGAACAGAAACGCGGTAGCCGTCGTGGTGGCATGAGCCTGCACTATCCTTTTTGACGGTTAATTCAGGAATGGATCGGCTGTAATCACCACGACAATCAGACTGGACAACACAACTGTTATTGGTATTCATCGAAAAACTCTTTTTCGTTACTCACAAAAATTGTATTCAGGATTTTATTGCAATTATCAGAGTAACTTTGACAAGCCAATTAACTGGTAGTTCAACTTTCTTATTGTTCATTATCCTTATTCCTTTTGCTGCTAGCCAATAACCAATAACCAATAACCAATAACCAATAACCAATAACCAATAAAGGTATGTCCTCAAAAACTGATATTTTGAGGAAAATACCGTCTCTACAGTCTACCTTTCAGGATCATGAATACATCGCTTGATAACCTTTCTACTGAAAAGCTGCTTGCCTTGATAACTCAGCAGCAGGATCACAGTGTTCAGCTTCAGGAACGGATAAAGATTCCGGAAAACGAAATCACTCGCTTGAAAAAGCTGAACCCCAAGCCAGATATAAAGCCAAACACCAAACCATCTGATTTCGCCTGTGGCGTAACACAGTCCCAGCTACTGGAGTTTCTCTGGGATATAGGTGTTTCTATCTCGTCAGGGGAGCTCAGTAACCTGATTACCAAAGGCCACGAATCGTTCCAGCAAAAGCGAGAAAGCCTGGAAAACCTTTATGAGAGCATACAATGATCCCACTCTATAATGAATCAAGCCTGGCGACGGGGAGTGCGAATTCCACAGGGTTACCTTCTGGTAGTGATCACACAACACCATCAAGACCATCAAGCTCTTTCTATTCAGGTCGGCACGTATCAAGACAACAACCCATTGGAAACAGCCTCCCAACCATCGATAATTATGAGTCCCCTAAAGAAAAAAGATCTTTAAAGAGAAATGTTTCTCACATTGAAGATGCAGTACAGGATGAAAAATTAAAAAGAAAACGACCGTATCGTGAAAATGAGTATCAACAAGATTCATTGATAACGAATTTAGATCAATTAAAAGGTCTTTGCCAGGAACGCAAAATCACTGTCAAACCAACGCTGGATAAGCTGGTTAATTCTTGCCCGAATGAGTCGAAAGTCCAACTGATATCCAAGCTTGGCATTTATTTTAGCAGTGTGGAAAGAACAGTTAAGAACACGGGTACCATTACCAGCATGCTCTTGAGGGGCGAAGGAACCTCAAAAACAAAGAAAAATATTAACGAATTTCTGAGTATTGAAGACCCTGATGTACAAGCAATAGCATGTTATCCATTTATCACATCCATTTCTTCCATCTGTAATGGTAAAGGCTTTCCCAAAGCCGGGGACGTGGATGCACTGCTGAAGCTACCGAGCCTCCAGAAGAATGGCCAGGTTGACCGGCAACTGTTGAGCTCCATTTCTTCCATGATGAGTAGCCGGGGCTTTCCCAAAGCCGGGAACGTGGATACGCTGCTGAAGCTACCGAGCCTCCAGAAAGATGGCCAGCTTGACCGGCAACTGCTGAGCTCCATCTCTTCCATGATGAGTAGCCGGGGCTTACCCAAAGCCGGGGACGTGCACACGCTGCTGAAGCTACCGAGCCTCCAGAAGGATGGCCAGCTTGACCGGCAACTGCTGAGCTCCATTTCTTCCATGATGAGTAGCCGGGGCTTTCCCAAAGCCGAAGACGTGGACACGCTGCTGAAGCTACCGAGCCTCCAGAAGGATGGCCAGCTTGACCGGAAACTGCTGAGCTCCATTTCTTCCATCTGTCATGGTAAAGGCTTTCCCAAAGCCGGGGACGTGGACACGCTGCTGACGCTACCGGGCCTCCAGAAGGATGGCCAGCTTGACCGGCAACTGCTGAGCTCCATTTCTTACATGATGAGTAGCCGGGGCTTTCCCAAAGCCGAAGACGTGGACACGCTGCTGAAGCTACCGAGCCTCCAGAAGGATGGTCAGCTTGACCGGCAACTGCTGAGCTCCATTTCTTCCATGATGAGAAGCCGGGGCTTTCCCAAAGCCGAAGACGTGGACACGCTGCTGAAGCTACCGAGCCTCCAGAAGGATGGCCAGCTTGACCGGCAACTGCTGAGCTCCATTTCTTACATGATGAGTAGCCGGGGCTTTCCCAAAGCCGAAGACGTGGACACGCTGCTGAAGCTACCGAGCCTCCAGAAGGATGGTCAGCTTGACCGGCAACTGCTGAGCTCCATTTCTTCCATGATGAGAAGCCGGGGCTTTCCCAAAGCCGGGGACGTGGACACGCTGCTGAAGCTACCGAGCCTCCAGAAGTATGGCCAGCTTGATCGGCAACTGCTGAGCTCCATTTCTTACATGATGAGTAGCCGGGGATTTCCCAAAGCCGGGGACGTGGACACGCTGCTGAAGCTACCGAGCCTCCAGAAGGATGGCCAGCTTGACCGGCAACTGCTGAGATCCATTTCTTCTATCTGTAATGGTAAAGGCTTTCCCAAAGCCGGGGACGTGGATACGCTGCTGAAGCTACCGAGCCTCCAGAAGGATGGCCAGCTTGACCGGCAACTGCTGAGTTCCATTTCTTCTATCTGTAATGGTAAAGGCTTTCCCAAAGCCGGGGACGTGGACACGCTGCTGACGCTACCGAGCCTCCAGAAGGAGGGCCGGCTTGACCGGCAACTGCTGAGTTCCATTTCTTCTATCTGTAATGGTAAAGGCTTTCCCAAAGCCGGGGACGTGGACACGCTGCTGAAGCTACCGAGCCTCCAGAAGGATGGCCAGCTTGACCGGCAACTGCTGAGCTCCATTTCTTCCATCTGTAATGGTAAAGGCTTTCCCAAAGCCGGGGACGTGGACGCGCTGCTGAAGCTACCGAGCCTCCAGACGGATGGCCAGCTTGACCGGCAACTGCTGAGCTCCATTTCTTCCAGCTGTCATGGTAAAGGCTTTCCCAAAGTCGGGGACGTGGACACGCTGCTGACGCTACCGAGCCTCCAGAAGGATGGTCAGCTTGACCGGCAACTGCTGAGCTCCATTTCTTCCATCTGTAATGGAAAAGGCTTTCCCAAAGCCGGGGACGTGGACAGGCTGCTGAAGCTACCGGGCCTCCAGAAGAATGGCCAGGTTGACCGGCAACTGTTGAGCACCATTTCTTCCATTTATCATGGCAAAGGCTTTTCGAACGAGAATTTAGTTTCACGAATTATAGAATCTATAAGTCTCAAGAATCTGGAACTAGCTGAATATATTGATGAACTCCTCTCATCAGAGAATTTTGATTCCGATGAAAACTTTTGGGAGTCACTTTCAATAGATGAAATAGTCTGACTCTTATCAAAAATCATCTATCTGTTGCAGTAACGTAATTGTAGCTGCTGGTGTCCTGAAAAAGCCATGCTGAGAGGATAAACGACTGATCGAAATTATCCTGCTTCCAGCGCTTTTTGAGAACTTACCAATAAAGTGCCTGGTCAGCATTTGGCTATGTGTGCTTTATTCGCACTCATCCCAAGTGCAATATAGTTTCCAACAAGTACCACAAGAACGCCTGCCAGACTGAGGGCTGTCCACTGATAGCCTTCAAACACGGTGGCTATAAACAAAGAGATGATGGGGTAAATTACATCCACATAAGCGGTGCGATCCGCACCAATCCGTCCAATCAGGGCAACATAGGATGTCATTGCCAGAATTGACCCGAAAACAGCAAGGTACAGCAAAGAAACGACATATGGCATACTCCACTGGAACGAAGGGGGTTTTCCCAGGGAAAGCGCAAAGGTGGCGGTAAACAATGAACTGTAGATCATTGCCATCATCACCACAGACAATAGAGGAAGCCCACTTTTTTTATTGATTTCACAGATCAGACTGCCAATTGAGAAAAAGATGCAACCAGCAAAAGCCATAACAACGCCTTTCATCAAATCAGTTGTCAGGTTAGCGGCTAACTCAGGAAGAAAGACCATGACAATCCCCAGTGAACCCAACACGCCACCAATGACGACAGGCAAACGAACCGGATTACCCAACCAGAAGTGACCAATAATGACGTTAAGGTAGAGCATACTGGTACACACCAGTGCAGACTGTGCACTGTTGATGTAAAGTTCACTGAGATACACCAACCAATAAGAAATACCGCAAAAACAAATACCCTGAACAAATATTCTGAGATGTTGTCGTGAAGTGAATTGGATAGGTACCCGCTTCAGAAAACAGATAACCATTAAGATAAGCCCGGCCAGAACAAAGCGATAACTGATAGACCATAACGGATCAACATCACCCAGCTGAAAGGTAATGGCGTACCAGGTTGAGCCCCACACAAATGAACACAGGCTGAACAGCAGGATATTCTGCATTTTGTCTCACCGTTCTTTTCCAAAATAGCAAGAGCCGTAGTTTGCAAAAATGTCGCAAACTCTCCGGCAACAACCCTGTTTTTTGTGCTGGATTAATCAGTACGGCTCAATAATTAGAATCAGGAAAAGACAAAATAGCTGATATTTATAAATGACAGCGTTTTTTTTAAAGATCTTCAGCCCATGGCATTTCTGGTAAAGCATCAAGGTTGGTGTTAAAACGCTGTTCATTGAATGTCGCCTGATGATTGACCACATCCACCAGCTCAACACACAGGGCACAGGCAATGTACTGAATGGCTTCTTCCCGCTCAACACCTTCGAGCATCAGCCTCATCAAGGTCTCCTTTACTCTTGCCGGGTTATTTTCTGCCAGCTGATTTTCAACTATTTCGATAACGGCCTCACCACCCATCAGGTCATCACTATCAATCATTACCATACACCTTGAGATGTTATAAAAGGATGCATTCTATCGGGAGCTGCCTTTAAATGCCCACTCCCTGGGAAGAATATGAACTATGTCGTTTACTGATCTGCGCAACATACCCACAACAAAAGGAAACCTTCGCCCGTTTTTTCTTGCACAAAATGTGCTTGCGTCGTCTTTGAATAGAGAGTACCAATGTCTCATGCAATTTTGACCAACAGGAGGAAGCCTGTGTACAAGGTTTACGGAGATGCCCGGTCCGGCAACTGTTATAAAATCAAACTGCTAATGAGCCATCTCGGTATTGACTGCGAATGGGAGCACATCAATATCCTGGGCGGCGGAACACATACTGATGAGTTCCTGGCCATGAACCCCAACGGAAAGATTCCGGTCATGGCGTTACCGGATGGGAATTACCTGTGGGAATCCAATGCCATCCTGAATTACCTGGCCGATGGCACAGACTACCTGCCTTCAGACCCTTTCCTCAGGGCAAAAGTTCTCCAGTGGCAGTTTTTTGAGCAATACAGCCATGAGCCTTACATCGCAACAGCCAGGTTTATCGTGAAATTCCTGGGCAGACCCCAAAAGCATGAGGCCGCCCTTCAGGCAAAGAAAGCCAGTGGATACAAAGCGCTACAGGTAATGGAGACGCATCTGGAACACCATGACTGGCTGGTTGGTGACCAGATAAGCATCGCTGATATCTGCCTGTATGGTTACACGCATATTGCACCAGAAGGTGGCTATGGTCTGACCGACTTCCCCTTTATCATGGCCTGGCTCAAACGGGTCAGGGAACATCCGGGGCATGTGAAAATGGGCTGATACCCATTCCACCAACGCATGTAAAAGACAACGGATACTGCTAGACTCCCCGCCCAGCACTTTCAGATAACGCTGAGGTTTACAATGGGGTTTATTGATCGGGTTCAGGCTGCCATGGAGAAAAACAACTCTCTGTTGTGTGTAGGCCTTGATCCTTCACCCGAGCGCTTTCCTTTATCCATTCAGGCGATGGAAAAGCCTATCTTTGAATTCAATAAAGCCATTATTGATGCAACAGCCGACCTGGTCTGCTCTTATAAGCCCCAGGCAGCCTATTACCATGCCTGCGGTGCTGAAGACCAGCTGGCCATGACCATTAACTACATTCATGCTCAATACCCTGATATACCGGTCATCCTGGACTCCAAGCGAGGAGATATTGGCAGTACTGCCAGTCAGTACGCCATTGAAGCCTTTGAGCGCTACCAGGCCGATGCCGTTACCGTCAATCCCTACATGGGAATTGATACTATTGAGCCATTCTCAAGCTATGCAGATAAGGGAACAGTGGTGCTGTGCCGCACGTCAAACCCCGGCGCTGCGGCAATTCAGAATCTGCCCGTCCTGCAGGCCAATGGTGATACCGCCATGCTTTATGAAGTCATTGCCAGGATGTGTCAGGAGCAGTGGAATGAAAACAACAACATTCTGCTGGTTGTTGGTGCCACAAATCCTGAGGAGCTGAAGCGTATCCGGGAAATCACCGGAGACATGACGTTCCTGGTGCCGGGTCTCGGGGCTCAGGGCGGTGACGTTGAAGCCACGGTAAAAAATGGTCTCAACAGCGAAGGCAAGGGAATCATTGTGAACTCATCCCGTGGCATTATCTATGCCAGTGGAGGTGATGACTTTGCAAAGGCCGCAAGGGGAGCTGCCATCGAATTACGGGATCAGGTAAACCGATACCGATGACAGGCTAAGTGCTCTGTAACCGTGATACAGAGCACTTTTCATACCGAACAATTTTCTTCTTAAGTACTGGTCTTGCCGAACGAGAGTTGCTATAACGTTCCTCAGTTATGGAACAGGAATATGGATCTGGAAACTATGTCTAGTTTGGAAAACCTCCTCGAAAACAATAACCAGTGGTCCAAGTCCATTCGTGAAGAAAACCCCGGCTTTTTTGAAAAGCTCTCCGAACAGCAGGCCCCAAAGTACCTTTGGATCGGGTGTGCAGACAGTCGGGTACCTGCCAACGAAATCGTCGGGCTCCTTCCGGGCGAACTTTTTGTCCACCGAAACGTTGCCAATCTGGTGGTCCATACCGACCTGAACTGCCTGTCAGTGCTTCAATATGCGGTTGACTACCTGAAAGTGGAGCACATTATTGTGACGGGCCATTACGGCTGTGGTGGTGTTCGTGAAGCCATGAATAACTCCAAACTGGGTCTGATCGATAACTGGCTGAGGCACGTTCAGGATGTTAAGAAGAAGCACGCTGAGCTGCTCGAGAATGCCGGGAGCGATGATGAACAGTTCCAGAGAATGTGTGAACTCAATGTTCTGGAGCAAGTGCTTAACGTCTGTCAGACAACAATCGTTCAGGACGCCTGGGATCGTGGCCAGAAACTGACCGTAAACAGCTGGGTTTATGGCTTGAAAGATGGCCTTGTCAGAGACCTTGGTCTGAGTGTCGGTTCAAATAAAGACATTGATGAGCAGTACCCGACAGCGCTTGATATTATCGCCAGTAAGCAGGGAAGCTGAATGTTCTGACCTGAATGTTCTGATATGCAGGATTCTATCCCCTGCTAATAAAATCGGCTGGCAGTAGGCGGGCTGCAAGATGTATTGTTATCCACTTTCATCCGGCAATTAGTGATATGAAAAACTGATATGAAAAGGCCCGCTGACTTCTGAAATTTGCCAGCCCCGGTCAAAATGATGATGGTATTATCAATCCCATTACAATATCGCTAAGGCCTCTGCCTCTTGATCACCCCTGTCCCGCATCGGTCCCTCCCCTGCAACAGGACGGCTATACACATCATCGTCGTAGTAATATCCGGTATTTTTATCCACTACGGCTTCAGCACTGAAAACACCACTGCGGATATATGGAGAGCAAGCTGCGGCAATGATGCCTATCCCCTCCCCGATTAACACATCAACAACATCATGTTTGGCTGCCAGAATTCTTAATGCCCCAGCCAGGGCTCCAAAACCCAAGGCACCCACGGAGGTGATAAACCGCTTCCCTGCCGGTGAAGCAAGTGGTTTATTTGAAAAGACTGACATTTTCGACAGCAAGCGCTTGAAGGCAGGGGAAGACAGCGCTGCAGAATCTGTAATGTTAAGGAAAACCTGCGACCAGACAATAGCTGAAATGGCCGTATGCCCCGAGGGCATGGCCTTGAAATCATCCGGATCCATGCACAAATTGCCATGGATATAGTCAGGATTCAGAACATAGGGGCGCTCTTTATCAATTTTAATTTTCATATAATCGACAATACCGGCGACACTGGCCACTAAAACCAGGGATTTCACCACTTCACTGGTCTCTCTACGGAACATTTTTTTCACCAGCTTCTTGAAGTCATTTTCAGTATGACCCGGTTCCGGCTCCTGCTCACTTGACTGTTTACCTGCATACAGCCGTGCTACGAATTTAGCAATATGGCTGGCAAGAAGCGTCGCACAGCCACCGTACAATACCATGTCGCTTGCCCCATCAGCCCATTCCACTACCGGATCGGAAAAACCAAAATCAGAACTCGCCGATAGTGTTCCATTTCGTGTTCCTGAAGGCCCCCATTCACACCCATTAGCGGTGGGCAGACTATTGATGACCAGCAAAGCATAAACAACGGGTACCGCTGACATCAGGCGGGTCATAAGGCTATTGCCTCCTTCGGGTACCTGCCGGAGCCAGAATCGATCATCCATTCTGCCCTGTTGCAGTATAGACGTGACCCCGGATCTGAGAACCGCACCAAATCCTCTGAACTGTTTGACCTCATCAGGCTTCGGGATGGACCGGCCAAAAGAGTTTTCAGAAACGTCATGCCGCTCTTGCAATGGTATTGTTGAGATACAATTCATAAGCATAAATTCATAAGCATAAATTTAACGTTATTCGACTACTCATTAGTCTCAGGTTGCCATCACAAAGTTCCTTGCCTGAACTGAAAAATCAGGTGAACCACAGCAACGTGTTCACTCTGACCAGAGAATCAAAAAAGATCAGGCTGGTCGATACGGAAGGTCAGAAAATGCGGTTTACTGCGGCAACGGAAGCACAACTGCAGCAGGAGCTGAACCTGGCCAGAAGGCAGCGATGCGCACTTTGATACGACTTCAATAAATATCTGTAGCGTAAAAGCAGTATAATAAACTAGGATACCTCGAAACTTAAAAAAACAGGGCAAACCGATGAGCAGTTCTGATAAATATCCCGTACTCATGCGCCTGATGCACTGGACTGTCGGCCTTCTTATTCTGGGAATCATTGCCTCTGGCTGGTATATGGCCGGACTGGAAGACAACGTCAGCTATAAATACGACATTTACCACTTGCATAAATCCTTCGGTGTTCTGGTGATCTTTCTGTTATTTGCCCGTCTGGTGATTCGCTGGGCCAGCAGGATTCCGAAACTGCCTGACAGCATGCCAGCTTATGAGGTCAAACTGGGAACACTGGTGCACTGGCTCCTCTATCTCTTTATGTTCCTGGTACCGGTGAGTGGCTACATGATGTCTGACGCCGGCGGTCGTGATGTGCCGCTGTTCAACCTGGTCATGCCCAGCTTCCTGGAAAAGAATCCTGATCTGGCAGGCCTGCTCCACGATATCCACGTCACGATTCCCTATGTTCTGCTGGGCATTGTGGTATTGCACATTCTGGCAACCATCAAGCATCGTTACTTTGATAAGCCGGAGCATGATGTGCTGCACCGCATGCTTTGATTAACCCGGTCTAAAAATAAAAAGGCCCTCACTATTGAGGGCCTTTTTATTGAGGATCTTTTTGGTTTTTATCTATAGGTCACCGTAACTAATCAGACCCTCTCCATCAATTGAATCCCGGGAGCTGTTACAGAAAGATCTATTTCTATATTCGGGATTTCATATCCGGTTATCTTTTGATAGAACTTATTGCCGAGACCGATCCCTCCAAAACAGAAGGCGCCACTCAGCCATCCATCTGCTCCCCATACGATACCGTTCGCAATGGATTCTACAAGACAAGGCTGAATATTTCTTTCTGCTATAGCCGTTGCTTTTCCGGCCATTAGTCTTTCAACAGCTCCGACAGCTACTTTGGATTTGGCAAAGACTTTACCTGTATATATGCTTTTAATGGTGCCATAAAAACATCCGGTAGCGCCAAAATAATAGATACCAGCAATGCCTCCGGGCAGACACATACCAAGACTGTTTGCTTCAACTGTCCCAATGGTGGGGCAATTGACTTTGAGACTGGGGTCTGACCCAATGGCGGGACAAATGAGTTTGAAACTGTTATTAACATTATCCATATTTTACAAGTCTCCTTTATTCAATGATATTCGCTGACTTTACCCACATAACAACCTGAGGTGATCTTCCAGGCAGGCGATAGCTTGCTTTTGTATATAGATACTTTAATGCCAATAAAGTTCCCTTCCTTGGTATCCAGGGCTTAATAATGGCTATATCTGCATGACTGGTTGGAGAATAATATTGAAATCAAACTGTCACCTGCTTAATTCCGGATTACTGACCGGTTGCACTTTTGCCATTGGGCACCGCGCCCTCTGCCTACCGGCTCCAGCAGACCTTCAGCGCGCATTTGCTGAACCACTTTTTTGACCAGCTCACGACTGACTGTCGGTATCTGCAGGCAAATATCAGCAATGGAAAAGGTATGACGGGTCTGTTCAATGGCCATCCGTACCAGCTGCGATTTGGGTGCCCGACTCCCCTGCCACTGCAGCGTTTGAATTTTATCTTCCAGCTCATCGTAAGCACGAATCAGGGTGTTCAGGAAAAAATCGATCCATGGCATCGGATTGTGCTGTCCTTCTTGCCAGCCTTTTACACTCAGCTGTAACGCTCTTTTATAGTCCTGCTCGTGCCGTAACAGCACCCGCTCAAGGCTAATCAGCTGAACGACCTGATAACCGTTAAGTGCCAGCATCATCGCCATCAGCAACCAGGCTATTCGGGCATTGCCGTCGCTGAAAGGGTGTATACAGAGAAAATCCAATACAACCGCCGCTATCAGTAACAGAGGCTCATCTTGCTGCTGAAGCCCTTCATGATAATAGGCAACCAGCTTCTCCATCGCGCCGGCAATCGCCGTGGCTGGTATGGTTCGATATAAAACACCGATTCTCTGCCCTTTGCTGTCCCGCTCAACAATCTCTTTATTGGTAACCCGCCAGCGTCCTCCTTCGTGGGGCAGATGGGCATACAACATGGCATGCAGCTGGCGGATAAGGCTAACCGACAAGGTCATGTGTTCGCCTGGCTCAACCACCATCTCCAGGCCATCCCGATAGCCGGCAACCTGCCTTTCAACCGGTGTGGCTGGACGGTATTCCTTGTGTACCAGCTTACGAACCAGCTCTCTGGAGGCGGCCTTTCGTGAAGCTATTTGTGCAGAATGTGCAGAAAAAAGGCCATCCAGCCGACTGCTGAATTCAACAGATTCCAGTACCGCAACCTGACGGAGCGTATCCAGAACTTCCGGCTGCTGACGGGCGGTCACCAGCTGCCGGCCTCTGAACTCGCCCAATTGCCTGAACAGACCCAACTGATAACTGCTGAAGGCATAACCGGATAAATGTTCTAATGTATACATGAGCCATTCAAAAGCCGTCTGACAGGCAATTAATCAATGTTGAAAAAATATTGAAAAAATAGTGTGGCACAGTTGAGCAGCCTTATTGATGATTACAGATACTCAATTGAACTTTTCCGGAGAATAACATTCTATATATCATAAAATCCAAATACTGAATCCTGATATGCAATCTGTTAGTCCCCCGCTTTTTTACAGCTACGCCATTGCGGACTCATCGTCTGATCGTATCAACCAAGTCGATGATATAAGCTCCGAAGATATAAGTGCCGACGAACTGGCTGATAATATACGTGAAGGAAGGCTTGAGCAGTTAGAAAGATTGCTCTTGAGGGGTTATGACATCAACCACGCAGATGACGACACAGTACCGCCACTGATCACGGCTATTTTCCACGGCTCAGTGGAAACGGTATTACTGTTGTTGAAACATGGAGCGGACACTGATGTCATAGTCACTAAAAACTCACAATCAATATGCTTTCACTTTTCTTATGCACTGAACCAGACTGACAACATAAGCAAGATTGTGCTGCTACTCAGCTACAGTAATGATGAAGTCAAACATGCAATCTGTGAGGCAATTGCTGATGAGGAGATAACCTTGCTGGTTGTTTATTATTTCTGGAAAAAACTTTGTCAGGACCATCCCGACGATGTCATCAGGCCAACCTCCATGGCCGAACTAAACCAGCTGCTGCTCAAATTGCCTCTTTTGCAAATCACCGCGATGATTCGGCTGTTTGAGAACTACCAATGGTCAGTGGCCTGTCCTCCGGACAACCCTATTCCCCACAAGCTAATAAAGGAATTCTTTAATTTTATCAATGGAGACTAAACGAAAACAGGCAGCCTCCATGGAATGACAGCACCTCTACGAGTGTGGCTCATAGACAGCCTTTTCATTGAATCAAGAGCAGGGAATCAAGCAACTCCCTGTGAAAAACTAATGTAACTGTTCAGCACCCCCACATAAATCTGGAATTTTCTGATTTTTATACCATCCTCTTAAGCACCATTTTTCCACAATATTCGCCAGCATGATTCCAGAACTACCCGCAACTATGTCGGCTGAGATTCTCTTGAAAGAGAATGCAGAGCTGCGGATGAGAGTTGCCTGTCTGGAAGAGCGATGTCGAGAATTGGAAGAAAAGGTTGGCAAGAACAGTCAAAACAGCAGCAAGCCGCCATCGTCTGATGGTTATCAAAAACCTTGTAAAAACAGTAATTCTCCAGATCATTCTGACGACCTTTCCGCAGATAAAGGTACCGATCCATCGGATGAAAAACCCAATCCTAAAAGTCTGAGACAGTCTTCTGGTAATAAAGCCGGTGGAAAGAAAGGGCATCAGGGCACTTGTCTTAAACAGGTCGATATCCCTGACTATATTGAGTACCTTCCGGTTAAAGAATGCAATAAATGTCAGGCGTCTCTTCTTGATAGTGAGCCGGTCAAATATATTGAACGACAGGTGTTTGAACCAGGGAGACCGGGTGAATTTGAAGTAACGGCCCATAGAGCTGAAGTAAAAATCTGCACTTGTGGTTGTCGGAATCAGGCTGAATTCCCGGAAGGTGTTACCGCTGCCGCACAATATGGCTCAGCCACACAGGCTATGGCCGTCTATCTTAACCAATACCATTTCCTGCCTTTTAAGCGCGTGTCAGAGTATTTTAATACTCTCTATAAAATGAGTGTAAGTGCAGGCACTGTCGCCAATTTTGTGGCCAGAACCTATGAAAATCTGGCTTCTACTGAAGAGGTTATTCGTGACGCCTTGCGGGAATCGTCTGTTGCCGGAGCCGATGAAACGGGTATGCGGGCCGAGGGCTCTTTGCACTGGCTACACGTTATGCGGGATGAACAATGGACGCTCTACTACTTGTCTGAAAAGCGAGGTCGTGAGGCCATGGACACGATGGGCATACTGCTAACATTTGCAGGCGTTCTGGTTCATGATCATTGGAAATCCTATTTTGCATATGCGGCAACTCACGTACTTTGCAATGCCCATCACCTGAGGGAGCTTTTGGGTGTTGTTGATAGGGACAGCAATCAACTGGCGTTGCGATTGATGAAGCTACTGAGGCTTTCCTGGCATTACTGCAAGGGCTTTAAGACCATAGGTATGCTACAGATGCCAAGTGTTGTCTGTGAACGAATCGAGAAGATTTATGACCGGTTGCTTCAGCGGGCTCTAATGAAAGAAGTCGTCTATATGGAGAAGCAACGAGAGGAGCTTAAGCGCAAGAAAGTCAAGAATACTAAAGCTTACAATCTCTTCAAACGACTCACTGAGTTCAAGGCTGAGACACTGCGCTTCATGTCAGATTTTACCATTCCCTTCGATAACAATGGCAGTGAGCGGGATGTTCGAATGGCCAAGTTAAAGCAGAAAATCTCAGGCTGCTTCAGGAGTGCAGACGGTGGTTCTATGTTTGCACGGATTCGCAGCTATTTGTCGTCTGCCAGAAAACAGGGAATGGACATATATCAATCACTTCATAGAGCTGTTCGGAATTACTGTAATATGCCTTTGCTCAGTGCTGAATAGTTACAAGAATACTAAAGCTTACAATCTCTTCAAACGACTCACTGAGTTCAAGGCTGAGACACTGCGCTTCATGTCAGATTTTACCATTCCCTTCGATAACAATGGCAGTGAGCGGGATGTTCGAATGGCCAAGTTAAAGCAGAAAATCTCAGGCTGCTTCAGGAGTGCAGACGGTGGTTCTATGTTTGCACGGATTCGCAGCTATTTGTCGTCTGCCAGAAAACAGGGAATGGACATATATCAATCACTTCATAGAGCTGTTCGGAATTACTGTAATATGCCTTTGCTCAGTGCTGAATAGTTACAAACTAATCATCAAAACGGCAAACTGCCACACACATCAAGTTACAAACCATGGCGTCCGGGTCATTTCGACAGGATGATGCGCAAGGATTAAACTCCCCACCCAGTTCAGCACAGGTTTCTTCTGCCATGAATTCACATTCCTGGTGTTCTTCCAACCAGCGACTTCCCTCGGAAGAGACGCAAGCCAGAACCCTCTCAGGTCCAGTTGCCGTGATCTGCGAGGGAATAGAGCGAGTCATGCGTACATTTTTCAGGATGCCAGCTTCGCTCAACTCCGATACCTGTTGCAAAACAGGGTCCGGTGTCATGGTTGTACCGGTAAACTGACGGGTTACTTCGACTTCCAAGTTCTCGGCATTTACCTCCGGTGACTCCTGAGTTGAAGCACAACCAGCCAGTAAGACTGCCAGTGAAACCAGCACGCCAGAAATAACTTTTTTCATTGAAGTCTCTCAATCCGATAAAAAATGTGGCTCTTTTCGGGTTACAGACTGCTCTGCAATGAAAATTGGCCAAAGGCCTTGATATACAATGCCTTCAGGAAACTGCTGGCTAAATATTGCCAAGCCCTGCCACAGGAGGATTCCAGCCTGATTTATGAAATCAGCAGTCTGCAATACGAAAAGAGCCAAAAATGTTATTTATTCACTGCTATAGGGCAATGTCCAGCCAAATCGGTCGAAAAGTTGATCCAACATCATATCGACCGGGGCATAAAAAGCGGCGGGCTTTCCCGTTACCGGATGATCCATTGCCATTTTGGCACAATGCAGCAGTAATCGATCAGCATCAAAGTGCTCTGCAAAATACCGATTATGGTTTCCCTTACCGTGTTTTGCATCACCGATAACAGGATGGGAGATATGCTTCATATGCCGACGAATCTGGTGCTTACGACCGGTTCCGGGCTTAACCTCCACCAGCGAATATCGGCTGCTGGGGTATCGATCAATCGCTATTGGCAGCTCAACGGTTGCCAGTCGACGATACCCGGTTACCGCCTCTTGGGCCGGTTTATCCCGGCGCGCCTTGCGATCGGTAATTTTATCCAGTTTCTCCTTCAACGGGTGGTCGATCACTCCCGATTCAGGTACAAAACCGCGAACGATGGCAAGATAGGTTTTACTGACCAGACCTTCCTGAAACTGCTCACTCGCCCGTTTGGCAACTTCAGGCGACAGGGCAAAAACCAGCACACCCGATGTTGGCTTGTCCAGCCTGTGGAGTGGAAATACATGCTGACCTATCTGATCCCTCAATAGCTGAATGGCAAAGCGGGTTTCACGACGATCAATCATGGAACGGTGAACCAGCAGGCCAGAGGGTTTATTGATGGCCACCAGCCATGGATCCTGATAGATAATATCAAGGGGTTCCGCAGGCGCTTTGATCATGCCTTTGTCCAATTATAAAAGAGTTCCCAAGAATAAAGACTATCAATGATCAAATCTATTCAGGGTCTGTTGATTGTTTTCAAACAGACAGGTCCACTTAAGACAACATATAGTCAGATTACCTGATTTTTCTGGCAAAAACCCTGATTTTTATTTCTGAGTCATGTTTGCATACTGGGTAATGATCTGCAGGAGCCATGCAACTGTGCCCAATCAAAAAACCAGGACAGAGCAATACCATGATAAGCCGATTCAGCTTGAAAAAAATGCAGTGAAATAGCGGGCTTATCTAAAAAGTATCGCTCTAAACGAAACATGTTCTTGTAACGTAGACTTGCTTCCCCCCCCTGAAAGGGGTTTTGGCAGCAATTCTCCTTCAATATTCTCCATTCAGGTCATAGATGGTGCTGGAATGCATGAAGCACAAAAATGTTTAAAAGATCTCAGCTTTAACCAAGCCTTTCTTACCTTTGCCAGTATTGTAGGTATTATTGGTGTTGGACTTTTTAAGTATTCAATCAACCTCCATTGTCTTATCCTGGGTTGTTTGATTGTATCGATCATAAGTACTCTACGCCTGGGATACAGTTATCTTGAAATTCGGGATGCGATGAATGATGGCATTCGTGAAGCGCTGGCGGCCATTTATATCTTTATTATGATTGGTGTGCTGATTGCTGCGTTTATCGAGAGCGGTACCCTGGGAACGCTTATTTACCTTGGCATTCAGTTTATCGAACCCAGTACATTTTTACCTGCCGGGCTGATTTTGTGCAACCTGATGTCCGTGGTTATTGGGTCCAGTTGGGCAACAGCGGGAACAGTCGGCGTGATTCTGATGGGCATTGGAACCTCAATAGGTTTTCCTGCCCCGCTGGTTGCCGGTATGGTCATCTCTGGAGCCTGCTTTGGTGACAAAATGTCGCCAGTGTCAGACACGACCAATCTGGCGGCTATGTCTGCCGGTACAACATTGTTTCGACATATGCAGAGCATGTGTTATACGACTATTCCTACCTATTTACTGGCATTGGCTATCTTCACATGGTTTGGCCTGGACTACAGCAATAGCATACTTCCAGATGAAGAATTGTCCTCATTGGCACTTGCGCTTGACCATTCATTCCATATCAGCTTGCTAACCATCCTTCCGATTCTGGTGATGGTCATTCTGAGTTTTATAAGGGTGCCAGCTGAAGTTTCAATGATGGCTGCATCAATGGTAGCAGTAGGCCTTGCGTTGACTGTCCAGAGTCGGCCAATTACCGATGTAATCAATAGCCTGTTCGGGGGCAGTAATATTCGCTCAGGTGTTGCTTCACTTGATGACCTGCTGGGTCGTGGAGGAATACTTTCCATGATGTGGACACTCTCCCTTTCATTGATGGCATTGGCCCTTGGCGGCGTGCTGAATAAGTTTGGTTTTTTGCGCACACTGATTGCCGGTATTCTCAAGCGCATAAGACGCAAGGCAACCCTGGTTATGTCAACGATCCTCTGTTGTATCTTTGGCAACGGCGCCATGGGTGAGGCCTACATGTCAATTATTCTGGGAGGACAATTGGGGCGTTTATGATAAGTTAGGATTGGATCGTTCGGTACTTAGCCGCTCTCTTGAGGAGGGGGCAACGTTAACAGTTACACTGATTCCATGGACGACAGGTGGAGCCTTTATGGCAACCACGTTAGGTGTTTCTGCCCTGGATTATGCCCCAATGGCTTTACTGAACTGGTTGAACCCTCTCGTCGGAATCGGGTTTGCTTTTATTGGATTCGGGCTGAAATCTGCTGAACCTGAAAGGGTTGGAGAAAGAGAGTTGTCGGCACAGGCTGCAGCCTCCTAGACAAGTTAATGACATACCCGGTGGTTGAGAACTTGCCATTTGCCGGGTATGAAAAAAACAGTCTTCATTTTTTAACGATATACCTTAATTTTGACATAAATCATATTTTTACTTTGTTTACTTCGCTACTCTTCGATAAATCAGGAGGCTCTTATTGGATTACAGACTGTTCCCAGATTGAACCTGGCTGAAGCACTTATCATTAAAGGCTCTCAGAGCTTTGCTCGGCAATTTGCCCTCAAGCCTTACATTGCGTGGTCCACATCCAATTTTCACTGCAGAGCAGTTCGGAAATCAAATAGAGCCAATCAGGAATGGTGTTTTTGTATAAATAGCAATAATCTAGTTAAATTTTCTGATTGAAATCCAGGCAAACTGATTGCCAAAATATTCAAGCTACCTTTTATTAGAAACTAATGCTCAGGCAGTTTTTTCAGGTTTTTTATAAACTCCCTTCGTTGAACATTGGTTTTTTGTTTTCTGGCTGTACCTATATCCGGTTTTAATTTTATGAAAACTGATGTATTGATTATTGGTAATAGTGCTGCAGGCTTGTCAGCTGCCGAAACTATTAGAAAACATGACAAAACAAAATCGGTTACTATTGTTTCCAGTGAAGGTGGAAATGCGTATTCCCGCGTGCTTTTACCGTACATTCTCAGAGGGAAACTGAAAGAGGAAAATGTATTTATCAGGGACAATAACTATTACCAATCAAATGATTTTGATTATATCGAAGGCAAGGTAACGAGTATCAACAACAAAGAAAAAAACATCACTATTGACAATAATTATTCAGTAAATTATGAAAGCCTTTTAATTGCCACTGGTTCTTCTCCGATAAAACCACCTATTCCCGGTATTGATCAGGACGGTGTTTACCATATGTGGACCAAGTCTGATATGGAAGCACTGATTCCTCATTTTCAGTCCGGAAAACGCGTCGCGGTTATTGGCTCTGGCTTTGTTTCTCTACAGGCAGCCTGGGCAGCAGTGTCTAAAGGTCTTCAGGTCACGGTTATCGAGCTGGCTAATCGAATTATGCCCAGCGTTATCGATAATAAAGGTGCAGAAATTCTGTCTGAAAAAATCCGCAGCTTTGATGTGGACCTGCGTACGGAAACAATGACCAATGCCATTGAAAAGCAGCCTGATGGCAGTTTTCTGATTCAGCTCAAGGGACAGGAGCCGGTAGCTGCTGATTTCGTTATCGTGGGTACTGGTGTTCGCCCTAATACCGGGTTCCTGGCAGGTTCTGACATCACAGTTGACCGGGGCATCTGCGTGGATGAGTTCATGCAGACCAATGTTGAAGGCATCTATGCAGCTGGTGACGTGGCAGCAGGACCAACCAGTTTTGGTGATCCCCATCAGATACATGCCCTTTGGCCAACGGCTATTGAGATGGGTAAGTTTGCTGCACTGAATATGTTGGGCAAAAAAATCCCGTACGAAGGTAGCCTGAACATGAACGTTACTCAGATGTATGACCTGACCGTCGCATCCATGGGGAACTTTGCGGATGAGTCAGGGGATGAAGTACACCTGATACCGGAATCTCAGGGCATGGGGTACATGAAAGTCTGCTCCCGGGAGCATCGTATCGTAGGCGCTTGCCTGGTGGGTAAAACCTCAGCAATGATAATTTTTGGCATGTTGCGACCTGTGATTCGGCAGCATAAACAGGTCACCGTTGATTATATGAATCTCGAGCGGGATCTGCAAAAACTCACTTACGGCCTTATGCACTGATTTATCAAGGAATATCGACTAATGAAGACTGTAACAATAGACAGAGATAAGTGTGTTGGCTGCAGAAACTGTGAAATGGCCTGCGCTTACGCCCGTACTCAGGAAACCTGCGAAAGCAGTGTTTCCAATATCCGGGTGAACCACTACATTGAACAACGTACGCTGATGCCGATGACGTGCCTGCACTGTGAGGAGGCCTGGTGCATGAGCGTCTGCCCTGCCGGTGCCATCACTCGTAATGCAGACACCCAGGCTGTTGTGATTGATGCTAACCGTTGTGCCGGCTGCAAGATGTGCATGCTTGCCTGCCCATTCGGCAATATCCATTTTGATAATGAAAGACAGGTCAGTCACAAGTGTGACCTTTGTGACGGTGATCCCAAGTGTGTGGGTCATTGCATTGCCGGTGCTCTGAAATACCAGGAGATGAATGACCTCGCGGCAGCCAAGCGCAGTAAATATGACCAGATGGTCATCGCCACCGCACACTAAACGACATTGATCAAGTTTATTTTCAGGTTTTATTAACATGGCAATACAAGAAGTAAAGAAAACAAGCTGTCGTATGTGTGGCATGCTCTGTGGCATTGATGTGCATCTGGAAGATGGTTGCGTTGTGGAAATCAAGGGTAACGAGAAAGCCCTGCACAATCGTGGCCGTATCTGTATTAAAGGCAGTTCCGGTTTGTCTCAGTTGTATCATCCACAGCGTATCACCAAGCCTTTGAAGCGCACCGAAAACGGCTTTGTGGAAATTGAGCTGGAACAGGCCATGGATGAAATTGCAGAGAAGATGAAGGCTCTGCGTACTGAGTATGGCAATGATTCGGTCGGTGTCTGGAAAGGTGAAGGCACCGGCTTCGCCCAGCAGGAAGAGGTGGTGCATCGCTTTATCCTGTCTCTTGATCACAAATAGCTACCTTGTTCTATCATTTCTCACTGATAAAACAGGTCATGCTTCCACTTTCTCCTAAACCATGGTCAGAACTAACTTTTGGATGTGCTGATTTGGGCGATACTCGACGTACAAAACGACTTGTCAAAGTTGCTGCCGAGCTTTCAGCTCATACCGGTAATTCTTTGTCATCTTCATGCGAAGGTTATACCGCACTGGTAACTGGAGCTTACCGGCTGATTGAGAATGAGGCCGTAAAGCCTGAAGCAATAGCTGAGGCAGGCTTTCAGGCAACTGCCAAAATAGCGAGACAGTCTCGCCTACTTCTGGCTCTCGAAGATACAACAACCCTGGGTTATAAACATGCTGTCAGATCCGAGCTTGGTGATCTTGGAGGTCCTGAAGGCTCTAAAACCAGAGGATTCCACGTCCACTCTGTCTTCTTGGTTGATGCGGATACAGAGCGAAGCATTGGGCTTATTGATCAAGAACGATGGGTTAGAGAGGACGTTCAGCGGGGGAAAAAGAACCAACGTCGTCAGCTACCTTACGAGGGAAAGGAAAGCTTTAAGTGGCAAAGAGCCTCTGAAAACACAGAACAAAGGATGGGGGGTAAAATGCCTGACATCATCAGTGTTTGCGACCGGGAGGCGGATATATACGAATATATGCACTACAAACTGGATAACCGACAGCGGTTTGTTGTAAGAGCTACACAAAACAGAATCCTGGTGGATGGCGAACTCTTATTATTTGATTCCTTAGCTCAGACTGAAGTGTTGGGGAAATATACGATAGTGGTTCCTCAAAAAGGAGGTAGAAAGAAGCGAAAGGCAACGCTGCAGGTCAAAAGAAAGAAGATGACAATACAGGCGCCGCAAAGGCCAGGCGGCAGGCCGGAACCGGTAACTATGAATATTGTGTCGGCTGAAGAGATTGGCAATGACTCCGAAGACCGTTTGCACTGGGTACTATTGACAACTGAAGATATTGAAACATTCGAAGACTGTCGCTCTATCATTCGATTTTACGAGCTCCGATGGCGAATAGAAGAGTTCCATAAGGCTTGGAAATCGGGAGCAGGAGTAGAAAGGCTTCGTCTGCAATCTCCGGATAACATTGAACGACTTGCGGTCATATTAATGTTTGTCGCTGTCAGACTAATGCAAATCCGTGAAGCATTAATGTTACCGAATGACAGGCAGCACAAAGACAGAAAGCTTTGGAGTGAAAAAACACTCGCGAATGAGGTGGTCAGTGATGATGAATGGCAGGTTCTCTGGCTAACCTATGAAAAAAAAGCGTTGCCCGATAAGCCGCCAACAGTCACTTGGCTGCTTCAAACGATTGCTCGGCTTGGTGGTTGGGGTGATTCAAAGCATACAGGGCAGCCCGGCTGGTTAGTGGTATGGGAAGGCTGGGCGAAATTGCAGGATCGGGTAAAAACCTGGCAGATAGCCCGGCAGTTCAGCGCTGGAGAGATGTGATCAAGAGTCAGCGCTTTATCCGGGGCATTGGCTCACCTAACTAGTTCTCGTCCAAAAACGCATCAGGCAATCATAATTAGATTGTACGTTCGTTTTGATATTTCCTGAAATTCCAGAGAGCCGCAAAAACTCTTCCCTTTTTTTCTCTAATCTGGGACGGATATTGGAGAAAAACGCGAAAAGCAGGCAGAAAACATCCTCCCACCATGCTGGAAAGGTACTTTCATGTAGCGTGGAGGTGGCTATCAGGATGGTGCCGGGTGTCTGGCCAGAATCACCAGGTTGTAACAGACCACCGATAACCAGCAATGAGAATCAAAACGCTCAGAACCCTTGCAGTGGCAACGTGATAGCCCAAAACATCTCTTTAGCCACGAAATTCCCGCTTCAATACCTGCCCGGAAGCGAAAGAGCGTTTTATACACATACTGACTTTTAGTCATCTCTTCGACTTCAAGTCCGCGCTTCTTATTAAAAGCTACATCGCTGATTCCCATGGCCTTGGCTTTTTCCAAATTAGCGCGACACGCGTATCCGCCGTCACCGCTTGTCTGGCGAGGTACACGACCATAAATTTTTTTTGTCTTTCCATCATCGGAATGAATTGGTCCGAATCCGCTGGGTTACCTTCCTCAATAACCAGGTCCAGGATCAATCGACTTTTTCCCTGAACCAGGTTCAGTTTATGGCCATACTGTACTTGCCGCCTGTCTTTTACGATGATATCCGTATGGGGTTCATACAGGCTAACCACTTTTTCCTGGGCTGGCACCTTTTCACCCTTAAAGACCCTGCGCTCTGTCTGGGAGACTATTGCATCCACCAGGGGTAACAGGTGATCCACATCGGCCTGCCACTTGTCGGCATCATCAGCCAGGAGACACTGCCCCTGCTGACGGGCGTTTGCTAGCGTGACAGTAGCTTCGATAAGTACCTTCCGGGATTTTCGGGTCAACTGCAGCAGTTTTTTATAATGCTGATGCCGCTCTTCTTTGCCAGCGTAGATGCATTTTCTGGCCGCATCTTTTACGGCTCGGTTGTGATGGGTATATTCATAAAGCGGTGTCGCTGTCAGTGTTTGTCCCCGTTCCAGCAGCCGACAAATTTCTTTAACGGAACTGGCTAAAAGATCACTGTCGCAAGGAGGTTTGATATCCGATTCGGTGACTGTGCTGTCAATAGCCACAGTGCGCCCTTTTTCAATACCCTGATCTTTAGCGGTCATTAGCTGACAGTTATTAATCCGTTCCCATGTAGATGCAGTAAGAAGGCTGATGAGCCCATGCAAACTGGAGCGACTGGGGCGCTGGTTTGGTTCGAGGCGACAAAAGTCTCGAAAGAGCATGGAGTCCATCAAAACAAACGACAAGTAGTCATAATCACAATTCAAATACTGTTTCAGGAGTGCCGCACGAAGAACGGATTCTGCTGATAGTCCGTTCCGCCCAGTGTTCTGTTTATCACCAGAACTTAAGTCCTCATAAATCCAGTCATTGAACTGTGGATGGGCGTCAAGCCATTGCGAGATACCGGAAAGCTGGGAGCAGATTTCATGAGGTACGTAATGGAGTTCCATACTACACTGCGGGTTGCGTTTTTTGCGCATTTGGAGTCCTCTGTTTTTGGCAATCCCTTATGTTTCTTGCTCTTGGGAAGTTTAGTCGCCAGATAGCAGTAGGGCTCCACTTAATTTTTCAGGATAAAATCTACAGTTTTCAATTGGTTGTGTTTTTGGACGAGAACTAACTATTTCTCCAACGACACTCAGTGCTTTGCCGGTCGTTACATCGCTTACAACATGGTGTTTGGTACCTGGCCAGGTGGTGACCTGAGAAACTCCAGACTGGTGGTGATGTGGGGCTCCAATCCGCCAGCATCCCACTCTTATTGGACCCAGGACATCAACGAAGCCCGCGACAAGGGTGGCAAGCTGATTGTAGTGGACACCATGTACACAGAGATGGCCCGCATTGCGGATCACTATATCCAGGTGAAACCGGGCACTGACAGTATCCTGGCCTGGGGTCTGATCAAACAGCTGATCGACCGTGATATGGTGGATCTGGAGTTTGTTGCCCAGTTCACCAAGGGCTTTGACGAACTGAAGGAATACGCCCGGTCCTTCACTCAGGAATTCGTGTCTGAGCAGACCGGCGTAGCCATCGAGCAGATGGAAACCATCCTGGCGTGCTATAAAGAATCCGGCAACAGCATCTCCAACTGGTGCGGCACCGGTCTGGAACACCAGGCCAACGGCGTGAACAACGTGCGCTCTGTGGCTTACATCGATGCTCTGATTGGTGCGGTTGATGTGCCCGGCGGCATGATGACGATGGATGGCTTTGGTGTACAAAGCCTGCACATGCACATGGATCCTGAGGTGGAGGCCAGGGCAATCGGTAGCCAGGAGTTCCCGATTCTGTTCAATATGCGAGGTGAGTGCCATACCCTGCGCCTGATGAATCAGATCCTGTCCCAAGAGCCGTATCCTTTTAAAGGCTTGATCATGACAGCAGCCAACCCGGTACTGACCAATGCGAATGCATCCAAAGTCATTGAAGCATTCAAGGCACTGGATCTGCTGGTGGTGAAAGAGCTGTATATGACCGAAACTGCCGAGCTGGCCCATTATGTTATTCCAGCAGCTTCTTACATGGAGCGTTCAGAACTGCAATACAACGGTATTAACCAGACCGTGAAGCTGACGGAAAAAGTGGTGGATCTGGGTCTGCAGAATGAATACGACTTCTTCAAAGGATTGGCAGATCGCCTGGGTTACACCGACTTGCTGCCATGGGAAAACGAAGACGCTCTGAATGCATGGCTGATTGAACCTACCGGCATGTCCCTGGAAGAACTGGCAAGCCATCGTGACGGTTACCAGTTTGCCCCACTGACTTACGGCAAACCCCAGGCCAGACAGGCTCGTGGTGAGAAGCCATTCAATACGCCATCCGGTCTGATCGAATTTACTTCCGGGCATCTTGAAGCGATTGGTCGTGAACCGCTGGCAAAGTTTATGAACGCACCTGAGTACATGAGCGTTTCCAAAGAAGAGTACCCACTGGTGCTGATGACAGGTTCCAGAAAGGTCATGTTCTTCCACGGGCGCTACCGCAACCTGTCCCAGGTTAACAAGGTGATGCCTGAAGCTCAGGTTGAAATGCACCCGTCTGATGCAGCCTGGCACAATGTTGTAGATGGTGAGATGGTTCGTGTTACCTCCGCTTACGGCACCATCAACATTAAAGTGCGAGTGATGCATGAAGCCGAAATCGTCGCTGGCGCTGTGCAGATTACCCATGGTTTCAAAGATGCCAATGTCAACATCCTTGTTGGTGACGGTGTCCTCGACCCGATTTCTGGCTTCCCTGCCCTGAAATCGGTACCCGTCAGAATAGAGAAAATCGTTCACTGACTTTAACCAAAACCTTTTTCCAACCTCATCGTGTTCGTCAGGACACGATGAGTTCACTCAAAATCAACCTGTCTGTAAAGGATAAAAGTCATGGGTAATCAAAAAGGCATGGGCATGATCGCCATGGCTGCCGTTGCCGTTTTCTGGGGTCTCTCGTTCTATAGTATCCAGGCGGTGGGCACCATTATTGGCCCTTTCACACTGGCCACAGCCCGTTTTTGTATCGCCGCAGTGGCATTTCTGATCATCATGCTGCTAACCAAACAGGACACAAAAATTGAGCGTTCGGATATCAAGAAAGTGGTCATCAATGCGCTTATTGGTATTGCGATCTACTTCCCACTGAGCATGTATGCCATCAACCTGATTCCTGCTGCTGCCAGCTCTGTACTATCTGCTATCCAGCCAATCATTATGATTATTCTGGAAGCCGTGATTCTGGGGGTGGCAATTACCCGCAAGAACTCACTGGCAGTGGCTCTGAGCGTTATTGGTGCACTGTTAACGGTGGGTGTTATCGAAGGTGAAGGTTCCGGTTACTTTGGTTACGTACTGATGTTCCTGTGTACCTGCATGTGGTGTGGTTACACCGTGTTGCAGCGCCCACTGAACGAAAAGTACTCCCCGATTACCCTGAACGTTTATCAGTTCATCATTGGTACGGTGATTATGTCTCCAAGCTTCTTTATCGAGAACAATGACTGGGCGGCAATGACTTCTGTTCAGTGGTTTAACCTGGTATACCTCGGCTCTATCTGCTCTGGCCTGTGTTTTGTTTTATACAACTTTGCCATTCCACGAGTTGGTGCGACCACGAGTTCCCTGTTCCTGAATGCCGGCCCGATCATCACCGCAGCACTGGGTGTCTTTATCTATGGTAAGTACCCAACCATGCTCACTGGCGTTGGTATCGTGCTGACGGTTATTGGTGTTACTCTGGCAACCGTAGACTTTAAGAAAACCGAAGTTCTGGAAGCCCAGCCAGCAGCTTAAACTGGTTCCATCGGGTTCCACTTATATCTTGCCCATAAAGTATCTTGCCCATAAAGCCTTTGCTTTATGGGCATTGTTTTTTTGTTAATGAAACCTGCAAACTCAGAAAAGTGCTGGAAAAATGACATTATAAGAAAAGAACCATCATACGTTCATCTGCCGTATTTTCAATAAATCAAAAAATTAATACATTGAACCGTCATTCAGCACTCAATCTGAGAATTTCCCTACACCGGCTAAAATGTAAAAAATTCTCAGAATGAACATGTCCAATGCATCCTCATCAGTTCCACATTCAACGTATCGATCATATGGGTTTGGTTGCCGGTATGTGCAAAGAACTCGGTATCTCTAATCATCTGGATTCCCTGGTTCCTAACCAATCTGAACACCGGAATATTTCCTTTGGCGAAACCGTAGTATCAATGCTGCTTAACGGCCTTGGGTTCACTGCCCGCACGCTTCATATGTTCCCGGAGTTTCATGCTGATAAACCGCTGGATAAACTCATCAGGCCCGGTATTAAACCCGAACACATTAACGACAGTGTACTCGGCAGAGCCCTGGATCAGCTTTTTGAACTGGATGTAAGTGAGGTCTATTTATCGCTGGCTGTCAAGGCAGTGAATGTCTTAAAACTGCCGTGCAAGGCTCTGAACCTTGACTCAACAAGCTTGCATGTGGACGGCGTTTATAACAGCGAATCTGACGTCGACGAAGAAGATATGCACTGTATCAAACTCTGTCGTGGATACAGCAGGGATCATCGACCCGAGCTCAACCAGGCAATACTGCTGATGATGACGGAAAATCAGGCCGGTATTCCCGTTTTTATGAAAGCGTCCAGTGGCAACGTAAACGACAATAAAAACTTTAAAAAAGTCATCAGCAGCCATTTGAAATCCTACCGGGAAGCCCTGAATAATCGCTACCTGATTGGTGATGCAGCACTTTATACAACAGATAACGTACAGATACTTCATCAGCAGGGCCAGCAATTTATCACCCGGGTTCCGTCAAAAATCAAAGAAGCCAGAGAACTGATTGACAGTGTCGCTTCTTGTGAAATGACACCAGTGGAGGGTGCTGAGGGCTATGAGAGTCATGAAATGCTGTCAGATCATGCGGGTGTCTCCCAGCGCTGGATTCTGGTCCGCAGCGAGCAGGCTCGAAAGAGCGAACAAAAAACACTGCTGAAAAAAATGCTAAAGAAGTCTGAGAAAGAAGCAGAATCGCTGACCAGTAAACTGGCCAAAAAAGCCTTCAAGTGTGAAACCGACGCATTGCGTGCGTTCGATGAATGGCAGTCAAAAACTATTTATTGTCAGGCGGAACCTGTCATTACTGAGAAACCCTGCTATACCAAGGTAGGTCGTCCGGAGAAAGGCTCTAAACCGGACAGTATTGAATATTATGTGAGCGGATATCCTTGGGTATCCGTTGACTGTCGCAAAGATGCAGAGTGTTCTCTGGGTTGCTTTGTGCTGGCGACGAATGATCTGGACGACAGTCGGCTGAGTACAGCAGAAGTGCTAAGTACTTACAAATCACAACAGTCAGTAGAGCGTGGCTTTCGGTTTTTGAAGAGCCCGGAGTTTCTGGTTTCTTCGCTGTTTTTAAAGAAACCGGAACGAATAGAAGCCTTGCTGATGGTGATGACGCTGTGTCTGTTAGTGTATGCGGCGATTCAGCATCGAATTAGGCATGAGCTAAAACGACAGAGTCGGTTTTTCCCGGACATGAAGCGGAAACCCTGCCAAAACCCGACAGCGCGTTGGGTGTTTTTCTGCTTTCAGGGTATCAACGTGCTATTGGTCGATGGACATGAAAAGCATGTGGTTGGATTACAAGAAAGGCAGTTGACTATTATTTCAATTCTTGGGCGACCGTATCAGGAAATTTATTCCTGATACGGGTGCTGAATGACGGATTGAAGAAATGTACAGCCGGTAAAAACCAGCCAACAAAATCAAATAATTAAAATCTAATAAGATCTATTCTTTATTTCTCATAGCAACTAATCACCACAACCTTACTTGTCCGGCATAACAGCATCAAATCCCATCAAACGATCATTCTCATCTTACTGGTCTACACTACATTCCTCTCAGGCGCATACATAAGTACAGAGCTATGTCGTTAGTTACCAATTTTCTTAATGAATTCAGGGACTGCCTGCTCAATGGCAGTAAAGACGGTGTACTGGAATTAACGATGCCTGATGACATCACCGGCTGGGGTGTCACTGAAAGTCATGATTTCAACAACCCGGATGATCTTTGCAAACAGTCGGCCCGTTACTTTGCCGAACGGGAGTCTGCTGATATTCAGTTGGAACCATTAGACAGTTTTGGCAATGGCAGGGCAATGATGGTGGCCTGTCGCTGCAAACGGGATATCCGTTTTAAAAATGGCTTGAGACTGAAGGATGATGACCTGAGGCTAACATTTTATCTGATAGAACATCAGGGTAGCCTGAAGATACGCCATAGCCACATCAGCAAGGCCTGGCCTGAGATAATCCCATTCCCGGTTAACCCTGTCCCCCACAGACCCCGACCTGAACTGTCCGGTCACTCTGCAAGGCTCGATTCCATCTGCATTGCCCCGGTTCTTGATGCTTTGAACAAACGGGTTAATTACAGCGAAGCCGCTGACCTGAGAAACCTGATAATGCTGCAACACCCAAGCCAGAGCAGAGTTTATTTTCCTCTGAACAGACCGGATGCCCTGCGCGGCTCGCGGCAATATGAGCAATACCTTGGCAAGCTGGCCGAAAGACACCTTCACCCACAGTTAAAATACCATCACCCGGTTGCCTTTCAGAACCAGTCATTGATATGCCTGTCGGCGTATGCAGAAACCGGCTGGCAGGAAAAGGCAACAGGGGAAAGAGTCCATGCTTCGCCACTGCGGGTAACCTATATACTTCAGGAGCATGAAGGCCAGTGGTTATGCCGCCACGGCCACTGGTCATTGCCCTGCCCCGATGTTGGGTAAAAATAATGCATTACTGACTCCGTTAGAAATACTAATACTCTTGTTGTTATAAGCATCGGGGATAAAAAACCGGTAGTTCATGGTCTAAGCAAAAAATAATCAGATTTACCCTGGCAAAATGACCAGGAACAAAAAGCAGAGCACCATAAACACCAATAATTTTGCTGAGGTTTTATGTCTCCTTTACATTCTGAAAACAGGTTAAGGTACGTCACCAACGGAGCCAGAGGTAACAATGGAGCCAACGGTAGTAACGGCAGCTTCGGTGGTTACCGGGGAAAGGATGGCGTTCAGGGAGGGCACGGCCAGCATGCCGGCTCACTGAATGTCAAATTGTCAACCAATGATACCTGCATCTTTGTTGAGGGAAACGGGGTATCAAAACGGTTATTACTGTCCGATAGAACCGCATCAATCTTTCTTGAAGCCCGTGGTGGTGACGCTGGCCATGGGGGTAACGGTGGTGATGGAGGCAAAGGGCTAACCGGACGCAAGGGGAGAGACGCCACCAGGTTCAGCGTTGGTAGCAACGGAGGCCAGGGCGGACCGGGGGGCAACGGTGGCAATGGGGCAAGTGGCGGTAATGGTGGCAATGGCGGCAAAGTAACCCTCACCGTATCGCCTTCGCAAACCGATTTGCTCATGCTAACCAACATTCCTGACGTCCGGGGGGGCGCAAAGGGCCGTGGGGGGCATGGCGGAACCGGTGGCCAGGGAGGAGACGGAGGAAGAGGTGGGGATTTTCACAGTTATACCACGACTCACAGCTACACTGATTCTGATGGGCACTCCCATACCAGGACGGAATTCCATATTAGCCCGGGAGGATTTGATGGTCCTCCCGGCCCCCAGGGACGGTTTGGACGTAATGCCCCTGATGGACGTTGCGGAAACTCTGGCAGTTTTACTATCCATGCAGACAGGCACCGATACAGCGGACCTTATGACCTGTCCGTCACTGCCGCCACTTTGCTGGCAAAAAAGCCTGGCGGGGATGGTTTTTTCGAGCCCGGCAAAGCGATTTGTGCTGAGGTCTCAGTCACCAATACGGGTAATATGCCAACACCGATACAACCCACCAGAATGAGCCTGGCAGATACTCAATGGGTCAGCTTCAATCGCCGTTCTGTTTTCAGTCTTCCTTCCGGTATAACGCCAGGCCAGGAAGTTCACCCGGAGCACCGCCTGGAATTTACTCTTAATAAACCTGACACAATACCCACAGGTGATCCGCTGCGTGAAACGGGTGAAGTCGATTTTCGCGCCACTGTCGCGCGGGTTGAGCGACAGTTTCCAACAGTAACCGCACAGAAAGAATCGTTTCTCGTAAGATATCCAGCGGAGCTCGAAGCAATAGCCGGGGTCACATCAATCAGTGCCGATGAAGAAGCCTTGCTGTCGGTAAAGGTGAACAATACCTCTCCAAAAGCCCTTGGTTTGCAGGGCAGCCAACAGCGGTTACTCAACTTGTACTTCAAGGCAAAAGCCGATAATGGCCAGACGAAAAGCTCTGACGTTACCTTTTACAGCAGAGATGGGGCGCCATTCAGCGGTGATCAGGGGCTCACGGAATCGATCCATCAGCTCCCTTCCCATGGTCATGACAGACTGTCAGGTTCACTCAAATTCAGCAACCCTGAACTGCCGCTTTACTCAAAAGTCACACTGTACGCAGAACTCGAGCTGGGACGTCTGGATTGCCCGTCAGATCCACGATCGGCTGAAGTGGTGCAGCGAAGAGTGTTTGAAACTCAGCTTGCCGAGCGTTACCGGTCCAATCCTGATGCGGACGTTCTGTTAGTCACCAACGCCAACACCTCTTTGCCTGTATGGAATCAATGGCAAGCTCTGACCGATCAGCTTGGACTGAAGTTTACCACCTGGAACAGCTCGCTATACAACGGAATAAGCCTCTTCCGGGAGCTGCAACCCGGGGCAACCGGAGGGCACCCAACTGTAGCAACCGACACTTCACCGTTGCCTGTACCCGGCACACATGCGGATACCAACGCCACGTTAGCTGATCATTTTAAAGGCAAAACCATTGTATTTTTAAATAATGACGACACCTGTGTTGACTCCCTTCCGGCCTGTGATCTTTTCAGGTCTGCCGAGCATGGCGTCAGAAGCTACATTGTCGGGTCAAAAGAGGTTAGTAAAGGCCTGTTTTGTCCAGAAAAAGATGTTCCTGCCAGCCTCAGCGTTCGAGCGAAGAAAACAGTCAAAAAGAACTACCTCTTCAAAATGAACGCATCCGAGGACAGACTGAAAAAAGCGGCTGAAAAACAGGCAAAAAAATTGCAGGAAAAGTGGCCCGAGAGAAGATTTGCCGTTATTTATAATTACGATTTCCAACAAATACCAAGAAGAGAGCTACCCGTTTTCGGAAAATACGGTCCAAAAAGATTTCAGCTGGGTACCCTGACCTCCGTCATTTCACCAACGGAGAATATGTTTACCAACCTATTCGTACAACCCAACGAAAGAGGCCGTGCCGATTACGTTCTTGACTCAAGCAATGTCTTCGGTCTGCTGAAAAGCCTTTCCCTGGACAAGAAAATTCAGCTGGTTCAAAACCCTATCACTGAATACCGGGATAGCTTGAAACAAGCCATACTCTCGGATCTTGTGGATGAACATAAAGCGTTCAGTCGGGAAAAGTGGACAGGCAGTATCGGTAAGAGCGAATTGAAGAGCCGATTAACCTGTTTACAACGAGTGTTAGCTGCCAGCTACTCTGAGACCGAAAGTAAAGCGCTGATACAAGACATACTTACTGAATTCCGTGCTTTTGCTACCCGAATGCCCAGGTTCAGGGATAAATGGTGCTGCCGTCGCCAGCGCGAATTGGCCTCAGTCACCAAGGCAATGATCGATAGTTTCAAGAAACAAACGGATATTGATCCTGCTAACTGGCAAGAAAATTATCAATTGACCAAACAAAAGTTTGCAGCGATCTCCAGACCCCCCTGTGTCAGCATAGTTGTCGCCTCTCCTGAAATTAGAAATCTCAACAGGGGGCGGTCTATGAGTAATCAATGGCCCGCTATTCAGAAGAGTTCAAAGAGTCCATCATTCAGAAGATGATGCCACCCAATAATGTGCCAGTTTCGCAGTTGGTACGTGAGACTGGTATCTCTGATGTGACCCTGTACACTTGGCGAAAGAAAGCAGTATCTAAAGGAGTGCCTGTGCCGGGCGACGGAAAGAATCCAGATCAATGGACAACTGAAAACAAGTTAGCCGTAATCATTGAAACGGCTGCGTTAAATGAAGCAGAAATGGCTGAATACTGTCGTAAAAAAGGTCTGTTTGCTGAACAAATTCAGCAGTGGAAGGCTGCCTTTATTAACAGTGTTTCTGTCCAGCCTGAAAGTCAGTCAAAACAGCGTAAGGCGCTGTCTGACGAACACAAAAAAGATAAGAAAACCATCAAAAAGCTTGAGCGTGAACTCAATCGCAAGGACAAGGCGTTAGCAGAAACTGCTGCCTTGCTGGTACTCACAAAAAAGGCCCAAGAGATCTGGGGGGCGCCAGAGGACGATTAGTCTCTCTCCCGGATCGACAAAATGCTGTTAGCCTGATTAAACAGGCAGTTAAAGATGGGGCTCGTCAGTCAAAAGCCTGCAAAGCCCTTGGTCTTACAGAAAGAACTGTACAACGCTGGATGCAGGGTGATGACGTGCGCGCAGATAATCGCAAAAATGCTGACAGGCCAGAACCGGTTAACAAGTTTTCTGAAGCTGAGCGACAGGCGATTGTTGACGTCTGTAACAGCGAGCGGTTCAAAAGCCTTCCGCCCAGCCAGATTGTGCCCACATTGTTAGATGAAGGTCTCTATATGGGGTCTGAAAGGACATTTTACCGGGTGTTGGAGGAAACAGGGCAACAGCATCATCGGGGCAGTGCTGCCAAGCCAAACAGGTATAAGCCAACGTCCTGGTGTGCTACCGGACCCAACCAGGTCTGGTCCTGGGATATTACCTATCTGCGCTCTCCGATACGGGGGCAGTTTTATTACCTGTACCTGGTGATAGACATCTTTAGTCGTATGATTGTTACATGGGAAATTCATGAAACCGAATCAGCTGAGCATGCATCAGAAATGATCACTAAAGCCTGTATCAAACAGGGAATTGCAGCCTTGGAGTGGCCACTGGTTCTGCACTCAGATAATGGTAGTCCCATGAAGGGTGGCACTATGCTGTCAACACTGCAGCGTCTTGGGGTCGTGAGCTCATTCAGTCGTCCCCGGGTCAGTGATGATAACCCCTTTTCCGAGGCCATATTCAGAACCCTGAAATACCGCCCTGGTTATCCGCGCACGCCATTTGCTGATCTTGAAGCAGCACGTAGCTGGGTGCATGGTTTTGCCCAATGGTACAACGAAGAGCACAAGCACAGTGGGCTGAAATTTCTGACACCCGGGCAAAGGCATCGTGGTGAAACCAAGGTGCTTATGGCTAACCGCAGAAAGGTTTATGAACAAGCCAAAGAACGTCACCCAGAGCGCTGGGGAAAGAGGTCAACAAGGAACTGGGATCTGGCTGATGAAGTCTGGTTGAATCCCGACAGACCTGCTGATGATCAACTAAGCAAAGCCGCTTAAGTTGAGGCGACAACTATGTTGACAAACACCGAGACAGAATTTATGGCGTAACTATCAGAATTCCGAAGTATTGCCCGTCGCAGGCTTCAATGGTTCGAACCCGGTGGTTGATTATAAAGAATTAGTTAATCCATACGAAGCTGTCAGGGTGTCCAATATTGCTGAAAAAAGGCACTTTTTTAGAACCCAAGGAGAGCGTTTGCGGGCATTGGAAGCATTAGAGGATGGCAGCTCAAACGCCGGTAACACGTAAAAAGTAGCCTTTCAGGATTAATCTCTGACCTGTGTCGTTCAGCCTATGCTGAATCATCCTGTATGGATCAGAATACCTGTGAAAATATCAGCACTTCGCCACTGTAGCCTGCAGACTTCAGGGGCGTGCCGACAACCACTGGTCATTTTGACCCGTATAACGATGTTGTATGAAGTCAATCGGTACCGAGCCTCAGATCAGATCAGCAACATCTGCTCTGAGCAGTGGTTCCTTGCCCAGATCAAAACCGGCAACCGCAATATGCAGGGTAAACAGCTGCTCCAGAGTGGCAAAATCTCTCAAGTAAGGCCACTTTTCTTCATCCTCTGTCCAAACGGAAAACTCATTCTCCAGAATGGCACACGCTTCCTCACTGACACCATCGACCAAGCTCTCTTCAGACTCATGTTCATCAAAGAGATAGGCACCACCTTCAAAGTCCCACGTCTCAGGAAGCTCAACCCCCAGACTTTTTACCCAATCAATGAACTCTGTTTTTGGCTTCAGGGTAATGACACAACGGTTAATAAACTTCATTTTTTGCCCGTTTAATCAATCATTAAAGTAGTGTGATTAATATATAACTTAATACTAATCGGCAGATTAGCACTCTTTTAACCCGGATATTTTATAAACTGCCCCGAATCTCGCGCAGGACTTTGTCGCTCTAAGGGATTTTGCGAGGGAGCGCCGTACCGGGGAGTACGGTCGACTGAGCAAAACTCCCTTAGAGCGACAAAGGACAAGCGAGAGCGGGAGCACGTTTATGAAATATCCGGGTTAAGAAAACAGGCAGGAAAGTCGCCAAAACAAGCTCTTGGAACACGGATGATTACACTTGATGATGGCGGTGAATTTGCCATGCATTCTTTCGTGTCTGAAGCGGTTAATGCCGATAGCTATTTCGCTAAGAGGCTGTTGCAAAAGTAAGCCCGTAATCGACATCAATCGATTACGGGCATCTTTATAATGCGATTCTGACAGCCTATTTAACGGCAATAACTGGTGTAGCCTGAGTATCCTTGCCAGGTTCCATCCGGCGAATAACCAGCATAATGATCGCTAACACAGCCAGGGGAAGTAGAGGATCAAGCAGAGAGCCTCCGTCACCAAAGATTAAGTGTAACTGTTCAGCACCCCCACATAAATCTGGAATTTTCTGATTTTTATACCATCCTCTTAAGCACCATTTTTCCACAATATTCGCCAGCATGATTCCAGAACTACCCGCAACTATGTCGGCTGAGATTCTCTTGAAAGAGAATGCAGAGCTGCGGATGAGAGTTGCCTGTCTGGAAGAGCGATGTCGAGAATTGGAAGAAAAGGTTGGCAAGAACAGTCAAAACAGCAGCAAGCCGCCATCGTCTGATGGTTATCAAAAACCTTGTAAAAACAGTAATTCTCCAGATCATTCTGACGACCTTTCCGCAGATAAAGGTACCGATCCATCGGATGAAAAACCCAATCCTAAAAGTCTGAGACAGTCTTCTGGTAATAAAGCCGGTGGAAAGAAAGGGCATCAGGGCACTTGTCTTAAACAGGTCGATATCCCTGACTATATTGAGTACCTTCCGGTTAAAGAATGCAATAAATGTCAGGCGTCTCTTCTTGATAGTGAGCCGGTCAAATATATTGAACGACAGGTGTTTGAACCAGGGAGACCGGGTGAATTTGAAGTAACGGCCCATAGAGCTGAAGTAAAAATCTGCACTTGTGGTTGTCGGAATCAGGCTGAATTCCCGGAAGGTGTTACCGCTGCCGCACAATATGGCTCAGCCACACAGGCTATGGCCGTCTATCTTAACCAATACCATTTCCTGCCTTTTAAGCGCGTGTCAGAGTATTTTAATACTCTCTATAAAATGAGTGTAAGTGCAGGCACTGTCGCCAATTTTGTGGCCAGAACCTATGAAAATCTGGCTTCTACTGAAGAGGTTATTCGTGACGCCTTGCGGGAATCGTCTGTTGCCGGAGCCGATGAAACGGGTATGCGGGCCGAGGGCTCTTTGCACTGGCTACACGTTATGCGGGATGAACAATGGACGCTCTACTACTTGTCTGAAAAGCGAGGTCGTGAGGCCATGGACACGATGGGCATACTGCTAACATTTGCAGGCGTTCTGGTTCATGATCATTGGAAATCCTATTTTGCATATGCGGCAACTCACGTACTTTGCAATGCCCATCACCTGAGGGAGCTTTTGGGTGTTGTTGATAGGGACAGCAATCAACTGGCGTTGCGATTGATGAAGCTACTGAGGCTTTCCTGGCATTACTGCAAGGGCTTTAAGACCATAGGTATGCTACAGATGCCAAGTGTTGTCTGTGAACGAATCGAGAAGATTTATGACCGGTTGCTTCAGCGGGCTCTAATGAAAGAAGTCGTCTATATGGAGAAGCAACGAGAGGAGCTTAAGCGCAAGAAAGTCAAGAATACTAAAGCTTACAATCTCTTCAAACGACTCACTGAGTTCAAGGCTGAGACACTGCGCTTCATGTCAGATTTTACCATTCCCTTCGATAACAATGGCAGTGAACGGGATGTTCGAATGGCCAAGTTAAAGCAGAAAATCTCAGGCTGCTTCAGGAGTGCAGACGGTGGTTCTATGTTTGCACGGATTCGCAGCTATTTGTCGTCTGCCAGAAAACAGGGAATGGACATATATCAATCACTTCATAGAGCTGTTCGGAATTACTGTAATATGCCTTTGCTCAGTGCTGAATAGTTACGATTAAGTTAATAATCGCCACACTGGCACCGCCAATGGCCCAGGCAATGGTAGTCGGGATTGACCAGACGATCATCTGCTGCTTCACATCAGAAATCCCCATCATCCGATTGACCACCCAGAACAGACTGTCATTGAAGTAACCAAAGAACAGCGACCCCATCGTTGCCATCTGTGCGGCCAACAGCATATTCACACCGGGGATTTGCGCTAGAATCGGGGCGGAAATGGATGCAGCCGTCACCATTGCAACCGTTCCGGAACCCTGTATCAAACGGATCAGCGTCGAGACAATGAAAGGGATAAGAATGGGTGAGATTGGTAAATTAGCTAGTTCTCGTCCAAAAACACAACCAATTGAAAACTGTAGATTTTATCCTGAAAAATTAAGTGGAGCCCTACTGCTATCTGGCGACTAAACTTCCCAAGAGCAAGAAACATAAGGGATTGCCAAAAACAGAGGACTCCAAATGCGCAAAAAACGCAACCCGCAGTGTAGTATGGAACTCCATTACGTACCTCATGAAATCTGCTCCCAGCTTTCCGGTATCTCGCAATGGCTTGACGCCCATCCACAGTTCAATGACTGGATTTATGAGGACTTAAGTTCTGGTGATAAACAGAACACTGGGCGGAACGGACTATCAGCAGAATCCGTTCTTCGTGCGGCACTCCTGAAACAGTATTTGAATTGTGATTATGACTACTTGTCGTTTGTTTTGATGGACTCCATGCTCTTTCGAGACTTTTGTCGCCTCGAACCAAACCAGCGCCCCAGTCGCTCCAGTTTGCATGGGCTCATCAGCCTTCTTACTGCATCTACATGGGAACGGATTAATAACTGTCAGCTAATGACCGCTAAAGATCAGGGTATTGAAAAAGGGCGCACTGTGGCTATTGACAGCACAGTCACCGAATCGGATATCAAACCTCCTTGCGACAGTGATCTTTTAGCCAGTTCCGTTAAAGAAATTTGTCGGCTGCTGGAACGGGGACAAACACTGACAGCGACACCGCTTTATGAATATACCCATCACAACCGAGCCGTAAAAGATGCGGCCAGAAAATGCATCTACGCTGGCAAAGAAGAGCGGCATCAGCATTATAAAAAACTGCTGCAGTTGACCCGAAAATCCCGGAAGGTACTTATCGAAGCTACTGTCACGCTAGCAAACGCCCGTCAGCAGGGGCAGTGTCTC
Source organism: Endozoicomonas sp. SCSIO W0465 (assembly GCF_023716865.1). Taxonomy (NCBI): domain Bacteria; kingdom Pseudomonadati; phylum Pseudomonadota; class Gammaproteobacteria; order Oceanospirillales; family Endozoicomonadaceae; genus Endozoicomonas; species Endozoicomonas sp. SCSIO W0465. The sequence continues at coordinate 6,655,446 of NZ_CP092417.1, forward strand.
CTGGCTGATGATGCCGACAAGTGGCAGGCCGATGTGGATCACCTGTTACCCCTGGTGGATGCAATAGTCTCCCAGACAGAGCGCAGGGTCTTTAAGGGTGAAAAGGTGCCAGCCCAGGAAAAAGTGGTTAGCCTGTATGAACCCCATACGGATATCATCGTAAAAGACAGGCGGCAAGTACAGTATGGCCATAAACTGAACCTGGTTCAGGGAAAAAGTCGATTGATCCTGGACCTGGTTATTGAGGAAGGTAACCCAGCGGATTCGGACCAATTCATTCCGATGATGGAAAGACAAAAAGAAATTTATGGTCGTGTACCTCGCCAGACAAGCGGTGACGGCGGATACGCGTGTCGCGCTAATTTGGAAAAAGCCAAGGCCATGGGAATCAGCGATGTAGCTTTTAATAAGAAGCGCGGACTTGAAGTCGAAGAGATGACTAAAAGTCAGTATGTGTATAAAACGCTCTTTCGCTTCCGGGCAGGTATTGAAGCGGGAATTTCGTGGCTAAAGAGATGTTTTGGGCTATCACGTTGCCACTGCAAGGGTTCTGAGCGTTTTGATTCTCATTGCTGGTTATCGGTGGTCTGTTACAACCTGGTGATTCTGGCCAGACACCCGGCACCATCCTGATAGCCACCTCCACGCTACATGAAAGTACCTTTCCAGCATGGTGGGAGGATGTTTTCTGCCTGCTTTTCGCGTTTTTCTCCAATATCCGTCCCAGATTAGAGAAAAAAAGGGAAGAGTTTTTGCGGCTCTCTGGAATTTCAGGAAATATCAAAACGCACGTACAATCTAATTATGATTGCCTGATGCGTTTTTGGACGAGAACTAACTAGTTCTCGTCCAAAAACACAACCAATTGGAAAACTGTAGATTTTATCCTGAAAATTAAGTGGAGCCCTACTGCTATCTGGCGACTAAACTTCCCAAGAGCAAGAAACATAAGGGATTGCCAAAAACAGAGGACTCCAAATGCGCAAAAAACGCAACCCGCAGTGTAGTATGGAACTCCATTACGTACCTCATGAAATCTGCTCCCAGCTTTCCGGTATCTCGCAATGGCTTGACGCCCATCCACAGTTCAATGACTGGATTTATGAGGACTTAAGTTCTGGTGATAAACAGAACACTGGCGGAACGGACTATCAGCAGAATCCGTTCTTCGTGCGGCACTCCTGAAACAGTATTTGAATTGTGATTATGACTACTTGTCGTTTGTTTTGATGGACTCCATGCTCTTTCGAGACTTTTGTCGCCTCGAACCAAACCAGCGCCCCAGTCGCTCCAGTTTGCATGGGCTCATCAGCCTTCTTACTGCATCTACATGGGAACGGATTAATAACTGTCAGCTAATGACCTCTAAAGATCAGGGTATTGAAAAAGGGCGCACTGTGGCTATTGACAGCACAGTCACCGAATCGGATATCAAACCTCCTTGCGACAGTGATCTTTTAGCCAGTTCCGTTAAAGAAATTTGTCGGCTGCTGGAACGGGGACAAACACTGACAGCGACACCGCTTTATGAATATACCCATCACAACCGAGCCGTAAAAGATGCGGCCAGAAAATGCATCTACGCTGGCAAAGAAGAGCGGCATCAGCATTATAAAAAACTGCTGCAGTTGACCCGAAAATCCCGGAAGGTACTTATCGAAGCTACTGTCACGCTAGCAAACGCCCGTCAGCAGGGGCAGTGTCTCCTGGCTGATGATGCCGACAAGTGGCAGGCCGATGTGGATCACCTGTTACCCCTGGTGGATGCAATAGTCTCCCAGACAGAGCGCAGGGTCTTTAAGGGTGAAAAGGTGCCAGCCCAGGAAAAAGTGGTTAGCCTGTATGAACCCCATACGGATATCATCGTAAAAGACAGGCGGCAAGTACAGTATGGCCATAAACTGAACCTGGTTCAGGGAAAAAGTCGATTGATCCTGGACCTGGTTATTGAGGAAGGTAACCCAGCGGATTCGGACCAATTCATTCCGATGATGGAAAGACAAAAAGAAATTTATGGTCGTGTACCTCGCCAGACAAGCGGTGACGGCGGATACGCGTGTCGCGCTAATTTGGAAAAAGCCAAGGCCATGGGAATCAGCGATGTAGCTTTTAATAAGAAGCGCGGACTTGAAGTCGAAGAGATGACTAAAAGTCAGTATGTGTATAAAACGCTCTTTCGCTTCCGGGCAGGTATTGAAGCGGGAATTTCGTGGCTAAAGAGATGTTTTGGGCTATCACGTTGCCACTGCAAGGGTTCTGAGCGTTTTGATTCTCATTGCTGGTTATCGGTGGTCTGTTACAACCTGGTGATTCTGGCCAGACACCCGGCACCATCCTGATAGCCACCTCCACGCTACATGAAAGTACCTTTCCAGCATGGTGGGAGGATGTTTTCTGCCTGCTTTTCGCGTTTTTCTCCAATATCCGTCCCAGATTAGAGAAAAAAAGGGAAGAGTTTTTGCGGCTCTCTGGAATTTCAGGAAATATCAAAACGCACGTACAATCTAATTATGATTGCCTGATGCGTTTTTGGACGAGAACTAGCTACTTGCTCCGCAAGCTGATTACCAGCACCACTCTCCCTCAGAACCGCACCCAATGCACCACCAGCCCCGGTAACCAATAGGATAATACCCGCGGTTTGCCGACCTTCCTCTAAACGGGCTGCACAAGTGTTTCGATCCATATCCGGAATCAACGTGTAAACTGCAAGCAATACACTGATGGATAGTGCAACGATAGGGTTACCGGTAAAACCAAAGAACTGGCTGATAACGCCATTTCCATCAATGATGGACAGTCCACTGAGTGTTGAAATAATGGCACTGATAAATATCAGAACAATGGGCACCATAATCGGCATTAAAGACAAGCTCAAACTTGGTAGTTTTTTACCCGCTTTCTCTTTCATGTAATTATCATGCACGGCTTGCAGGTCTTGATCAGCAACGTCGGCAATAGTAAATTCGGGATATTTCCTGTCTAACCATTGTGCATATAATACGATTCCCATAACACAGGGAATGGCTAATACAATTCCCATCAACAGCATGGCACCGACATAAACACCAAACAGCCCTGCCACACCCAGAGGACCAGGCGTGGGCGGTACCGTGTGGTGAGTAACCACCAGGCCTCCTGCCAGAGCAACACCTAACGTCAATAAAGATCGCTTACCACTTTTTGCCAGGGCTTTGGCTACCGGATAGAGAATCACAAATGCCGAATCAACAAAAATCGGAATACTTACAATATAACCGGTAATAGCTAAAGCCCATTCTTCCCGTTTTTTACCAAGCCACTTGATAAAACTGTATGCAATTTGCTCTGCAGCCCCGGATACTTCAAGAATTCGCCCCATCATAACACCAAGGCCAATGACAATACCGATACTGCCGAGGGTTGAACCAAAACCACTGGAAATCACTTTCAGCGTTTGATTAACCTCCATCCCACCAAGAATTCCGGCAATAGCCGCAGCCAAAAGCATAGCAATCAGCACATGAACCCGTGTGCGTAATACTAAGAAGACCAGGACAAAAACGGCAACAACGAGACCGATTATAGGAGTAGGGATGGATGTCATTTCACGACTCCCTGCATTTCATGGGTAATATATTGGTCAATAATGGAGTAAAAGTCTGCATCAACGCTGAACCCCAGTGACAATGCCCGTTTATTATCAATAGCACTTGGCCAACTGCTGACAATACGGTTCACGGCTTCATCTTTGGTAAAAGTCACCAGGTCTTTCTTTTCTCCACCACCAGCCTCTGCCAGACAAATGAGCATCTGCTCAACGGTTACGCTAATACCCGGAGCATTAATCGTTCTCCAGTAAGGGAATGCATCTTTAGATAATGATGACAGGTGAATCAAATTTTGAATGATTGTATCAGGACTGGATAACCACAACTTTAGATCTGGTGAAACCGGGCATGCAGAAGGCTCATTATTTAAAGGCTCCCGAATAATACCGCTAACAAACGAGGATGCCGCTTTATTTGGTTTTCCTGGTCGAATGGCAATGGTTGGCAAACGGAGTGTACGTGCATCCACAAAACCTTTTCGAGCATAATCATTAACCAGCAACTCACCTATTGCCTTTTGAGTTCCATAAGAAGATTGTGGAGCCAATAATGTAGTATCCGTTATTACATCCGGTAGTTCGCCACCAAACACGGCAAGAGAACTGGTAAAAATAAAACGTATGGATGGGTTAGTCTGTCGGCAACGCTCCAGTAGATTCCGGGTAGTATCGAGATTTATCTTCACTCCAAGATCAAAATCAGCTTCAGCATGACTGCTGACAATGGCTGCCAAATGAAAAACTACAGATGTCTCTTTGGTAATTAATTTTTCAATTGCTAATGAATTACTTAAATCACAACAGACTGATTTAATTCGATCATCCTTGGCTGGAATAGCCGGCTTGATAATATCTGCAAGAATTAATGAGTTGAATGAATAGTCAGAATTAATCACTCAAGTTACGCACCTTGCTGAAAATCAGCCATTATTGGTGGCATGAAAAATGATCTCATAGAACTTTATTCTGACTACCTGTTGTCGTCGTCTGGGAAGACCACTGCAACGGGAGTGTCAGAGCTTTTGGATAATGTCTACAGTCATGACCAATTCACCCGATTGCTTTCAAACAATGAGTTTACCAGTCGTGACTTATGGCTTTACGTTAAACCCGTCGTGCGACAGGTTGAGTGCAGTGATGGGGTTTTGATCTTTGACGATACGATTCAGGAAAAGCAGTTCAGCAAAGAGAATGCCCTGAACACCTGGCATTTTGATCATACAAAAAATCGCACCGTGAAAGGTATAAATCTGCTCAATGCACACTACCATGCCGGAGATGCGTCGATTCCTGTCGCCTATAAATTGATCGAGAAAACCATCCTGTACACCGACTTGAAGACAAAAAAGGTAAGACGATATGCAGAGCAAACCAAAAATGAAATGATGCGGGAGATGCTGATGATTTGCTGCCATAACCAGCTTATGTTCCGCTATGTCCTTGCAGATAGCTGGTTTTGCTCAAACGACAATATGATGTTTATTCGACACGACTGTAATAAACATTTCCTGATGGCGATGAAGTCAAACCGCAAGGTATCCCTCAGTCTGGACGACAAATTACAAGGCCGTTCACAGCGTATAGATACTGTTGATTTTTCAGAAGATAAGCCTGTACAAGGGTGGATAGCAGGTGTCGATTTCCCTGTTCTGCTATACCGTCAGGTCTTTAAAAACAAAGACGGAAGCACAGGCATTCTCTATCTGGTTTGCAGCGATCTTGACTGTGATGCCGAGACTCTCAAGGCAATCTACGAGAAACGGTGGAAAGTCGAGGTCTTCCATAAAACGCTGAAATCGAATGCGTCAATGGCCAAGTCACCGGCGCATACTGTGAGAACACAGAGTAATCATATCTTTCTTTCAATTTACTCAGCCTTCAGGTTGGAAGTATTGTCATTGAAAGTAAATCTGAATCACTTTCAGCTCAGAGCCAAAATCTATATGGCAGGGCTGAAAGCTTCGTTGGGGCAGCTGAGAGAGCTGTTAGCTGCGTAACTTCAGTTAATCAGAGATTTGGCCAATTTTTGACCAAGAAAACCACCGCCACCGGCTAAGTTACCGTTAATGGTTGGAAGCACCAATGTTCAGTAATTCTGCTGATCAACCGGCCAACAGTTAATTTTTTTGCTGCCGTCAGTTCTCGCCTCCAGGCCAGATAATGGGGAAGGTAACGAGTTGCAACCCCTTGGAATACGCCGCCAATCCAGCGTTTTAAATGACTGTGATAAGAATTTACAGTCTGGATGTGGTAGATGCCTTCAACAACATGTTGACCTGCTGATGTCACCAGCTCCTTGAAGACAAATCCAAGCTTGTCAGCAAGTTTTTCGTGAGCGAGGTGTGCATCCGCACAGACCGTGGCCTGTATCGATATGCGGCCATTTAAATGCCTGCACAATTCATTAGCACTTTCGTTTTCTAATACACCGTCAACGGTATTTCGATTACGGTCCCGAGCCACCATTACCGGGACTTTTCGGGCTTTGTTGGGATCATTACCCCGCTTTCGGGTTGGCCGTGGAAGGCCTTCTCTTTGCCCTTTGAAGGATTCACGGAAAAATGTTTCATCAAGCTCAGTAATGCCACAAAGCTCTTCTGCTTGATCATTATTAATCACTTCAAGAAAGCGGTGACGCCAGCGGAACGCAGTTTTCAAGTCAATGGCATTCTCAGCAGCAGCTGGTCGCAAGACCATAGAGTGAGTCATACCTGCGAGGTACTTGTTCCATTTTTCAGGGTGCCTGAGCCTTGCCAAAGGCGTTCCACTAAAGGCGTTAAACGTTGAGTCGCAAGTCTTGCAGTGGTAGCGCTGTCGGCCATTTCGTATGCCCCAGCGACCAACGCTATGGCTTTTGCATTTGGGGCACCTGGGGTTTTCGGCAAATTGGGCAAGTATGCTCTTTTCTACGTCAGGTGTTGCATTATCGTTATTGGGTATAGATTCACTGTAAACAGGTTCAGAGTCAGTGGTTTCTACTACCTCGGTAACCTCTATTTGAGTACTAAGGAGCGAGTTGTTAAGAATGTCTCGCTGTTCACTGGTTAATGTTGAAATGGAATCAATAAAATTCTGGAAGAGTTCAGATTGCATATCACTCCCCTACAACGTAGATTTTATGGGAGTTTAGCTGATTCAACCATTAACGGTAACTTAGCCACCGCCACCCGTAATGACTATTTCCATGATGTCACCTGAAGAAAGATTGATACCACTTTTGCCCAGGGCAGTCGAATGCCTGCCCTTCCTGGCTTTATAAATAAGGCTGAACCCAACCCAGCCCTTTTAGTGTTGAGCTTTCAGGGTTGTACTCACAGCCAATCCATCCGCAATAGCCCACTCGATCCAAAACAGAAAAGAGGTGTGGGTAATTCAACTCACCGCTATCAGGCTCATTGCGAGCAGGTACAGAAGCGATTTGTACATGATTTATATAGGGCGCTATATCTTCAATAAGACGGGTCAGATCACCATCCATAATTTGTGCGTGATACAAATCCAGCTGGACTTTAACATTAGATCTGTCAACTTTTTTAACAAGCTCTACGGCATCTCTCTGATGAGCCACAAAGTAACCAGGGACATCACGTTTATTCAAAGGCTCAATCAAAATATCAATACCATGTTCTGCAAACATATCCGCAGCAAAACGAATGTTATTGATAAAACTACTCAGATGTTCTTGATAGTTATAATCACTATTCATAATCCCGGACATAGCGTGTACTTTTTTGCACCCTAACGTCAGCGCATAGCTGAGAGCAATTTCAGCATTTGCCCTGAATTCAGCCTCACGCCCCGGTAATGCAGCCATCCCCCTTTCTCCAGCGGCCCAGTCACCGGGAGGCATGTTGAACAGTGCTTGTTCAAGATCGTACTGCTTTAATTGTTGAGATAGATCATTCGCATCAAACTCATAGGGAAAGAGATACTCAACGGCTTTAAACCCTGCGTCACTTGCTGCCTTGAAACGCTCCATAAAAGGCACTTCTGTAAACAACATAGTGAGATTGGCTGCAAACTTAGCCATTATCACTGTCCCCCATTCAATTGGTTTACTTCATCATCGGTTAGATAACGAACGGATTTATCTTGCAACATAAATAGCAAGCGCGCGGTTTCTTCGAGTTCTTCTGCATTGTCACAGGCGTCCAAAAGGTCTTTACCAGTGACAACAGGGCCGTGATTTGATAACAAAAACGCTCTATTTTCGGGTGCCAAACGAGCAAGCTCTGAGGCAATTTCTGGATGCCCTGGTCGAAGGTAAGGAATAACTGGAAGCTTTCCTATCCTCATTACGTAATAAGGTGTAAAGGGCTTTATGGCATTGTCCGTGTTCAGATTATTCAGACAGGACAGTGCGGTCAGATAGGTTGAATGCAAGTGCACAATGGCTTGGCAGTCAGGCTTCGCACGATAGATAGTTCTCGTCCAAAAACGCATCAGGCAATCATAATTAGATTGTACGTTCGTTTTGATATTTCCTGAAATTCCAGAGAGCCGCAAAAACTCTTCCCTTTTTTTCTCTAATCTGGGACGGATATTGGAGAAAAACGCGAAAAGCAGGCAGAAAACATCCTCCCACCATGCTGGAAAGGTACTTTCATGTAGCGTGGAGGTGGCTATCAGGATGGTGCCGGGTGTCTGGCCAGAATCACCAGGTTGTAACAGACCACCGATAACCAGCAATGAGAATCAAAACGCTCAGAACCCTTGCAGTGGCAACGTGATAGCCCAAAACATCTCTTTAGCCACGAAATTCCCGCTTCAATACCTGCCCGGAAGCGAAAGAGCGTTTTATACACATACTGACTTTTAGTCATCTCTTCGACTTCAAGTCCGCGCTTCTTATTAAAAGCTACATCGCTGATTCCCATGGCCTTGGCTTTTTCCAAATTAGCGCGACACGCGTATCCGCCGTCACCGCTTGTCTGGCGAGGTACACGACCATAAATTTCTTTTTGTCTTTCCATCATCGGAATGAATTGGTCCGAATCCGCTGGGTTACCTTCCTCAATAACCAGGTCCAGGATCAATCGACTTTTTCCCTGAACCAGGTTCAGTTTATGGCCATACTGTACTTGCCGCCTGTCTTTTACGATGATATCCGTATGGGGTTCATACAGGCTAACCACTTTTTCCTGGGCTGGCACCTTTTCACCCTTAAAGACCCTGCGCTCTGTCTGGGAGACTATTGCATCCACCAGGGGTAACAGGTGATCCACATCGGCCTGCCACTTGTCGGCATCATCAGCCAGGAGACACTGCCCCTGCTGACGGGCGTTTGCTAGCGTGACGTGACAGTAGCTTCGATAAGTACCTTCCGGGATTTTCGGGTCAACTGCAGCAGTTTTTTATAATGCTGATGCCGCTCTTCTTTGCCAGCGTAGATGCATTTTCTGGCCGCATCTTTTACGGCTCGGTTGTGATGGGTATATTCATAAAGCGGTGTCGCTGTCAGTGTTTGTCCCCGTTCCAGCAGCCGACAAATTTCTTTAACGGAACTGGCTAAAAGATCACTGTCGCAAGGAGGTTTGATATCCGATTCGGTGACTGTGCTGTCAATAGCCACAGTGCGCCCTTTTTCAATACCCTGATCTTTAGCGGTCATTAGCTGACAGTTATTAATCCGTTCCCATGTAGATGCAGTAAGAAGGCTGATGAGCCCATGCAAACTGGAGCGACTGGGGCGCTGGTTTGGTTCGAGGCGACAAAAGTCTCGAAAGAGCATGGAGTCCATCAAAACAAACGACAAGTAGTCATAATCACAATTCAAATACTGTTTCAGGAGTGCCGCACGAAGAACGGATTCTGCTGATAGTCCGTTCCGCCCAGTGTTCTGTTTATCACCAGAACTTAAGTCCTCATAAATCCAGTCATTGAACTGTGGATGGGCGTCAAGCCATTGCGAGATACCGGAAAGCTGGGAGCAGATTTCATGAGGTACGTAATGGAGTTCCATACTACACTGCGGGTTGCGTTTTTTGCGCATTTGGAGTCCTCTGTTTTTGGCAATCCCTTATGTTTCTTGCTCTTGGGAAGTTTAGTCGCCAGATAGCAGTAGGGCTCCACTTAATTTTTCAGGATAAAATCTACAGTTTTCAATTGGTTGTGTTTTTGGACGAGAACTAGATAGCCAGATGAAAATGCACCTCCTTCGACGGTTTATGCCCACCCAGATGCACCCCCTCAACATCGACAACCGACAACGTATCACAGTTCAGTCGTCCCAGGGATGAACCTGTCGGTGTGGCAAGGATTCGACCATCATCCATCTTGACCGATAAATTACCCGCCCCCCCCCGTTGCATAACCCCGCTCATATAGAGAGAGGCCGATATCGACTAATTGCTGACGATAGGCTTGCTCATTCATGGTAAAACTCCTGAGCCTTTTTGAAGAAGTCAATATCGCCAAAATTACCAGACTTCAGCGCCAGTGATAGTGGCTGTGCAATAGAACGAACCCAGGGAACGCCAGGTGCAATTTGCGGGCCGATATGGAATCCCCTGACACCAAGGCTTTGCGTAACCACACCAGAAGTCTCACCACCAGCTACGATAAAGTTCTTTACTCCAATTTCCTGCAAATGATGAGCAAGTTGACTGAAAAATGTTTCAACAGCCTGACTGGCAGCCTCTGCACCATGGGTTTGCTGAATAACGTCCAGATCCCCTTTAGAGGCTGTGGCATAAACCATGGGTGCATAAGTATCATCAAGATGTTCTTTAACCCAGAGACTCACCTCATGGCTGTAATTCTCCTGATCTATGCAAAGTCCAACACTTACGGGGAAATAAGCTGCTATTGTCTTGTATTGATTAACCTGCCGATTAGTCATCTCAGAACAGGAACCAGATAAAACTACTGTCTTTTGTCGGCTTGGTGTGCCGTGCAATTTGGCTTGTGACTGGTCTTCCAGATGGTTCGCCCAGTTTTTCGCAATACCCTCTGCCAGCCCTGATCCCCCCGTAACCAGTTTCAGGTTCTTGACGGCAGCACCCAGAGTTTGCAAATGGCTACTATTAAATGCATCTACTACGGCGTAGCGCTTTCCTTCACTGACCAGTTTATCCAGGGCTTTCTGAATGACTTCAGCCCCTTGCTCAATCTGCTGGTAATTGATTAACCCTGTTTGTCCCTTTGACTGTTGATTCATCAAACGAATGAGACTGGAGTCTTTCATCGGGTTTACAGGGTGATGCCTCATGCCAGATTCATTCAGCAGTTCACCCAAAACAAACAGGTGTCCATTAAAAACAGTACGACCATTAATGGGTAATGCAGGGCAAACGATGGTAATGTCACAGCCTAATGCTGACATGAGAGCATCCGTTACCGGGCCTATATTTCCTTCTGCGGTACTATCAAATGTGGAGCAATATTTAAAATAAAACTGCTGACAGTTTTTTGCCATTAACCAATTCAAGGCTGAAAGTGACTGGTTAACCGCCTCATCAACCGGACATGAGCGTGATTTAAGGCTAATTACCACCGCATCAACATCAACATCCAGCCTGTCATCTGGAATACCATTCAGTTGAATGGTTCTCATACCATTCTCTACCAGGAATCCAGCGATATCGGTAGCACCGGTAAAGTCATCTGCAATAACACCGAGCAACATAGTCAGGCATCCTTCTCAGGCAATGTGATGCCCTTAAAAATTTTAATAACCGCACTGTCGTCTTCAAGGCCATGACCTGCATTACTGGCACTGGTAAACATATTGAATGCAGTGGTTGCCAGGGGTAATGGAAATCTCAATGATTTTGCTGTATCGGAAACCAGCCCAAGATCTTTTACAAAAATATCCACCATGGAGGTGGGTGTATAGTCACCTTCCACAACATGCTTCATTCGGTTTTCAAACATCCAGGAGTTGCCCGCCGCATGAGTTACAACATCATACATAAGGTCCAGGGGAATATTGGCCCGTGCAGCCAGCGCCATTGCCTCTGCCCCTGCTGCAATATGAACGCCGGCTAATAACTGATGAATAATTTTGACCGTAGCCCCAAGACCAACCTCAGAACCAATGTTGTACACTTTGCCTCCAGTTGCATTGAGTACAGGTTCCAGAGCGTCAAATGCCTCCACACTGCCGGAGGCCATAATGGTCATCTCTCCCTGGTCAGCCTTTGCGGCACCTCCGGATACCGGGGCATCCAACATAAGCAGCTGGCGGGCATGAAGTTTACTGTTGATATACTTGGCATCATCGGCAGAAATAGTTGACGACACCATCACAGCAGTGCCTGGCTTTAACAATTCAACCAAACCAGACTCAAATAAGACTGTGTCCACCTGTTTGGCATTCACAACAAGTAATAACAGTGCATCAAGCTCACTGGCAAAATCAGAACAGTTATGAGAAACACCAGCGGCACCGGCAGAGCTCAGCTCATTCAATGCATCCGATGACAGATCTATACCGTAGGTGGTCAGGCCTGCTTTTATGCAAGATTTTGCAGCCCCCATACCCATTGAGCCTAAACCAATAATTGCAACTGAGAATGGATTCGATGTATTCATGATGGATATTGTCGCGTTGAGAAATATCGTGATTATATCTGTTAGAAGATAACTGACCAGTGCTAATTCACAATTTTTCACACATAGTGGTTATTTTTTGATTAACATCAATTTTTTATTGTATTTTCCACAGTCTTTTTTTGACAAAAAGATGCAAACCTACTGATTATCATTGATATTTATTCAGGTCCAATCAATTGCATGTTAAGATCTGTGAAAATAGATTGAGGCTTTTTTTGTGATTCCTGCAGAACGCCAACGCGCCATTATTGCCTTACTCGGCTCAGAAAAAGTTATCAGCTTCAATAAACTGGCTGATCAACTTGCAGTATCTCATATGACTATTCGGAGAGACATCACAAGTCTTGAAGCTCAGGGTAAGGTCGTGTCTGTTAGCGGCGGAGTTCAGTTGTCAGAGACATTGATGCACGAACCGTCACATGATGCAAAACGGTCGCTACACCATGGCGAAAAAGTTGCCATTGGCAGAAAGGCCGCAGAACTTATTGCGAAAGAAAGCTGTATCTATCTGGATGCAGGCACAACCACTTTAGAAGTTGCTCATCATATTTCGCAACGTGATGATTTGCTGGTTGTTACTAATGATTTTATGATCATCTCTTTTCTTATGAACAACTCTGGCTGTGAATTATATCATACCGGAGGCAGAGTCGATCGAAAAAACAAGTCATGTGTCGGAGATAAAGCCGCCAGAATGCTGAAGTCAATTAATATTGATCTGGCGTTTGTATCAACCTCTTCCTGGGATCAAAGGGGGATAACGACACCATCAGAAGACAAGGTACTGGTAAAGCAAGCCATTGTTAATGCAGCTCTCAAATCTGTTCTGGTGAGCGACTCATCGAAATACGGCAGGATGGCTACCTTCAACGCGATAGCCCTTGAACGTTTTGACTCGATCATCAGTGATTCTTCACTATCCGAAACTGGCTGCATTGAGGTGCAAAAGCGCGGCATTACCTTACATCTTGCAGAAGTCTGATTGATATGGTTTTTTTGTGATGGAATTCTCATAATTGAATTATTTTCTGCCCCCGGGCAAACGCAGACAATTAATGATCTTCCTGCCGACAAAGCAATCCCATCACCAGACATTGAGCCAGATGCAAAGAGGTGCTTAATGAGCGCATACCCATCATTTCCGCTTCTTTAACCTGTAGCCCATGGGTAATCACTTCTTTGCAAGGGTGGATACTGTGATCGGTCAGTACCAGCGAAGGGCAATGCCGCTCATGAGCAATCTGAATACACTCACTGGTCTCATCGGCATGTGGGTGATAGCTGACAGCCAGAAGCAGGTCTTCTTCGGTTAACCGCCTCAACTGGTCTTTATGCATGGCACCCACACCATCAAGCAGAATAACATCAAGATCAGCACGCATCAGGGCATAGCAAAGGTAATAAGCCACCGGAAATGCACGACGAGCGCCGGTTACATAAATAATACGGGCGTTGCTCATCAAATCGAGGGCTTTATCAAAATCAGCTGGGGAGATATCTACTGAGAGATTGTCAATAGCAAGACTCTGTGGCCCGGAGAAAGCATCCAGCAGATGATGACCTTCCTTAATGGTGCCGGTCGTTTCCGAAGCGTATCGAACCCGTTCGCGATAACCACTGACCTGCCCTTTCAACTGACTGCGGTATAACTGCTGCAATTCTGAGAAACCGGCAAAGCCAAAGAAGTTGGCAAAACGCACCAGGGTTGAAGGTGACACGTCAATCTCACCGGCAATCACGACAAGATTTTCCAGTGCTACCGTATTCGGGTTCTGAACAAAAAAGTCCCCAACCAGTCGCAGCCGCTTACTCATGGAGTCATAGCGGTTGATGATTGCACTTTTCAGCTCTTCAAGTGTCTGTGGTGTTGCTGGTTTCAGCTCAGTCTTCATATTCAGTAACTTTGGTAATGGGCCATATTCCAGGTAGCCTTTGATGAAACCATTCCCTGAATGCTATAAAAACCCATTACCTATTAATCTATTCTTTTAGCAACTCAGGGTAGAACTCTATTATATACGGACTAAGGTTTGAAAATTAGCCAATATTCTTTCCATAGATGCCAGTTGATGGCGTGCAGCTTCTTCAACAGCCGGCATTACTGCTTCCATAAAGAACAAACGATCAAACTCTTCTGGATGAGCCATCACGACTTCCCGAAGCTTATGGCCAAAGGCCATACGCAGAACTGTACCAATATTAAACTTGGCCACAGCGCCTTTACGCATTCTGGTCAGGTCTTCTTCCCTGATACCACTGGTGCCATGAATCACCAGCGGCGTGTCTACCACCTCAGCAATACGCGACAGGCTATCATGATCAATCACCGCCGTTGGCTCTTTCAGACGATGGATGTTACCTACGGATATGGCCACTGCGTCAACACCGGATTCTCTGGCAAAGGCCTCGGCTTCATACCTGACTCTTGATCACATCTCTCCAGCGCTGAACTGCCGGGCTATCTGCCAGGTTTTTACCCGATCCTGCAATTTCGCCCAGCCTTCCCATACCACTAACCAGCCGGGCTGCCCTGTATGCTTTGAATCACCCCAACCACCAAGCCGAGCAATCGTTTGAAGCAGCCAAGTGACTGTTGGCGGCTTATCGGGCAACGCTTTTTTTTCATAGGTTAGCCAGAGAACCTGCCATTCATCATCACTGACCACCTCATTCGCGAGTGTTTTTTCACTCCAAAGCTTTCTGTCTTTGTGCTGCCTGTCATTCGGTAACATTAATGCTTCACGGATTTGCATTAGTCTGACAGCGACAAACATTAATATGACCGCAAGTCGTTCAATGTTATCCGGAGATTGCAGACGAAGCCTTTCTACTCCTGCTCCCGATTTCCAAGCCTTATGGAACTCTTCTATTCGCCATCGGAGCTCGTAAAATCGAATGATAGAGCGACAGTATTCGAATGTTTCAATATCTTCAGTTGTCAATAGTACCCAGTGCAAACGGTCTTCGGAGTCATTGCCAATCTCTTCAGCCGACACAATATTCATAGTTACCGGTTCCGGCCTGCCGCCTGGCCTTTGCGGCGCCTGTATTGTCATCTTCTTTCTTTTGACCTGCAGCGTTGCCTTTCGCTTCTTTCTACCTCCTTTTTGAGGAACCACTATCGTATATTTCCCCAACACTTCAGTCTGAGCTAAGGAATCAAATAATAAGAGTTCGCCATCCACCAGGATTCTGTTTTGTGTAGCTCTTACAACAAACCGCTGTCGGTTATCCAGTTTGTAGTGCATATATTCGTATATATCCGCCTCCCGGTCGCAAACACTGATGATGTCAGGCATTTTACCCCCCATCCTTTGTTCTGTGTTTTCAGAGGCTCTTTGCCACTTAAAGCTTTCCTTTCCCTCGTAAGGTAGCTGACGACGTTGGTTCTTTTTCCCCCGCTGAACGTCCTCTCTAACCCATCGTTCTTGATCAATAAGCCCAATGCTTCGCTCTGTATCCGCATCAACCAAGAAGACAGAGTGGACGTGGAATCCTCTGGTTTTAGAGCCTTCAGGACCTCCAAGATCACCAAGCTCGGATCTGACAGCATGTTTATAACCCAGGGTTGTTGTATCTTCGAGAGCCAGAAGTAGGCGAGACTGTCTCGCTATTTTGGCAGTTGCCTGAAAGCCTGCCTCAGCTATTGCTTCAGGCTTTACGGCCTCATTCTCAATCAGCCGGTAAGCTCCAGTTACCAGTGCGGTATAACCTTCGCATGAAGATGACAAAGAATTACCGGTATGAGCTGAAAGCTCGGCAGCAACTTTGACAAGTCGTTTTGTACGTCGAGTATCGCCCAAATCAGCACATCCAAAAGTTAGTTCTGACCATGGTTTAGGAGAAAGTGGAAGCATGACCTGTTTTATCAGTGAGAAATGATAGAACAAGGTAGCTATTTGTGATCAAGAGACAGGTCCCGGGAAGGGAGTGGCAAACAACTGCTGTCCACTATCGATGATGGCATCAATGCCCTTGAACTGGCGGATGCTTGTGTGGCTTCCATGACTTCCGGTAGACGCATAAATCTGTAATTCGTTTCCGAATGAAAAAGCCAGATGTACTGGCTTTTTCATTTTTTTCAAATCAGAGCTTTGAATTTAGCGAGGAACAACGATCAATTCCTCTCCATCACCACTATAATATGCCTTTACATTATGTTCTTGTTCAATAGCTTTAATCTTTAACTTAAAATCTTCTACTTCTCCAGCCAATTGCTTTTGTTGATATTTGAGATTATCTATTGCAATTCGCAACAACTTCACATCTTTCTCAGCTGTTTCAATTCCATCTGCTTTTCTTTTCCTGCAATCTCTGGCAGCAACCTGATTTTTCCCTCTTCTTCGGATAACCGTTGCTAAAAGGCAAACTCTTTCATCACTTTCTTTTTTGAGAATCGTATTAAACCTTACAATATCCATATCAGTAAGTTCTTGTTTAGAGAAGAATTCATTACCAATTTTAATATCTTTGACTTGAGTTAAATCGGTACGATCATGATTGACACTGTTTCTGTCCGCTGCATCACTCAGATTAACAACCTCAACCTCATTGGGTGAGTCAGTGAGCATCAGTATATTCTTGTTAACCGAAGAAACCGATAGCGCACGTGAGCCTTCAGGCTGATAGCTACTGTTTAAATGGCTCTGGGCATATTGATTTTCCCCGGCCAGGCTTCTCAGATATTTTTCGACCCAGTTGGCATCGGATATACCCTTTGTCAGTTCTGCTCCTGTTTCCGACGTTCCAGCTTTGTGAGAATCATAACAAGAACCTGATTTATCCATTAGTATTGGCTGCAGACTATGAGATTGAACCAATGCCTGTGGGGATATATTTACATTAGTCTCATCGATAGCCGATACCTCGAGATTAACATGGCCTGTCGATTCATAACGGGACTTACCGCTACCGGGGCATTTCTCTTGATTGTTCAAATCATCCCGTAGATCCATTACGCTACTGTTAATTCCCTTATCACAACCTGATAATTCCATAATCGAAGGTACAATTTCACGATCTACCGATGGTACTGCCTTACTCACAATATTGGTAGAGTATGCAACCAAGGATTTACTATCCTGGCAGAATGGATTGTCCAGACCACCTAAATATCCTTCATCAACTGGCACTGCTTCTAAACCGTCTTTTTTTCCATAATTATTCTCAGCAGCAAGTGACTCAATCTCAAAAAATAATTCAAGTGTACCTAGCTGTGTAACGTCTATCATTATTAGCCTCCTCTTTTTAATTTATTCTCTTGTTATTTTCTAATTATTAATATTAGTGTCTTTTTTGAAAAATTAGTTCCAATAAAAAATCACAAACAATCCAGGAATTTTATGGTTAGGCTGAACCGTAACGACAGGGCGTTATGGGGCATCAGGCATCAGCTTTCTTTAAGCACCGAGTCTGACGGCCAGTACTGCCGCCACCTGATAAAGTCCACGAACCAACAGTGTCAAACCGAACTGTCCATTATTGCAGCCCAGATTATCCCGATTATGGCTGGTAAAATCCTTTGGATATCGATCATCTGACTCCTTCTGATCCGGGTAGACCTCCGCAGAATAACAGCCGGTTTGCTCAAGGCTTCGGGCAAAACAGTCGGTATTCAGGTCCTGCCTGGCAGTCCATAATGCGGTCTCGGCGGTGGTTTTATCCAGCCATTGCCGATAGATTTCCGGAGATTCAAAGTACGCCTCTGTTTTGACCTGCTTGCCCATAAGACCTGACAAATACGCTCCAATGGCAGTATCAATAAACGATCCCAGTTTTGCCCGTCCTTCGGCATTCCTGTAATGGTAATCCGGATCATCCCGGTGCATACGGGCATAATGGAGCACAGCCGCAATCATGTTTTCCACAAAGGCGCTCATAAATGCTGCCCGCTGATCAAAGCCAATAAGCAGTAAGGCATCGGTATCCCTGGCATCGAAATAACTGGTGATCCGGGGATAAAACTCCATATCGCCAATGTCTTTTAAACCGCTATAGGCCCAATCGGATTCGTCGGTCGCCCCGGAGTCCCAACCAGTTAGAGCCCCTGGTAAAGATCGTCCGCTATTAAACATAAAGCAGAGAAACAGCTCTTTGCGATTTTCTTGAAAATTGTGATACGCATTAATCGTGGACGTATGAGCAGCACCAAGGCTGCTCCATAAACCCAGATCATGGCAAGCCTTGAACAGTCCCTGTTCTGCCAGGGTGCTGTCACCATTGCTATCTTTCTGGTGTGCCAGTGTGCTGTAATCCTGATTGCGGGTGGTGAACTCATAGACCAGATAATACATCTGGTCACCGAACGGAAGCCTTTCAAGCTCTGAACGAAAGCCTGATAAAAGGTTAACGGGCAGCTGATCAATGGGGACCAGCTTCATCCCGACAGGCTGCGGAACCTCACTCATCAGTAATGTTGTCAGGGCATGTCCATGGGCAAAACGGTGAACAGCCTCTTCCCGGAAAAAATCATCCAGCGACTCGCCTTTGCGCAGAAACTTCATTCGGGTAAAGCCATCCCCGGCACGGAGCATTAACGTACGACCACCGTAATTGATACTCTTTTCGGAAACCGTGCGTTCCAATAACGGCAGCTCCCCCCGACGCAGCTCGGTTGTCCGTTGTTGACAGTGCTGCTGTATGGCTTGTTGGAGAGCATGACCCAGCGACCGGTTGCGGAGGTGAAACGGGCCGGTGCTCATCAATATTTTTTTCAAAAACACGCTACTGCTGAACTTAAGCTCACCAAAAGGAACCTGTTCCAACGGTTCCATCAGCAGGCGTTGATCCAGTATGGGCTTCATCTGACGGTATGGGAGTGGCAGAGTGGTACCAACATTGGCAACCATTGCTTCGCGGATTTCCAGCGGTAGATAACCGGGAGCAACGGCCAGCAATAAATCGTAGGGTAACGTCTTGCGAACGGCATCTGGCACAAACGCCATCGTTTCATTTACCTCTCCCGGAGAGCAGGCAGCAAGGGCCGCACAGCAAACGTCCGGGGTTCTC
Organism: Endozoicomonas sp. SCSIO W0465; assembly: GCF_023716865.1. Classification (NCBI taxonomy): domain Bacteria; kingdom Pseudomonadati; phylum Pseudomonadota; class Gammaproteobacteria; order Oceanospirillales; family Endozoicomonadaceae; genus Endozoicomonas; species Endozoicomonas sp. SCSIO W0465. The sequence goes on from NZ_CP092417.1 coordinate 6,674,599, forward strand.
AGCCGAGGCGGAATTTTTGACAGGCCATTATATTGTTCTGCGGCTGATAACAGCAGATCGGGGTGATCTTCTAAAATACTGAGCGGCACGGCTTCAATATAAGGGTATTTGGATTTCAAGGCTCGTTGACACAAGTCGAAGGATCGGCACGACTCAGGTAACGCATCCAGCTCAGCACCGTGGTGTCTTAGCGACTGTTCCATCCACTGCGGGTGTTTGTGCAACAATGGCAGGGGGCATCCGTAAATATCTTGAGGCCATTTACTCAGATATCTGTGACAAAAGTCCTCTGTTTTTAACTCATCAGGGAGTTTCTTCATAATGTTGGGAGATCGACCGGGTGGCAGGTGTTCCAGAATTTGCTCCGCTAATTCAGGATGTTCCCGAAAAATTCTGGCAGGAATATAACAAACCTCCCAATTTCGATGAGCGTGTTGGACTGCTTCGCAGCAGTGTTGATAATTAACAAGGTGCTCTGGAATTTCATGTAATGTTAAAACTTTATGATAAGCCTGCGCAGCAAGAATCTTTTCCGTTATCTGATCCCGGGGAATCTTGTAGTAGGCGTATTTATTTTCTATAACCGAGAAAATGGACAGTTGCTGATAAAAAAGAACCGATGGATTGATGAATTCAATTGAGCAAGGGTCTTTCTTGATCGCTTTTACGCACAGTTCACGACTCTGATGCTCAACGGGGACGTATTTAATATTATTCGCATTCCTATCCACCAGAGCAGCAAAATCAATTGGCCGGAGGAATTGAGCAGATTCAGCAATCAGACCTGCCGGCAAAATACTCGCTTCAAGACAACACTGATTAAAGTCAGGGGTTTTCAACCGGACAGGCAGCAACTCATAGGACCAGATATTTTGTTTCAGACACGCCAGGGCAAGCTCTGGCGTGAGTGCTGAATCCGGTAGATCCTCGACTTTTAGCATATACTTTTTGACCCATTCAGCGGTAAGCACAGATTGCAAAACGTTCGTCTGGGTATGTTTTATAATCCAGCCCCGGCTCAACACAAGTTTGTAGTCCATCAATCGGGTCAATTCTTCCTGATCGGAGATCTCTATGGGAACTTGCAGGTAACAGGATAGTAACCGCCGCTGCTCAACAGAAACAAACGGTTCTGGCAGTGGCGTTAGGCTTGCTTGCGAGGCAGGGTTGAGTACCGCTGTTCGCCCGGATAATGGACTCTTCGCTAAACCATGGGCGCTGTGAAGGCCAAACCCGGTGCTCCCTTGCTGTAAAGATCTGTCTGCCACGTTTCTGTATGTGCCCGTGGCAGCACAATGATAAGGTTTCGTTTTATGTGGTTTTTGCCAACTCTTGGAAGTAGTGCCTGAATCAATCTTTGATGGGTTGTTTGCGGTGCTGATCCCGAAATCCATAACAGATTACTCCTTTATTGTTGTAATTAAATTACTTAGATTGCAAAAGAATAAAAAAGTTTCCTGAGGATTACTCGATGATCTTAAGTGTGCATGGCGACAATCTCGAATTTGGCCGCTGGGGATTATCGCTTTTAGCAGATTACATGTTGGAGCAATTGTACTTATAAATCTCTAAAGTCGAGCGGAAAGATTTTTTCTTCACAAAAAGGAATGCTTTTGCCGTTTGGGATGGTTACAATCAAAGGATTAATATCCAAAACACAGCTAACATCTTCATAGATTAACCCTCCATTCTTTAGCACATCGGAAATTTTTACTGATATGAGGGTGTAACCTTCTTTTAAATAAGCTTTGCTTTTTATCACACTAACATTCAAAGATGGAGGAAGCTCATCTGCGTAAATTATTTTATTTGTAAATTGCTTGCATGAAGGAATAGTTTTAAAAAAATCAAACATTTCTTCAGTGATTGAACCATTTTCCAACTTTTTTTTCAACTCATCATGCTTTGGATTGTAATGCTCATTATAGTGATCAGTTACCTTGGCCTCACTGCGTGGATTTCCTTTTACTGTCATAGTTTTAAAGTCTAAATATTTCGGATCGCAGGCTCGATAAACTTTTGATTCCGTATCGATGGAGTTATCCTCCATTATACGTTTTAATGCTTCATGTCTGTTGACAGTTCTTTGAGCAAAAAGCACTTTTGTTTGGTTAGATTCTTTTGAGTCAGTTCTTTCTACAGGTTCTTGATAACAGTTTGTTTCAGCAACTCCGGATAACATACGACCTCCTCGCAATAAAATCCTGAAAATCAGAAGATGAAAGTTTGATTTTCTTAATACGACCATAGGATCGGACAATAGTTCCATACATTGGTATCAAAGATTTACGACTGGCTATATTTTCACCAAATGCCCCCACCGTTAGCCCCACAATTCTCGTCATAAAGGAATGGTTCGCTCATTTTCCAGGCTTGGAAAGCTTGCTTCAAATCAAATAAATCAAATATTCCATATGATAAAAATATGAAATAAATATTCCATAAGGCTTCAGAAAGAACCGGAGTACCAGAATCATGAGTAAACCGTTGGATGTCATCTGCATAGGCCGCATCGCGGTTGACTTCTATGCCCAGCAAATTGGCAGCCGCCTGGAAGATGTGACTTCCCTGGCAAAATACCTTGGGGGATCATCAGGCAATGTTGCTTATGGTACCGCCCGCCAGGGACTGAACTCAGCCATGCTGGCCAGAATCGGCAATGACCATATGGGACGATTCCTGAAAGAAGAGCTGGACCGGGTTGGCTGTTCAACCGATCACCTGATTACCGATACCGAACGACTGACCGCCCTGGTGGTACTGGGCATTGAAGATCAGGATACCTTTCCGCTGATTTTCTATCGCGAAAACTGTGCAGATATGGCGCTGTCTGAAGGCGACATTCAGGAAGACGCAATTGCCGGTGCCAAAGTGCTCCATATCACCGGTACCCATTTTTCCACCCCCACAACAAACGCCGCTTGTCGTAAAGCAATTGAGTTTGCGTAACTATTCAGCACTGAGCAAAGGCATATTACAGTAATTCCGAACAGCTCTATGAAGTGATTGATATATGTCCATTCCCTGTTTTCTGGCAGACGACAAATAGCTGCGAATCCGTGCAAACATAGAACCACCGTCTGCACTCCTGAAGCAGCCTGAGATTTTCTGCTTTAACTTGGCCATTCGAACATCCCGCTCACTGCCATTGTTATCGAAGGGAATGGTAAAATCTGACATGAAGCGCAGTGTCTCAGCCTTGAACTCAGTGAGTCGTTTGAAGAGATTGTAAGCTTTAGTATTCTTGACTTTCTTGCGCTTAAGCTCCTCTCGTTGCTTCTCCATATAGACGACTTCTTTCATTAGAGCCCGCTGAAGCAACCGGTCATAAATCTTCTCGATTCGTTCACAGACAACACTTGGCATCTGTAGCATACCTATGGTCTTAAAGCCCTTGCAGTAATGCCAGGAAAGCCTCAGTAGCTTCATCAATCGCAACGCCAGTTGATTGCTGTCCCTATCAACAACACCCAAAAGCTCCCTCAGGTGATGGGCATTGCAAAGTACGTGAGTTGCCGCATATGCAAAATAGGATTTCCAATGATCATGAACCAGAACGCCTGCAAATGTTAGCAGTATGCCCATCGTGTCCATGGCCTCACGACCTCGCTTTTCAGACAAGTAGTAGAGCGTCCATTGTTCATCCCGCATAACGTGTAGCCAGTGCAAAGAGCCCTCGGCCCGCATACCCGTTTCATCGGCTCCGGCAACAGACGATTCCCGCAAGGCGTCACGAATAACCTCTTCAGTAGAAGCCAGATTTTCATAGGTTCTGGCCACAAAATTGGCGACAGTGCCTGCACTTACACTCATTTTATAGAGAGTATTAAAATACTCTGACACGCGCTTAAAAGGCAGGAAATGGTATTGGTTAAGATAGACGGCCATAGCCTGTGTGGCTGAGCCATATTGTGCGGCAGCGGTAACACCTTCCGGGAATTCAGCCTGATTCCGACAACCACAAGTGCAGATTTTTACTTCAGCTCTATGGGCCGTTACTTCAAATTCACCCGGTCTCCCTGGTTCAAACACCTGTCGTTCAATATATTTGACCGGCTCACTATCAAGAAGAGACGCCTGACATTTATTGCATTCTTTAACCGGAAGGTACTCAATATAGTCAGGGATATCGACCTGTTTAAGACAAGTGCCCTGATGCCCTTTCTTTCCACCGGCTTTATTACCAGAAGACTGTCTCAGACTTTTAGGATTGGGTTTTTCATCCGATGGATCGGTACCTTTATCTGCGGAAAGGTCGTCAGAATGATCTGGAGAATTACTGTTTTTACAAGGTTTTTGATAACCATCAGACGATGGCGGCTTGCTGCTGTTTTGACTGTTCTTGCCAACCTTTTCTTCCAATTCTCGACATCGCTCTTCCAGACAGGCAACTCTCATCCGCAGCTCTGCATTCTCTTTCAAGAGAATCTCAGCCGACATAGTTGCGGGTAGTTCTGGAATCATGCTGGCGAATATTGTGGAAAAATGGTGCTTAAGAGGATGGTATAAAAATCAGAAAATTCCAGATTTATGTGGGGGTGCTGAACAGTTACGAGTTTGCCAAACGTAATGGTACCCGCACATCACTGGATATTGATTATCGTCCTGTACTCTGGGGGCTGACAGGCAAGGCTGAAGGTGAAAACCGGTTTGTTGCCAATGATAAGGTCACGGAACATCTGCAAAGCTCATGTTACGCACTTGACAAAATCTGCCATGCTGTAACGCATGAAAAAAGAACTGTTTGAACTCTAAGTAGTTGATAATTTGCTTTCGGATAAATTGACTGAACGATTATTTAGTATTTGCAAACGAAATCATATGACTCTCTCTAAATGAAGCGAACACTCGTTCAACTTCCTTTTCAAATTCCGTGAAACTTATAGTGATTATCTTCTGTCTTCCTTTGGCAAAACGACAGCAACTCAATTGTCATCACTTGTGGACGGGGCGTACAGTCATGATCAAATAACCCGCCTGCTATCTCGCAACCATCTTGATAGCAAAACGCTCTGGCAATATGTAAAACCTGTCGTAAGACAAGTAGAAAAGAACGACGGTGTACTTATTGTTGATGACACCATACAGGAGAAACAATATAGCGACGAAAATGACCTCATAGCCTGGCACTTTGATCACGTATTTGGTCGATCGGTTAAAGGAATTAACCTACTCAACCTTGTTTACCATGTTGGTGATATCTCTCTGCCTGTTGCCTATCAACTGATAAAAAAGCCAATACAGTACACTGATTTAAAGGCCAAAAAGGTTAAGCGTAAAGCTGAAAAAACCAAGAATGAGTATATGCGTGAGATGTTGAAGGTTAGCTGTAACAACCAACTACAATTCAAGTATGTCCTCACTGATAGCTGGTTCAGTTCAAATGAAAATATGATGTATATACGACACGACTGCGACAAGCATTTTGTCATGGCCTGCAAGTCCAATAGAAAGGTTTCATTAAGCGAGGAAGAGAAAAAACAAGGGCGTTCGCAGCGCATAGATTCCGTTGATTTTTCAGAAGAAAAGCCAATCAAGGCCTGGTTAGCAGGTGTGGATTTTCCCGTGCTTATCTACAGGCAAGTCTTTACGAACAAAGATGGCAGGTAACTGTTCAGCACCCCCACATAAATCTGGAATTTTCTGATTTTTATACCATCCTCTTAAGCACCATTTTTCCACAATATTCGCCAGCATGATTCCAGAACTACCCGCAACTATGTCGGCTGAGATTCTCTTGAAAGAGAATGCAGAGCTGCGGATGAGAGTTGCCTGTCTGGAAGAGCGATGTCGAGAATTGGAAGAAAAGGTTGGCAAGAACAGTCAAAACAGCAGCAAGCCGCCATCGTCTGATGGTTATCAAAAACCTTGTAAAAACAGTAATTCTCCAGATCATTCTGACGACCTTTCCGCAGATAAAGGTACCGATCCATCGGATGAAAAACCCAATCCTAAAAGTCTGAGACAGTCTTCTGGTAATAAAGCCGGTGGAAAGAAAGGGCATCAGGGCACTTGTCTTAAACAGGTCGATATCCCTGACTATATTGAGTACCTTCCGGTTAAAGAATGCAATAAATGTCAGGCGTCTCTTCTTGATAGTGAGCCGGTCAAATATATTGAACGACAGGTGTTTGAACCAGGGAGACCGGGTGAATTTGAAGTAACGGCCCATAGAGCTGAAGTAAAAATCTGCACTTGTGGTTGTCGGAATCAGGCTGAATTCCCGGAAGGTGTTACCGCTGCCGCACAATATGGCTCAGCCACACAGGCTATGGCCGTCTATCTTAACCAATACCATTTCCTGCCTTTTAAGCGCGTGTCAGAGTATTTTAATACTCTCTATAAAATGAGTGTAAGTGCAGGCACTGTCGCCAATTTTGTGGCCAGAACCTATGAAAATCTGGCTTCTACTGAAGAGGTTATTCGTGACGCCTTGCGGGAATCGTCTGTTGCCGGAGCCGATGAAACGGGTATGCGGGCCGAGGGCTCTTTGCACTGGCTACACGTTATGCGGGATGAACAATGGACGCTCTACTACTTGTCTGAAAAGCGAGGTCGTGAGGCCATGGACACGATGGGCATACTGCTAACATTTGCAGGCGTTCTGGTTCATGATCATTGGAAATCCTATTTTGCATATGCGGCAACTCACGTACTTTGCAATGCCCATCACCTGAGGGAGCTTTTGGGTGTTGTTGATAGGGACAGCAATCAACTGGCGTTGCGATTGATGAAGCTACTGAGGCTTTCCTGGCATTACTGCAAGGGCTTTAAGACCATAGGTATGCTACAGATGCCAAGTGTTGTCTGTGAACGAATCGAGAAGATTTATGGGGCTTTTACAGGTTGGCTGATCATTTCAGAGCCTCCTGTCTAATTTTCAAATATAGGTAATCAAGGTCATTGTAACCGCATGCTTTATAGATGATCCGTTTGATAACCCCATTGAAGGCTTCGATTTTCGCGCTGGTTATACGATGCTGGCAGTATGACAGTAACCCTTCTCTAGCTCTGTCTAACCCCTTGGCGAACTTCTTTAACTCGGATATCCCTGTTTCTTTGGCAAGTGCTATCCAGTTGTCCAGGCACTTTCTGGCACAGGCTTTATATTTGTACGTCCATAGCTGTTTTAGCATATCTTTCAGGATATATGCCTGATTGAGATCCTCATTCATGGCTAACAACTCCTTCAGATTACTTTGCCCTTTTGGTGTTAAATTCTCAGGATTTCTGAACAGGTTAAAGCGTTGCCCTTTGATAAACGGCTTGTCCTCTTCTTCTGCCTGTCGCCACTCCCTGCGCCTGATTTGGTCAATCACATCGTTGTAATTGGCAATAATATGAAACTTGTCGTATACAATATCGGCGTTTGGCAGATGCTCTCTCACTGAAGCCTGATAGCTTCCACCACGGTCAATACCAACGCATTCAATGCTTGCTTTTTGTTCTTCTGTCAGACTGGAAAGGAACCGATCCAGAACTTCTTTCTTTTTTCCTTCACCAAGGAACAGCGTTTCACCGGTATCAGCATTCAGAGCAACGGTTAAAAAATGATGCCCCTTACCAATGGATTTTTCATCGATAAGAAGAGCGCGAATACCATCCCGCTTGGGTGCAGGCAGCATCTTCATGAGCATCTCTTTATCCCAGCGACGAGCGGTGCCGCCAGAGATAGCAATGAATTCAGGAACCTTGTCACATGGCATATAGCGGCATAGATGGCTGACATGCCTTTTAAGTCGCTCTGTTGCTTGAGCTTTAGGTGCAAGCCCCGGAGGCGTGACTGTTTCTATATTACCGCAACGAGAGCAACGCCCTTGAAATGCAGTGAAGAGAAGATTTACCTGAAGAGTCCCCAGTGGCAGATCCTGAACGCTTCGATCGTTTGTCTTCATCTGCCCCATAGGTGTTTCGCACTTACTACATCTGACGTGTTGTATACGGCCATCCCGACGGAGATGGACAAAGGCATGTTTGATATTCCAGTCAATATCAATTCGCTCGATTACCCAGCCAGGAAATGCGAACATAGGACGAAGTGATGGGGTTGCAGACATGTCTGATCCTTCAGAAGTTTTGATCCTTACAAATCAATCTTCCTCTGAAGGCTATTTCTGTTGCAACCCCTCACTTTTCATCCGCCAACCTGTAAAAGCCCCAGATTTATGACCGGTTGCTTCAGCGGGCTCTAATGAAAGAAGTCGTCTATATGGAGAAGCAACGAGAGGAGCTTAAGCGCAAGAAAGTCAAGAATATAAAGCTTACAATCTCTTCAAACGACTCACTGAGTTCAAGGCTGAGACACTGCGCTTCATGTCAGATTTTACCATTCCCTTCGATAACAATGGCAGTGAGCGGGATGTTCGAATGGCCAAGTTAAAGCAGAAAATCTCAGGCTGCTTCAGGAGTGCAGACGGTGGTTCTATGTTTGCACGGATTCGCAGCTATTTGTCGTCTGCCAGAAAACAGGGAATGGACATATATCAATCACTTCATAGAGCTGTTCGGAATTACTGTAATATGCCTTTGCTCAGTGCTGAATAGTTACGATGGCAGTAAAGGTATTCTCTATCTGTTGTGCAGCGATCTGGAGTGTGACGCCGAGGCTTTAGAGACAATCTACAAGAAACGGTGGAAAGTCGAAGTCTTTCATAAAACGCTGAAATCGAATGCCTCCATGGCAAAGTCGCCCAGTCACACAGTGTTAACCCAAAGTAATCATCTGTTTATGTCAATCTATTCAGTATTTCGCCTTGAAGTCTTGGCCAGTAAGCTCAAGTTGAACCATTTTGAGCTGAGGGCGAAGCTGTACCTGTCTGCATTGAGATCTTCGTTCCAAGAGCTTCAGCGGTTAGCAGGTGCGTAACATGAGTGAAATAATTGTTGGTTATTTACTGGCACCACAGAGATCACAGTACTTGCACTGGAAAAGGCAAGGCTGTTTTATGTGCTGTGTGGTTCAATAGGCCCTGCTGAAAATAGAGGGCTGCTATTTTGGCACGTTGTTGAGGAAGGTTTATTCCCGCTCCACCACCATGGCAATCCCCATACCACCGCCAATACACAATGTGGCAAGGCCATGGCGGGCTTCACGTTTCTCCATTTCATGCAGGAGTGTGACCAGAATCCGGGCACCGGAAGCGCCAATCGGATGACCCAGTGCCACTGCACCACCATTGACGTTGGTTTTCTCCGGATCCAGCTCCAAACCTTCAACCACTGAAAGCGCCTGAACCGCAAACGCCTCATTGGCCTCAACCAGATCAATATCCGCCACCGTCAGTCCGGCTCTGGACAGAGCCTTCCTGGTGGCCGGTACAGGTCCATAGCCCATCATTTCCGGTGCCACACCGGCAGAAGCAGAGGCCTTGATCACCGCCATGGGTTTCAGCCCCAGGGACCGGGCTTTACTGCGGGACATCAGCAACAGCATGGCAGCACCATCGTTAATGCTGGATGCATTACCCGCCGTGACCGAGCCATCCTTGCTGAAAGCAGGACGCAGTTGCGCCAGTTTTTCCACCGACGTGATTCTCGGACCTTCGTCTTTATCGACGACCACGGTCTGCTTTCTGTCCACGACCTCAACCGGTACGATTTCCCCGGCAAACCGGTTGGCTTCCTGAGCAGCCAGTGCCCGTTCCTGACTTCTGGCTGCGTACTCATCCTGCGCTTCACGGCTGATGTGATAGTGCTCTGCCAGGTTTTCTGCAGTAATACCCATGTGATAGTCTTTAAAGACATCGGTCAAACCGTCGCTGATCATGGTATCCAGAAGCTGGCCATGCCCCATGCGCTGGCCCCAGCGGGCCTTGGGTAAAACATAAGGCGCCTGACTCATGTTTTCGGAGCCACCCGCCAGGGCAACCTCAATATCACCACAGGCAATGGCCTGGGCCGCCAGGGCAAACGCCTTCAAGCCAGAACCACAGACCTTGCTGACGTTATAGGCGGTACTCTCTGTGGACATACCAACACCCAAGGCTACCTGGCGGGCAATATTCATGCCCTGCCCTGCACCCAGTACATTACCAGAATCAGCTCCTGTACCTCTTCTGCCTTAACCCCGGCTTTTTCCAGGGCACCCCTTGCCGCACAGATACCCAACTGAGCAGGGGTAACCGAAGCCAGGGCACCATTGAACGAACCAATGGGAGTACGGGCAGCGCTGACAATCACTACGTCTTCTATTGATAAAGAGCCTTGCATTATTCAATCTCTCCGAATGTTTTCAGGTCGCTGGCAATGTTCAGTTCTGCACCCGTGGCGTTGATGACCTGCTCTACGGTGGTATCCACCGCGATTTCTGTTAACAATAGTCCGTTTTCAGTGACCGCAATGACCGCCATTTCAGTAACTATCAGGTTGACCTGACCTTTTGCCGTCAGTGGCAGGTTGCAATGCTGGAGGATTTTAGGCTCACCATTTTTATTGCAATGCTCCATGGCGATAATGACCTGCTTTGCCCCTGTCACCAGATCCATGGCGCCGCCCATACCGGGCACCATTTTTCCGGGAATAATCCAATTAGCCAGGTTGCCTTCAGCATCCACTTCCAGTGCACCGAGCACCGTACTGTCCACATGGCCACCACGGATAATGGCGAAAGAGAGGCTGCTGTCAAAATAGGAAACTTCGGGTACGGTACTGACCGGCTGCCCCCCGCATTGGTAATATCCACATCCAGGTTATCGTCGGTTACTGCATCACGGCCAATACCGATCATGCCATTCTCAGACTGGAAAAGAATGCCCATATCATCGCTGACGTGATTGGCCACCAGCGTTGGCATACCGATGCCCAGATTAACCAGACTGCCTGGCTTCAGTTCTTCAGCGACCCGTTTAACGATGCGGTTACGTAATGCCTGCTTATCCATGTCCCTTACTCCTCAAACCGCAACAATAAAATCGACGAAGGTGCCTGGCAGCGTGAAGTGATCGGCTTCCACTTCGCCCACTCGCTCAGCCTCAACAATGACCAGCTTTGCCGCAGTCGCCATCAGTGGGTTGAAGTTTTTGGTGGTTTTATTGAAAATGCAGTTGCCCGCTTTATCGACAATGGAGGCTTTAACCAAGGCGACATCTGCCGTTAACGGGAGCTCCAGCAGATACTCTTCACCTTCGACAGTGACCTTCTGTTTACCCTCTTCAACCGTGGTGCCCAAACCGGTTTTGGTCAGAAAGCCGCCCACGCCCGCGCGCCCACAGCGGATGCGTTCTGCCAGAGTACCCTGAGGAATCAGCTCGACTTCCAGTTCGCCGGTATTCATCTGCCGTCCGGTCTCCGGATTCAAACCAATGTGTGAAGCCTTAACGCTTTTCGCCTGTCTGCTGGAGATTAACTGCCCGATTCCTTTGTCGGCATAACCGGTATCGGTACAGATGATGTTCAGTTCTGCAGTGCCAAGATGTACCAGATGATTAATCACATTCAGAGGTGATCCGGTGGCCATAAAACCACCAATCATCACCCGATCATTGGGTTTGATTTTTTCTACAGCCTGCTCCGGGCTGATAATGGGTTTGAGTTGCATCGTTGTGGTCTCATCCGTTGAAGAGGCTGTGTAAACCCCTGAAACTGGTTGAGACCTATTATTCGAGTTTTTGAAAAAAGCAGAACAGCACCTCTGCAATCATGACTTTGCAAATTTGCAAAGTCATGATTCACTTGGTAGCAGTTGCTGCATTTGTGCAGCTATCGTCGCCATGACTGTCCATAACATGTTGCCAGAATTCTCAGTGGCTGAATTTAGTGGGCTATAAATCCAATGCCCGAAATAATCATTATAAACTTTTGGGCCATTCATTGAATAAGTCAAGAGAGTGTCATTATCGCTATGGAACAAGAATTTATCGACAAGATTGGATAGCGGGATAATTTCTGGTTTTTCATCCCCCCCCATTATTACCAGTTGTGTTTTTGCGCTGGTGGAAATGTTTTGCTGAGCCAGCAAAGCGTTTATTCTGGTAATATTGTTAGCTTCAGTGTTATTAGCGTAAATCGGGTTGAATGTTTCTTTTACCAAAGCTGTGTCGTTGATATTGGTATGATTTGAGTTTTGTAATGCTGGCGTATAATCAGGCTCTGGGGTAATCCTGCTGGATATTTCCGAAGTTGATCCATTATTTTTACTTACGGGTGTTGGCGAGATTTCACGCTTAGGCTGCTCGTTATTAAGTATGGCAAATCTCAAATTGTCACCTTTGGGTATTGTGGCAATCCTGATGAACTTTTTATTTTCTCTACTTGAGTCTGTTACCGTTTCATTTGCTGCAGCAGGGCTACTGATACCCGACGTTGGTTGTTCATCAGTGTTATTTTCGTAATACCCTATATCTATTTTGGTATTATCAGAGTCATTAGTTTTAAACAACAGTCTTAATAAAGTGTTTTGTCCCGATAAAAAATACATTTCCAACGAGTTGTTCCACAGTGTATTAAAAAATATGCTGCACGCAGCAAGCTTAAATAAGCTATCGCCATGTTTAAACTGTGCAACCTTGGATAGAGCATTTATTGTAATTCCATGGTCGGTTTTTATTTGCGACCAACTTTTTACTTGGGCTACTTTATACCTAGACCCTTGGGATGTAGTGATGTGATGTTTCAAGTGTCCAGATTGGGTATGGAGTGAATTTTTGTATAAATCAACCTTTTGGCCGCCTATTTTAAGCCAATGCTTACCCGTGTAATAATCTCTGGTTGTCCTGACATATTCCTTATACACGTATGAACCATGACGACGATAGCCATGAAAGGCAACCTTAGAGGAGCCACCACGCTTAGGTAAACTACTCTTGGATCTTACGCCTGAATGGGTTCTGCTTCCTCCCCACCGGGATCCACCACGTCTCGACCCACGACTTCTGGATCCACCACGACTTGAGCTGCCTCGGCTAGAACCACCACGACCACCACCTCCACGATAAGAGGCTATGGGTGCGCGTTTTTGTCGAGAGGATACTGCCTCTTCATTACGGGTACTTTTGGCCCCCATTGTTTCAGACTCAACTATTTCTGAATCAATGGCATCACTCTGAGCTTGTTGTTCAAAAATCTCCAATAGATTGGATTGCACTCTTGTTTCATGGGTATGACTTTTGGGTTTTATGGCATCGTTATCGTCAGTATCAGTTTCCCATTCGTCACCATCCCCTGACATAAATGGATAACTGCCTTCTGCTTCATCACTTTTGTCGGTAAGCGTATTATGCTCTCTTAGCTTTGCCATCCAGGCCGGATCTTGTTTTGGGAGGACAACAGGTGGATTTGAAGGAACCGGTATGGACGAGTTTACTGCCGTCAGGTTCGATTCCATTTGCATTGATGCGGGAGAAGCAGAGGCTGAAGTAACATCAGCAATGCTCCTGCCAGCGAGCGAGAGAAGGGCAATAACACGACCCGGAGCGGAAAGCAGCATGTACACAGGGTTCGGTATGGATCGAAGGCCACTCGAAAGCCGGTTTACAGTCCGGGCTGCCTTGCTACTCAGCCACTGCTGCCTTGAAGTGGTATCCGACGGCTTTGGATCAATATGTTGATGATGTTGATCCTGAGCACTTGATAACTGATTATGATTAATACCATGCATTATGAAAACTCCTCTCTCATGAGCCCTTAATTAAGAAAAAAGAGTAAAGGGATCTTTTGAATAAATAAGTGGATAGGTTTTGTTGATCATTGGTAAACTGCTCCCACCTTTGATTGACACTTCTCAAAATAGTCTGTTTGTTATTACACCCTATCTACAGCACTTCGGCCAAATGCAGCATTTAGACCGAAAGGATAGGAATTTGTTCCTGATGTCTAACCGTTTAATTTAATTTTTGGTAACGGTTAGCTAGTTCTCGTCCAAAAACGCATCAGGCAATCATAATTAGATTGTACGTTCGTTTTGATATTTCCTGAAATTCCAGAGAGCCGCAAAAACTCTTCCCTTTTTTTCTCTAATCTGGGACGGATATTGGAGAAAAACGCGAAAAGCAGGCAGAAAACATCCTCCCACCATGCTGGAAAGGTACTTTCATGTAGCGTGGAGGTGGCTATCAGGATGGTGCCGGGTGTCTGGCCAGAATCACCAGGTTGTAACAGACCACCGATAACCAGCAATGAGAATCAAAACGCTCAGAACCCTTGCAGTGGCAACGTGATAGCCCAAAACATCTCTTTAGCCACGAAATTCCCGCTTCAATACCTGCCCGGAAGCGAAAGAGCGTTTTATACACATACTGACTTTTAGTCATCTCTTCGACTTCAAGTCCGCGCTTCTTATTAAAAGCTACATCGCTGATTCCCATGGCCTTGGCTTTTTCCAAATTAGCGCGACACGCGTATCCGCCGTCACCGCTTGTCTGGCGAGGTACACGACCATAAATTTCTTTTTGTCTTTCCATCATCGGAATGAATTGGTCCGAATCCGCTGGGTTACCTTCCTCAATAACCAGGTCCAGGATCAATCGACTTTTTCCCTGAACCAGGTTCAGTTTATGGCCATACTGTACTTGCCGCCTGTCTTTTACGATGATATCCGTATGGGGTTCATACAGGCTAACCACTTTTTCCTGGGCTGGCACCTTTTCACCCTTAAAGACCCTGCGCTCTGTCTGGGAGACTATTGCATCCACCAGGGGTAACAGGTGATCCACATCGGCCTGCCACTTGTCGGCATCATCAGCCAGGAGACACTGCCCCTGCTGACGGGCGTTTGCTAGCGTGACAGTAGCTTCGATAAGTACCTTCCGGGATTTTCGGGTCAACTGCAGCAGTTTTTTATAATGCTGATGCCGCTCTTCTTTGCCAGCGTAGATGCATTTTCTGGCCGCATCTTTTACGGCTCGGTTGTGATGGGTATATTCATAAAGCGGTGTCGCTGTCAGTGTTTGTCCCCGTTCCAGCAGCCGACAAATTTCTTTAACGGAACTGGCTAAAAGATCACTGTCGCAAGGAGGTTTGATATCCGATTCGGTGACTGTGCTGTCAATAGCCACAGTGCGCCCTTTTTCAATACCCTGATCTTTAGCGGTCATTAGCTGACAGTTATTAATCCGTTCCCATGTAGATGCAGTAAGAAGGCTGATGAGCCCATGCAAACTGGAGCGACTGGGGCGCTGGTTTGGTTCGAGGCGACAAAAGTCTCGAAAGAGCATGGAGTCCATCAAAACAAACGACAAGTAGTCATAATCACAATTCAAATACTGTTTCAGGAGTGCCGCACGAAGAACGGATTCTGCTGATAGTCCGTTCCGCCCAGTGTTCTGTTTATCACCAGAACTTAAGTCCTCATAAATCCAGTCATTGAACTGTGGATGGGCGTCAAGCCATTGCGAGATACCGGAAAGCTGGGAGCAGATTTCATGAGGTACGTAATGGAGTTCCATACTACACTGCGGGTTGCGTTTTTTGCGCATTTGGAGTCCTCTGTTTTTGGCAATCCCTTATGTTTCTTGCTCTTGGGAAGTTTAGTCGCCAGATAGCAGTAGGGCTCCACTTAATTTTTCAGGGTAAAATCTACAGTTTTCAATTGGTTGTGTTTTTGGACGAGAACTAGCTACTTACGGCATACCGAAGCTGAGCTTTTAACGTCAAACCACTGCCCTGGCTATGGATCTGTCTCTTGATCACAAATAGCTACCTTGTTCTATCATTTCTCACTGATAAAACAGGTCATGCTTCCACTTTCTCCTAAACCATGGTCAGAACTAACTTTTGGATGTGCTGATTTGGGCGATACTCGACGTACAAAACGACTTGTCAAAGTTGCTGCCGAGCTTTCAGCTCATACCGGTAATTCTTTGTCATCTTCATGCGAAGGTTATACCGCACTGGTAACTGGAGCTTACCGGCTGATTGAGAATGAGGCCGTAAAGCCTGAAGCAATAGCTGAGGCAGGCTTTCAGGCAACTGCCAAAATAGCGAGACAGTCTCGCCTACTTCTGGCTCTCGAAGATACAACAACCCTGGGTTATAAACATGCTGTCAGATCCGAGCTTGGTGATCTTGGAGGTCCTGAAGGCTCTAAAACCAGAGGATTCCACGTCCACTCTGTCTTCTTGGTTGATGCGGATACAGAGCGAAGCATTGGGCTTATTGATCAAGAACGATGGGTTAGAGAGGACGTTCAGCGGGGGAAAAAGAACCAACGTCGTCAGCTACCTTACGAGGGAAAGGAAAGCTTTAAGTGGCAAAGAGCCTCTGAAAACACAGAACAAAGGATGGGGGGTAAAATGCCTGACATCATCAGTGTTTGCGACCGGGAGGCGGATATATACGAATATATGCACTACAAACTGGATAACCGACAGCGGTTTGTTGTAAGAGCTACACAAAACAGAATCCTGGTGGATGGCGAACTCTTATTATTTGATTCCTTAGCTCAGACTGAAGTGTTGGGGAAATATACGATAGTGGTTCCTCAAAAAGGAGGTAGAAAGAAGCGAAAGGCAACGCTGCAGGTCAAAAGAAAGAAGATGACAATACAGGCGCCGCAAAGGCCAGGCGGCAGGCCGGAACCGGTAACTATGAATATTGTGTCGGCTGAAGAGATTGGCAATGACTCCGAAGACCGTTTGCACTGGGTACTATTGACAACTGAAGATATTGAAACATTCGAAGACTGTCGCTCTATCATTCGATTTTACGAGCTCCGATGGCGAATAGAAGAGTTCCATAAGGCTTGGAAATCGGGAGCAGGAGTAGAAAGGCTTCGTCTGCAATCTCCGGATAACATTGAACGACTTGCGGTCATATTAATGTTTGTCGCTGTCAGACTAATGCAAATCCGTGAAGCATTAATGTTACCGAATGACAGGCAGCACAAAGACAGAAAAATGTTACCGAATGACAGGCAGCACAAAGACAGAAAGCTTTGGAGTGAAAAAACACTCGCGAATGAGGTGGTCAGTGATGATGAATGGCAGGTTCTCTGGCTAACCTATGAAAAAAAAGCGTTGCCCGATAAGCCGCCAACAGTCACTTGGCTGCTTCAAACGATTGCTCGGCTTGGTGGTTGGGGTGATTCAAAGCATACAGGGCAGCCCGGCTGGTTAGTGGTATGGGAAGGCTGGGCGAAATTGCAGGATCGGGTAAAAACCTGGCAGATAGCCCGGCAGTTCAGCGCTGGAGAGATGTGATCAAGAGTCAGGCTATGGATGAGGACCTTTTACTTACAACAACATGCACAGACTATGACCTGGATTAGCTTTTTTACCGCAATTGGGTGTTAAGCTTTATTGTCGACGTGGCGCATCATTTATCCTGACCTCGGCCGGGCAATGCCTGTTTGAGAAATTCGGCCCCATCAGCGATAACATATATTCGCTGATTCAGGAAATGGATAGCTTTGTTGATGAGCCCCGGGGACGGGTGCGCATCTGTTGCACCCCGATCTTTGCACAGAGCGTACTGCTCCCGGTGATTAATGCCTTTAACCGGCGATATCGTAAAGTGCGTTTCTCACTGGATATCAATCCCTATGGCTTGAGCCAGTACTGCCGTTATGACCTGATTATCAATGCCGAAACGTCATACCAGCCTCAGGAAAATCCCACGCTCCCCCTGGTCAAACGAAATTTGCTGACCGAGCCCTTTGTCCTGGTCGCCTCAACAGACTATCTGACAGCCCGCCAGCCGATACATCATCCAGAACAACTGCAGGAGCATACCTGCCTGTATGCGGACTCCCTGACTCATTCACGACAGTGGGCTTTTAGTAAAGAAAGTCAGGTTCGTTTGATTAATATTTCAGATAACCTGGAAGTCAGTGACACCAACCTGCTGTTTGATGCTGCAAAAATGGGAATGGGAATCGCCTATTTACCACGATACGTGGTTGAAAGCAGTATCCGAAGTGGGCAGCTGGAAAAACTGCTGCCCGATTATCAGACGGCCCACTGGATGCTCAACCTTTACTACCCTGAAGTGAGGCAGATGGACCAGGGATGTGTATTGTTTAAAGATTTTTTCCTGAGCACTTATCGGGATCAGCTAAACAAACCATCGCGATTATCGAGACTGGTTCCTGAATGAAAGCCCGTTCACCTACGTGATTTTCGTTCATCAGGGTGTACCAGCAAACGTGATATTTTAACTCAGCTTATCCAGCTCACCACTGAGAATATGGTCAATGGTATCCAGAACGCCTTCATCATTATTCGCAGGCGCTGAATAACGGGCGACCTGCCGGACACTGTCGCTGGCATTGTTCATGGCAAAACTGAAGCCTGCTTTCTGCAGCATCTCTATATCATTGCCGCTATCACCAAAGGCAGCCACCTCATCGTCGGCAATATTCCACTGTTCCTGCAACAGATGGATACCGTGGGCCTTATGAACACCGGGAATAATCAGATCAATCCACTCGTGACCACTGGTAACCGACACCAGCACATCACCCAGTTCCTTTCTTGCTGCTTCCAATACGCTTTCGTGAATATCCGGCGACATTTTGATGGCGATCTTTAGAATTGTGTCGTTTATATCCCGATAGCTTTGTATCAACTCAAGACGCTGGTAGTGATTGCGGGCATTGGCCACCTCTGCAGGATCAGCAGTGTTCAAAACATAGGCGCTGTCGCGGCCACAGATAATGGCAGTTACCGCTTTCAGGCTATTCAGAAACGGGTAGACACGGTTCAGGGTTGCCACTGCAATATCCGCAACAAACAACGCCTGCTGTCCATCGTGAACATAGCCGCCATTTTCTGCAACGTAAGCAATATCGCCAGCATCGATACCCTCAAAATAGGATCGCAACTTGTAATACTGGTTGCCACTGGCCACAACAAATCGAATACCCCGAGCCTTCAGGGCCTTGAACTGTTCCAGAAAACGCTCCCGGTTATACGTTTTGTTATCTTTCAGAAATGTGCCATCCATATCGACAGCAATTAATTTGATTACGGTGCAGCCTGTCATTTCAGTCGTTATCTCTGGGGGTAGAATTGTTTCGGTGTTACACACATTTACCTTCTCTTTGAGAAGCTTTGCCATTGCAATAATAAGCACAGTGCTTAATCAAGTACACTGGCCACACACGTCGGCATAAGTTATATGCATAGGTATAGATACGTAGTTACAGAGTATTCATTCCGGCGTAAAAATCACCTTATCTCCTCCGCCCTTTGCCGCATGCGCTCCAAAGGTCCAAACACAACACAAAACACACGCAGAGAAGACACCATGAAAGTGCAAGGTTTCGCACGCTCACTGATTGCCATTGCCATTGGCACAACTGTCAGCAGTTCTGTTCTTGCCAGTGAAGTGGCATCACCGGTCGTGGATAAAGGACTGACATTTACCATCGGTGGTGCTTACAACGGTCTGGACAGCTACCGCGGTCTGGACAACGAAGTGGCACCGGAAGTCGGTATTGGCTATCGTATGAACGATCGTTTCAGTTTCGAAGGTATTTACTCTCAGTACTCCACAGAGCAGAAGACAGGCGGAGATGCAGATCTTAAAGAATTCCGTCTGGACGCCTTCTACGACCTGACACCATGGGATGGTTCACTGACCCCTTACGTTGTTGCCGGTATTTCCGAACTGGACGTTGACCTCGACGCAGAAGGTGAACACGACGACACTCGTATGAATGCCGGTTTTGGTTTGAGAAAGGCATTTACTCCAAACCTGGCTATCCGTGGTGATGTTCGTGCCGTTCGTACCCTGGATTACGCTCAGACAGAAGCCATGGCGAATGTTGCCCTGACCTGGACCTTTGGCAGTGTAGCCAAAGCGGCAGAACCTGTTGCAGTGGTTGAGCCGGTTCAGGAAGAAGTGATTGCAGCGGTTGAGCCAACACCGGTTCTTGATGCTGATTACGACGGCGTACTGGACAAGGACGACCTGTGCCCAAATACTCCGGCAGGCATTACCGTTGACCAGACTGGCTGTGAGCCAATGAAAGCCATTGATCTGCTGGTTAACTTCGCATTCGATTCCGAAGTCGTTAATCAGGAAGGCAGTGATCAGATAGCCAAGATGGGTGAGTTCCTGCAGCGTTACCCGGAAGTTCGCATCCTTATTGAAGGTCATACCGATGCCAGCGGACAAGCAGCATACAATGATCAGCTGTCTGTTCGTCGTGCCGACACCATCCGCCAGCAACTGATCGAGAAGCATGGGATCGACGCAGAGCGTATTGATGCGGTGGGTATGGGTGAAGGCAAGCCGGTTGCCGACAACGATACCATCGAAGGTCGTCAGCAGAACCGTCGTGTGACTGCCGAGGTTATTGGCGCTTAATACCCTGACTGGCCATAGGAGACAATTGTCTCTTATATAGGGGAATGCAGAGTAGATGCTTTGAAAACTCACCAAGAGGCTGAGGTTTCAGAGGACGCTGGTTATCCTGACGCGAGGAGGCTGACCGAGAATAGACTGCCCTACTGCGGTGGCAGAAAATCGGTCTAAAAAGCCGAGAATTTTTAGCAAATAGAACCACTATTCACGAAAAATTTCCGGCTTTTTATCCTCAATTTTCTGCCATCCTCGCTACGGGCGCTATTCTCGGTCAGCCTCCTAGCCTTGCTAAAAAATCATACTCTGCTTTCCTCCAGGCTTCATTTTTGAGCCGATCCTGCCTGTTAGGGGCCAGTTTGTTCGCTCTGGTAAAAAAGGCAGAAGCAAGATCGTTCAATTCATCCCCGGAAAGCTAGCTGGTACATTCTCAACAGGAAATAATGCGACAATACGAAGACAGCATCCTAACTGACTGGAACATGATGCATCAAGATACTGACTTATCTCCATTGCATTACATGCATGGTTAATGGCTTTGGCCAAAAGCCCCGAAATTTCCTTATCCTGGCAAGAAGAAATGCATTCTTTGAAATGTTCATAATTTGTAGCTATTCACCTGTAAGACTGTTTCGGGCTCTATTGGTTCAACACACAATTCACACATACAACCCGGCACAATGCCCTGAAGCCCATGCCCACTGGAAGTTGAACCCCCCAAGGTGGCCGGTCACATCCAGTACCTCACCAACAAAATAAAGCCCTGACTGGTTCTGACTCTCAAAGGTTTTGGATGAAATATTGTTGGTTGCGACACCGCCCAGTGTGACTTCTGCTTTTTTATACCCTTCGGTGCCTGCTGGCATCACTTCCCAGGACTCCAGACTTTCAGCCAGACGTTGTAGCTCTGTTGGAGAAAACCGGTTAACTGGTTTACAACCACTGTCCGTCAATGCCTGTAGCTCGCCAAAGGTGCACAGAGCAGCTGTCAATCGTTTGGTCAATTGATCTGACAGTACCGAGCGAATCTCAGCCTTTGGCTTCGATTCTCTCAGTTCGTTAAACCAGTCTTTTATGGATAGGCCAGGTAGCCAGTTGATAGCAACTTTATTGCCTGGCCGCCAGTAGGAAGAAATCTGCAATATGGCCGGCCCGCTCAGTCCTCTGTGGGTAAAGAGCACATTTTCACGAAAGCTCTGCCCGTTACAGCTGGCGATGACATCGGCACTGACTCCTGATAACTCAATAAAATGAGAGAGCCACTGTTTATCCATTGTGAATGGCACCAGGCCTGGCATTCTCTCTATTAACGGGTGTCCAAACTGCTCCGCCAATTCATAACCGAGACCGGAAGCTCCCATGGTGGGGAATGACAAGCCACCGGTTGCCACGACTAGCGATGTGCAGCGAATCGCTCCCAACGTGGTATCCAGCAAAAATCCGGATAAATCATCCAATGGGCTAACGTGGTGTAATGCTGTTTTCAGGCGAATGGTGACACCAGACTTTCTACACTCCTCCACCAGCATCGCCACTATATCGCTGGATTGCTGGTTACAGAACAGCTGCCCCAGGGTTTTCTCATGCCAGGGAATACGGTGCTTATCCACCAGCGCCTGAAAATCCCACTGTGTATAACGAGCCAGTGCCGACTTACAGAAATGGGGATTCCCGGAAAGATAGTTTGCCGGTTCAGCGTACATATTGGTGTAGTTACAGCGACCACCACCGGAAATCAGAATCTTTTTACCAATCTTGTTGGCATGGTCGATGACCAGCACCTTTCGGCTGCGATCACCCGCTGTCAGTGCACACATCAACCCGGAAGCCCCGGCCCCGATAATAACGGCATCGTATTGCATGGAAGGCAAAAGAGAATTATTTAACGGCATGGAGTTAGGTAGGCGGTATCGAAAAATGCACTATAAATGAACAGTGAAATAAATTCCAGATGAAGCGTATTGAACTTTTCTCTTAGTGTTAGCTTTCCTAACAGGCTGTTTAGGTAAATACCGTTGAATTCATGGTTTAAAACACCAACCTTAATAAACTACCAATTATTGAAATATAAACAGATGAATACAATCATGATTGATAAAAGCCAATGTAATCAATACCGTTACCCTGTACAAACAATCCAAAATGAACAGTCAGTACCGATTTTTGATTTAAAAGCAGTCACGGCTCATCATGAGCAAGTCGGAATAAAAAGTTCTGAAATCTGTTCCAGCACAACTCCGTCAGAAAATAAAGCGATAAATAGTCGTAAAATTGCATCTTCAGTAACTTCAAAAACTGAAACTCAGACGCTACCAGGAAAATCTGACCAATTCATGCAATGGGTTATTTTTAATGATGAATGTAACTCTAAAAAGCTGGTAAAAGATCTACCCATACTGGGTCAAAAGGAAATGAAACAATTAAACTGCATTATTGACCAGTTAAATCACGATTATCCAATGGATACCCCGACACTGCATCTTGTATTTGAAATTTTTCAGCCTGAATTGCTCGATAGTGACCAAATAGAGGCTATTGGTGATTTTTTCGGGGACCTTGAAAAAAAACACTCAAAATTACACGTTTATGATTACGCAGATCTTAATAAAAATCTGGTTAACAATGAATCATTATGCAAATTAAAAAGCTATTTTAGCTGGATAGAAATGCAAGGTACAAGACAGAAGTTTGAGCTTGTTAACAGAGTAGTCACCGCCATTGGCCATAGTGATGGCAGATTCAGCTCTGTTTATGGCGACGATAGCAGGTCTGTTTGGACAAATATCGTTGCTAAAAATCCATGGATGCAGATATTCAACGGCAGCCAACTGTCGATGATTTTTGATTTAGCCAATAAGAACATATCCATATTGGTTTCTAATGCATTACAACAACAAATCAATCAATTAAATAAAGAGCAACTGGATAAACTGGATTTTCTTGCTCAACCATTACCATTAAGTGGCGGGCAAAAAGCAATTTATGTTGACTTACAGCGATGTATTGTCCTTTTCAACTCTGACAAACTATCCGGTGTTGATGGAAACCTTATTTACCGTGATTTTGATACCACGATGACCGCAAGGCTTCCTGATATCCCATTAAAACCGGAAGAAATACTGGGTGTTCCTGATTGGGTTACCTTTCCGGGAGACCCTTGTGGACTATATGTTTTACCCCAAAAAATAGTAGAAAATGCGGTGATGGGAGTGACTCAGTCTGGAAATACTCACCTGGAGCAAATAATTAAAGACGTCAGCACAAAAATTAATAGCCTGTATGAAAGTGATTCAGTTTCGAATGATCAGGCTTTTGCTGACAACTATAATTACATTTTTGATAAACTGAATGCCGCACTGGTTGCTAACGAAAAATCGACCTTTGAACATCACAAGTCAGGAACACTTAAAAAATAATCAGTAAAATCGATGAAGCTCGGCTGTATGGGTATTAGCGCTTTTCTGTACCAGTAAATCATTTTAATGAGATTGACGTGTACCATCTCCGTTCATCCTGAGCGGAGTCGAAGGGTGTTTGGCACGATCTATCATGGGCCAGAGTTTGCGCCCTTCGACAGGCTTGTATGTTTAACCTGTCTCTGATTACTTGTATAAGTACAGAGACGGGGTGAGGGGCATCGACTGCTTACTGCCTTCAGGACAGACTGACTGAGAAGTCCCCACCCACAAGCATGAGCGACGATTAGGAGCGTTACTGCCCTGCAGCAGACAATTTTCGCAAGCTAACGCCAGCCTGTGGTCACCCCATCCGCATAAAGATTACATCAGGGACTGTACTATGGAAATGGTAACTAACTTCGTTGGTGTGGATGTGGCTTCTCGATGGTTAGACATTTGTCTGCACAATGGTTCTGTTGAACGCATTGACAACTCACTCACCGCAATTACAGAGTGGGTCGCTTCTTTGCCTCGGGCAACAGCTATTGCCATGGAAGTAACGGGTCGTTACCACTCATTACTGGCTTCTGTTGCATTCCAGCATGGTCATACCGTTTATGTACTTAACCCAAGGGCTGTGTATCATTACGCAGCCGGAATAGGTCGTCGGCAAAAGAGCGATAAGGCAGATGCTGCAATTATTCGACGTTATCTGAGCAATGAACATGACAGTCTAAAGCCCTGGAGGCCAGCCACAGCCAACCAGGAACTGATTAACTGAAGTTACGCAGCTAACAGCTCTCTCAGCTGCCCCAACGAAGCTTTCAGCCCTGCCATATAGATTTTGGCTCTGAGCTGAAAGTGATTCAGATTTACTTTCAATGACAATACTTCCAACCTGAAGGCTGAGTAAATTGAAAGAAAGATATGATTACTCTGTGTTCTCACAGTATGCGCCGGTGACTTGGCCATTGACGCATTCGATTTCAGCGTTTTATGGAAGACCTCGACTTTCCACCGTTTCTCGTAGATTGCCTTGAGAGTCTCGGCATCACAGTCAAGATCGCTGCAAACCAGATAGAGAATGCCTGTGCTTCCGTCTTTGTTTTTAAAGACCTGACGGTATAGCAGAACAGGGAAATCGACACCTGCTATCCACCCTTGTACAGGCTTATCTTCTGAAAAATCAACAGTATCTATACGCTGTGAACGGCCTTGTAATTTGTCGTCCAGACTGAGGGATACCTTGCGGTTTGACTTCATCGCCATCAGGAAATGTTTATTACAGTCGTGTCGAATAAACATCATATTGTCGTTTGAGCAAAACCAGCTATCTGCAAGGACATAGCGGAACATAAGCTGGTTATGGCAGCAAATCATCAGCATCTCCCGCATCATTTCATTTTTGGTTTGCTCTGCATATCGTCTTACCTTTTTTGTCTTCAAGTCGGTGTACAGGATGGTTTTCTCGATCAATTTATAGGCGACAGGAATCGACGCATCTCCGGCATGGTAGTGTGCATTGAGCAGATTTATACCTTTCACGGTGCGATTTTTTGTATGATCAAAATGCCAGGTGTTCAGGGCATTCTCTTTGCTGAACTGCTTTTCCTGAATCGTATCGTCAAAGATCAAAACCCCATCACTGCACTCAACCTGTCGCACGACGGGTTTAACGTAAAGCCATAAGTCACGACTGGTAAACTCATTGTTTGAAAGCAATCGGGTGAATTGGTCATGACTGTAGACATTATCCAAAAGCTCTGACACTCCCGTTGCAGTGGTCTTCCCAGACGACGACAACAGGTAGTCAGAATAAAGTTCTATGAGATCATTTTTCATGCCACCAATAATGGCTGATTTTCAGCAAGGTGCGTAACTTGAGTGATTAAAATGCTAACGAACCATCGTGCGTCAGTAGTCAGGCATCGTCAGGCTATTTCAATGACGTGTAAGTCAATGCCTGTTGAGCTAACAATGCTCAATGATGCCCTGGAGGCCCTGAAAAAATTGATCGATGAGCTGGAAAAAAAGATCATGGAAACCATGAAAAACGAAGATCCGGAGCAACAGGAAGGCTTTAAGGCGATGAAGAGTATTCCGGGCTTTGGTGCATTGAGTTCGGCCTTTTTTTCCAACGAAATGGCCAGAGGAGACTTCAAATCTGGAGATCAATTCATTGCCTTTTTTGGACTTGATCTGCAGTTTAAAGACTCTGGCACGAAACGCGGTCGCCGCAGACTGAGCAAGCAAGGTTCAAGCGAAGGTCGCCGTTTGTTGTACAACGTAGCGATGTCAGCTTGCCGTGGCGCATTTAAACCAATGTATGAGCACTACACGTCCAGAATGAGTTGTACTCAGGCTTTGGTGGCGGTGATGCGCAAACTGCTGCGAATTGCGTTCAGCGTATGGCGTAGTAAGAAAGCATTTGATATGGCTATGTATCGTTCCCCTGTAATGCAAAGTGCTTTATAGGCTTATCACTGGGCCATCAAGGACCTGAGATAATGCAGGGAGGACCTTGAAACTGCTAACGGCTAGGGTTCTTGGCAGTGGTTTCGTTTTGTTTAAAGTTTCAACAAGGCTCTAAAATTTCCACTGATAATTGTTGAAAATTATGTTGACAAGAAACATAGAGCCTCAGGACGAACGGAGTACAAAGGCTGTAACTATTCAGCACTGAGCAAAGGCATATTACAGTAATTCCGAACAGCTCTATGAAGTGATTGATATATGTCCATTCCCTGTTTTCTGGCAGACGACAAATAGCTGCGAATCCGTGCAAACATAGAACCACCGTCTGCACTCCTGAAGCAGCCTGAGATTTTCTGCTTTAACTTGGCCATTCGAACATCCCGCTCACTGCCATTGTTATCGAAGGGAATGGTAAAATCTGACATGAAGCGCAGTGTCTCAGCCTTGAACTCAGTGAGTCGTTTGAAGAGATTGTAAGCTTTAGTATTCTTGACTTTCTTGCGCTTAAGCTCCTCTCGTTGCTTCTCCATATAGACGACTTCTTTCATTAGAGCCCGCTGAAGCAACCGGTCATAAATCTTCTCGATTCGTTCACAGACAACACTTGGCATCTGTAGCATACCTATGGTCTTAAAGCCCTTGCAGTAATGCCAGGAAAGCCTCAGTAGCTTCATCAATCGCAACGCCAGTTGATTGCTGTCCCTATCAACAACACCCAAAAGCTCCCTCAGGTGATGGGCATTGCAAAGTACGTGAGTTGCCGCATATGCAAAATAGGATTTCCAATGATCATGAACCAGAACGCCTGCAAATGTTAGCAGTATGCCCATCGTGTCCATGGCCTCACGACCTCGCTTTTCAGACAAGTAGTAGAGCGTCCATTGTTCATCCCGCATAACGTGTAGCCAGTGCAAAGAGCCCTCGGCCCGCATACCCGTTTCATCGGCTCCGGCAACAGACGATTCCCGCAAGGCGTCACGAATAACCTCTTCAGTAGAAGCCAGATTTTCATAGGTTCTGGCCACAAAATTGGCGACAGTGCCTGCACTTACACTCATTTTATAGAGAGTATTAAAATACTCTGACACGCGCTTAAAAGGCAGGAAATGGTATTGGTTAAGATAGACGGCCATAGCCTGTGTGGCTGAGCCATATTGTGCGGCAGCGGTAACACCTTCCGGGAATTCAGCCTGATTCCGACAACCACAAGTGCAGATTTTTACTTCAGCTCTATGGGCCGTTACTTCAAATTCACCCGGTCTCCCTGGTTCAAACACCTGTCGTTCAATATATTTGACCGGCTCACTATCAAGAAGAGACGCCTGACATTTATTGCATTCTTTAACCGGAAGGTACTCAATATAGTCAGGGATATCGACCTGTTTAAGACAAGTGCCCTGATGCCCTTTCTTTCCACCGGCTTTATTACCAGAAGACTGTCTCAGACTTTCTAGGATTGGGTTTTTCATCCGATGGATCGGTACCTTTATCTGCGGAAAGGTCGTCAGAATGATCTGGAGAATTACTGTTTTTACAAGGTTTTTGATAACCATCAGACGATGGCGGCTTGCTGCTGTTTTGACTGTTCTTGCCAACCTTTTCTTCCAATTCTCGACATCGCTCTTCCAGACAGGCAACTCTCATCCGCAGCTCTGCATTCTCTTTCAAGAGAATCTCAGCCGACATAGTTGCGGGTAGTTCTGGAATCATGCTGGCGAATATTGTGGAAAAATGGTGCTTAAGAGGATGGTATAGAAATCAGAAAATTCCAGATTTATGTGGGGGTGCTGAACAGTTACCAAAGGCTTATGGTAACGACAACCCGTCAAACTCATTGAAACCATGTACTAGAGCGATCAGACAAACGTACTCAGATTATTACTGTGTCCTTTTATCTGGTCACGAACGTTGTTTTTTGAGTTGTTGTTGTTGTTTAAACCGGGCCAGCAACCTTATTTCTATAGGCCCTGCAAAAACCCTGATTTAACAGGGTTTTGTGGCAGGGATGAAATCGGGTTTACTTTCCCAGTTTCTTGCGAATAGCCTGAAGTGTTCTCAGCTGGGCAGCGGCTTCGGCCAACTGGGTTGCTGCTCTTGAGTAGTCGAATTCACCACTCTGGTTTTCCAGGGCTTTTTCTGCCTGACGCTTGGCTTCTTCAGCCGCCGCTTCATTCATGTCATCTGCACGCAGTGCGGTATCTGCCAGAATCTTGATCTGGTTTGGCTGGACCTCAAGAAAGCCACCGGAAACGTAGAAAACTTCTTCTTCACCGCCTTCGGTAACCAGACGGATCGGACCCGGTCTCAGTTCGGTCAGCAATGGTGTATGCCCGGGAGTAATACCCAGGTCTCCAAGAGAGCCGGTAGCAATCAACATCTCAACCTGACCTTTGAAGATTTCCTGCTCGGCACTAACAATGTCACAATCTACGGTTAAAGCCATTATGAGTCACCTTATGTCCATGGATGGACGGTATATCGAAAATGCAGGAGCAATTTTCGATGCCCCTCAATCCGGACACCGGAAATACAAAAACTATTTCCGGTGCCTGAGTTTTACATAGACTTGGCCTTCTCAACCGCTTCGTCAATGGAACCAACCATATAGAAAGCCTGTTCAGGCAGCGCGTCATACTCACCTTCCAGAATGCCCTTGAATGCACGAATGGTATCTTTCAATGGCACATACTTGCCCGGAGAGCCGGTGAAGACTTCCGCTACGAAGAATGGCTGAGACAGGAATCGCTCAATCTTACGGGCACGGGATACGGTCTGCTTGTCTTCTTCAGACAGTTCGTCCATACCCAGAATGGCAATGATATCTTTCAGCTCTTTATAGCGCTGCAGTACCGTCTGCACACCACGAGCGACTTCATAATGTTCCTGACCAATAACCAGAGGGTCCAGCTGGCGGGAGGTGGAGTCCAGTGGATCAATCGCCGGGTAGATACCCTTGGAAGCGATATCACGGCTCAGTACCACGGTGGCATCCAGATGGGAGAACGTGGTGGCAGGGGATGGGTCAGTCAAGTCATCCGCTGGCACGTATACCGCCTGAATAGAGGTGATGGAACCGGTTTTGGTGGAAGTAATACGCTCCTGCAGCACACCCATCTCTTCTGCCAGAGTTGGCTGGTAACCTACTGCAGAAGGCATACGACCCAGCAGTGCCGATACTTCGGTTCCCGCCAGGGTGTAACGGTAGATGTTGTCGATAAACAGCAGTACATCACGGCCTTCATCACGGAATTTTTCCGCCATGGTCAGCCCGGTCAGGGCGACACGCAGACGGTTTCCGGGTGGCTCGTTCATCTGGCCGTACACCAGCGAGACCTTGTCGATAACGTTGGAGTCGGTCATTTCATGGTAGAAGTCGTTACCTTCACGGGTACGCTCACCCACACCGGCAAATACCGAGTAACCGGAGTGCTCGATGGCAATATTACGGATCAGTTCCATCATGTTGACGGTTTTACCCACACCGGCACCACCGAACAGACCCACCTTACCACCCTTGGCAAATGGGCAAACCAGGTCGATGACCTTGATCCCGGTTTCCAGCAGCTCGTTGGTCGCTGCCTGGTCCGCGTAACTTGGCGCCTTACGGTGAATGGCTGCTCTCTCTTCTTCACCGATAGGGCCTTTTTCATCTATAGGATTACCCAGAACGTCCATGATACGTCCCAGGGTTTTGGTACCCACAGGCACCTGAATCGGAGTGCCCGTGTTGGCAACGTTCAAACCGCGGGCAACCCCTTCGGTAGAACCCATGGCAATGGAACGAACGACACCGTCACCCAGCTGTTGCTGAACTTCCAGTACCAGATCCTTACCATCCACATTCAGTGCATCATAGACTTTGGGAACACTGTCCCGTGGGAATTCGACGTCGATGACGGCGCCGATAATTTGTACGATACGACCGCTACTCATAGTCTTTCCTCACCCTTTAATCTTTTATCCCGCCGCGCTTTTTATGTGGCCGCAGCTTATATGGCCGAAGCGCCTAAACGGCCGCAGCGCCGCTGACAATCTCAGAGAGTTCCTGTGTGATCGCCGCCTGTCGAGCCTTGTTGTACACCAGCTGCAGGTCATCAATCAGGTTTCCGGCATTATCGGTAGCACTCTTCATGGCCACCATTCGCGCCGCCTGTTCACAGGCATTGTTTTCCACCACGGCCTGAAAAACCTGAGACTCGATATAACGGACCAGCAAACCGTCCAGCAGCTCTTTGGCATCGGGCTCATACAGGTAGTCCCAGGGTCTCTTCAGGGACTCGTCATCATCAGGCACCAGTGGCAGCAGTTGCAGCACTTGTGGCGTCTGGCTCATGGTGTTCACAAACTCGTTGCTCACCACGAACAACCGGTCAATACGACCCTGGTCGTAGCTGTCCAGCATGACTTTCACGCCACCAATCAGGTCCTCAATGTTGGGGGAGTCACCAATATGATTCAGTGCCGCCACTACATTGCCACCATGACTTCGGAAAAATGAGATTGCCTTGCTGCCGACCAGACAGAGATCGATGTCAACCCCCCGGTCATGCCACTGCTTCATGTCCTCAATGGTTTTTTTGAACAGGTTAATGTTCAAACCGCCACAAAGCCCGCGGTCCGTAGAGACAATGATGTAACCCACGCGAACCGCTTCGCGCTCAATCATGAAACTGTGTTCGTACTCAGCATTAGCGTTGGCGATATGCCCTACCACCTGGCGGATACGCTCAGCGTAAGGGCGGCTGGTTTCCATCCGCTCCTGAGCCCTGCGCATCTTGCTCGCTGCCACCATTTCCATAGCGTTGGTGATTTTCTGTGTACTTTTAATGGACGAAATCTGCGTCCGTATCTCTTTTGCACCTGCCATTTTCAGTTACCCGTTGTCAGTTATCAGTTGCCAGTTGTTGGACAGCAGGCAGTTATTTCGGACAGGCTTTACTGTCCACTGACAACTGCCCACTGACAACTGATCACCAGGTCTGGGTGGCCTTGAACTGCTCAATGACGTCCTTAAGGCCGGCTTCAATCTCGCCGTTGTAGTTCCCTGACTCATTGATGTTGGCCATCAGGGCACTGTGCTCAGCGTTGGCATAGCTGATCAGGGCGGCTTCAAAATCACCAATCTTATTCAGGGCGACATCCGCCAGGTAACCTTTCTCAGCCGCAAAAATAACCAGTCCCATTTCGGCTACTGACATGGGGGCGTACTGGGTCTGCTTCATCAGCTCGGTTACCCGCTGACCATGTTCCAGCTGCTTGCGGGTGGCTTCATCCAGGTCAGACGCAAACTGGGCAAACGCCTGCAGCTCACGATACTGGGCCAGAGCCAGACGGATACCGCCACCGAGCTTCTTGATGATCTTGGTCTGGGCTGCACCACCGACACGGGATACCGATACCCCGGCGTTCATCGCAGGACGGATACCGGCATTGAACAGGTCGGTTTCCAGGAAGATCTGACCGTCGGTGATGGAGATAACGTTGGTCGGTACAAAGGCTGATACGTCGCCTGCCTGGGTTTCGATGATGGGCAGGGCGGTGAGAGAGCCGGTCTTGCCTTTCACTTCACCGCTGGTGAACTTCTCAACATAGTCGGCGTTAACCCGTGCCGCACGCTCCAACAGACGGGAGTGCAGGTAGAAGACGTCACCAGGATAAGCTTCACGGCCCGGTGGACGACGGAGCAACAGGGAGATCTGACGATAAGCCCAAGCCTGCTTGGTCAGGTCATCGTAGACGATCAGGGCATCTTCACCACGGTCACGGAAGTATTCACCCATGGAGCAGCCGGCAAACGGTGCCAGGAACTGCATTGCCGCCGGATCAGCCGCACCGGCGGCCACCACAATGGTATGGTCCATGGCACCCTGTTCTTCCAGCTTGCGAACCACGTTGGCAATGGTGGACTGCTTCTGGCCAACCGCAACGTAAACACACTTAACGCCAGTGCCTTTCTGATTGATGATGGCGTCGATAGCCAGGGCAGTCTTACCGGTCTGACGGTCACCGATGATCAGCTCACGCTGGCCACGGCCAATGGGCACCATTGAGTCAATCGCCTTGTAACCGGTCTGAACCGGCTCATCGACCGACTGACGGGCAATAACGCCAGGGGCGACTTTCTCAAGAGGAGAGGTTTGCCCGGTTTGCAGGGCTCCCTTACCATCAATCGGGTTACCCAGGGCATCAACGACACGTCCCAGCAGTTCATTACCCACCGGAACTTCAAGAATTCGACCGGTGCACTGAACCGTCTGGCCTTCAGCCAGATCACCGTAGTCACCCAGGACTACTGCACCGACCGAGTCACGCTCAAGGTTCAGTGCCATACCGTATACATTACCCGGGAACCTGATCATTTCCCCGTACATGGCATCCGCCAAACCATGAATACGTACAATACCGTCAGTTACGCTGACAATCGTGCCCTCATTCTGGGCTTCACTGGACACATCAAGCTGTTCGATTCTGCTCTTGATGATGTCACTGATCTCGGAAGGATTCAGTTGCTGCATAGCTTACCTGCCCGCTCTTTATTTGCAAAAAAACCGCAAACGTGCAGTTTTATTGATTCTCAGGAAATCATCGCATCGGCCAGCTTGCTCAGCCGGGCACGGAGACTGCCATCAATGACCAGGTCACCCGCTTTGACGATAACGCCACCTAAAATACTACTGTCGATTTCTGTCACCAAATGGACAGAACGCCCAAGTCTGGCCGCCATTTTTTCTGCCAGCTTATCCTGCTGTTCCTGACTCAAGGGATACGCTGAAGTCACCTGTACCTGCTGGGAACGTTCTTCTTCTGCTCTCAACCGGGCATACAGGACAGCAATTTCAGGCAACAGTTGCAAACGACGATGCTCTGACAATACCTGAAGATAATTCTCAAACGGCTTATCCAGCTCTCCCTGACACAGCCCGATAATGGTTTTTGCCTGCTGTGCGCCACTTAACTGCGGATTGCCCAGCATCTCAACCACTTTCTGGTACGCTGTCACACTGGCACAGAGTGACAGCATGTCAGACCATTCGCTCAAACGTGATGCGTCACGGGCATATTCAAAGGCCGCTTTGGCGTAAGGACGGGCACAGGTTGTTAATTCCATGATCTCCAGCCCTCTTAAAGCTCAGCCGCCAGATCATCAACCAGCTTGCTGTTCGCGGCCTCATCCAGATGTTCACCCAGAATTC
Organism: Endozoicomonas sp. SCSIO W0465; assembly: GCF_023716865.1. Classification (NCBI taxonomy): domain Bacteria; kingdom Pseudomonadati; phylum Pseudomonadota; class Gammaproteobacteria; order Oceanospirillales; family Endozoicomonadaceae; genus Endozoicomonas; species Endozoicomonas sp. SCSIO W0465. Next base: position 6,707,903 of record NZ_CP092417.1, read on the forward strand.
GTTCAGCACCGGCAACCGCCAGGCTGGCCACCTGCGAACGCAATGCTTCACGCGCCCGGTTAGCTTCCTGCTCAATTTCAGCAGCAGCGGCAGCCTTCAGACGGTTCCCTTCAGCACGGGCCTGTTGTTTGGCGTCATCGACTATCTGGTTTGCTCGCTTGTTGGCCGACTCAATGATGCCCTGGGCTTCGGCTCTTGCTTCTTTCAGCAGTTCAGCAACTTTGTCATTGGCCTGTGCCAGGTCTTTTTCTGCTTTATCAGCAGCAGCCAGACCATCGGCTATTTTTTGCTGCCGGTCACTCAGCGCTTTGGTCAGAGGTGGCCATACATATTTCATGCAGAACCACACAAAGAACGCAAAAGCGATGGATTGGCCGATCAGGGTTGCATTTAAATTCACGCCAACACCTCTTTCAGTTAATGTCGTTGGCTCCTTTCAGAGCCTGGCCTTTAGTGCCTTACGACTACGGGCTAATGCTTTGCAAACGTCAGCCCGCAGTTTTCAGCTTCTCATCAAAGCACTTGGCACCTATCTGGTGCCTTTTCAGGCACGCGGCGCATAGTCGGGCATTAACGTCTTTGTTCAGAGCAGTCCAACGAACGGGTTAGCAAAGGTGAAGAACAGAGCAATACCGACAGCAATCATTGGGATCGCATCCAGCAGGCCCGCAACAATAAACATTTTGGTTTGCAGCATAGGCGCAGTTTCTGGCTGACGGGCAACCCCTTCCAGGAATTTACCGCCAAGCAGGGCAAAACCAATACCCGTTGCCAGCGCCGCTACACCGAGCATGATGGCAACACTGATGACTGTCAGACCAACTACCAGTTCCATATTTCCTCCCGACTTTACAGGTCGTGTGTTGTGAGATTAGTGATTAGTTAAAGTTAATTTATCCAGTGGGCAGTACTTTGGTTTGACCATTGCTGCTGCCCAATTACCTTTCACTCAGTGTTCTTCATGGACGCTGCTCAAATAGACAATGGTCAACGTCATGAAGATGTATGCCTGAAGGGTAATAACCAGAATGTGGAGAACGGCCCAGCCGAAATGCAGTGGCAGCTGCGCCCAGCCAATCATGGCAATCAGGATAAATATCAGTTCACCGGCATACATATTGCCGAAAAGTCGCAGCCCGAGAGAAACTGGTTTGGCTAACAGGGATACCGTTTCCAGCAGCAGGTTTACGGGAATAAGAATGACCTTTGCAACCGGATTTTTACTGGAGAATGGGTGCAGGGCCAGATCAGAGAACAGGCCAGAGACACCTTTAACCTTGATCCAGAAGAAGAGCATCAGGAAGAAGACGCTGATCGACATGGACATGGTGATGTTCGGGTCTGTCGATGGCACGATCTTCATGTAGGGAACGCCTGCCAGTGTTGCCAGGCCGGGAATCCAGTCCACAGGAATAAGGTCCATCAGGTTCATGAAGAAAATCCAGACAAAAATGGTCAGGGCCAGGGGAGCAATCAGCGGATTTTTGCCATGGAAGGATTCACGAACACTGGTATCGACAAACTCGACGATAGACTCAATGGCATTCTGTAGCTTGCCCGGAACACCTGATGTCGCATTCCTGGCGACAAAGCGGAATAAGAGAACAAACACCAACCCAAGGAGTACCGACCAGACCATGCTGTCGACATGAATTGCCCAGAAGCCCATCTCCTTGGCCTCAGCAGGGGTCAGGGCAAAGGTCCAGACAGGCTCAGTCAGAACACCCAGTGGATGCCCATGGGCATCCACTCGCTCATAACCCGCAGGCAGCTGACCATACGTCAAATTCTGCAAGTGGTGCTGTATGTATTCAGTAGCAGTATTTGCCATGGCTAATCCTGTAAACCATCCATTACATTTTCAATATCAAAGCTGGTTGATTTTTTTGTTCCAACAACGAACCAAATTCACAACCGGCTTTTCCACTCAAACACGTTCAGTTGTTTTCCACATAATTACGGTACTGCCTGCTGTCGACGAGCCATCAGCACTGGTGCAAACCAGCTTACGGCCTGAACAGCAGTAAAAGTAACAAACAGCGCCAGTGGTTCAAGCGGTTCAACCAGGGTAAAAACCAGAATAAAACCCACAGCGGTCAATACCAGTTTGCCTGCTTCTCCACGGTAGAACGAGCTGACAATCAGTTTTGCAGAGCGGGCACCACGGTAGCGAAACGCCCTCCATACAAAGTATGCATTGGGCAGCGAGCAGCAAAGCCCTCCCAGAAGTGATGACAAGGTAAAAGTACTTCCCAGGGGCAGCAGCATCAGGGCCAGCGCAGCAGATACCACCAATTGGGCAACAATAACGCGATGCACTGGTGGCGGTTGGAGCCACAGGTATTTACGATGATCAGCACGACAGAATTTGCGGTTGGCAAATCCAGCCCCGTCATCACTTGGCGTTGCCCTTTGCTGCTTCCAGGCCTTTGCTTCTGACATACTTCCGTTAACTACAGCTCCGTTAACTTCCCCCCTCTCTTTCACCAGGAAAAGGGCGAGCAAAAAAGATTAATACCTGCACACTGCGAAATGCTTTGTTGAATCATGTCAAAGCTTGTTATTTGATTGATCATTTCTGACATCCCTGCCGGGGCAGTATATGGGTAAAAGTACCTATATTCAACCGAAACCATAACGACTTGTTGATATTTCACAAAGTCATAAAACAAATAATCTGATAGAACAGCCGTTCAGTACGAGCGGTATAAGGGGAGGAGAGTTTGCCCCGTATTCAGTATCCAGAATCAGTCGTTTAAAAAATCAAACATTTTGAAATGGCCTCCAGTCAATGATGAAATGGCATAGTTGATCAAAGACTGTACTCCTGTACTTTTTCTTATGGGTCAGCAAATAAAAATGACGTTTCAGGTTCAATCCTGTAACCCCAATCGTTGCCATATGCCCGGTATCCAGTGTTGATTTCGCCGCCAGGCTTGAGATACAGGCGATACCAACACCATCAATGACGGCCTGCTTAACCGCTTCTGAACGGTTTAACACCATAGCAACCTTTGGTGACTCCAGTTGAGTTGCGATCATTTCATCGAACAGCTCCCGCGTACCAGACCCCGGCTCCCTTAAAACCCACCGTTCATTGGAAAGCGAAGACAGCGGGATATTACCCCTGTTGGCCAATGGATGATCCGGGCTGCAAATAACCACCAGCTGATCTTCAAGCCATGTAGTCACTTCGATATCCGGATGCAGACAGACGCCCTCGACAACAGCAAGGTCTATCTTGAAATCCAGAATTCGCTGCTCAATGGCACGGGTATTATCAATTTCCAGATCTATCCTGATACCAGGACTACTTTCCCGGAACTGGGCAAGCATTTTTGGCAACAGGTTATTGCCTATCGTTGAACTGACATTCAAAACCAGAGAACCCGACTCATAAGATCCATCCACTGCAAACTGGTTTTCCAGCTCCTTGGCGCGATCAATCAATTCGCACGCCTTTGGCAAAAGCGCCCGGCCTGAATCGTTCATTTTCAGGCCTGCCCCCTGATTACGATCAAACAATGGTCCCAAGTGCTTTTCCAGTTCAGATAAAGCCATACTGGCTGCCGGTTGGGAAATATACAAACTCTCAGCAGCACCAGTCACCCTTCCACACTGAGCGACTGCCCGAAATATTTCCAACTGACGAAGCGTAATATGCATTTGATGTACAGCCTATTCCATCAAAAACCAAAGAATCAGATTACTAATTCAGGTTTACTTGATACTCACCATCCCCGGCGCTCTTTCGATGCTCTTTGATAGTGCAGACTGACTCCGAGGGAAGAATACCACCTGTTGCAATGAATCAGGGCATAAGCATACTTGATAGGTTCTCAAAGTATTATTGATTTGTAACTGTTCAGCACCCCCACATAAATCTGGAATTTTCTGATTTTTATACCATCCTCTTAAGCACCATTTTTCCACAATATTCGCCAGCATGATTCCAGAACTACCCGCAACTATGTCGGCTGAGATTCTCTTGAAAGAGAATGCAGAGCTGCGGATGAGAGTTGCCTGTCTGGAAGAGCGATGTCGAGAATTGGAAGAAAAGGTTGGCAAGAACAGTCAAAACAGCAGCAAGCCGCCATCGTCTGATGGTTATCAAAAACCTTGTAAAAACAGTAATTCTCCAGATCATTCTGACGACCTTTCCGCAGATAAAGGTACCGATCCATCGGATGAAAAACCCAATCCTAAAAGTCTGAGACAGTCTTCTGGTAATAAAGCCGGTGGAAAGAAAGGGCATCAGGGCACTTGTCTTAAACAGGTCGATATCCCTGACTATATTGAGTACCTTCCGGTTAAAGAATGCAATAAATGTCAGGCGTCTCTTCTTGATAGTGAGCGGTCAAATATATTGAACGACAGGTGTTTGAACCAGGGAGACCGGGTGAATTTGAAGTAACGGCCCATAGAGCTGAAGTAAAAATCTGCACTTGTGGTTGTCGGAATCAGGCTGAATTCCCGGAAGGTGTTACCGCTGCCGCACAATATGGCTCAGCCACACAGGCTATGGCCGTCTATCTTAACCAATACCATTTCCTGCCTTTTAAGCGCGTGTCAGAGTATTTTAATACTCTCTATAAAATGAGTGTAAGTGCAGGCACTGTCGCCAATTTTGTGGCCAGAACCTATGAAAATCTGGCTTCTACTGAAGAGGTTATTCGTGACGCCTTGCGGGAATCGTCTGTTGCCGGAGCCGATGAAACGGGTATGCGGGCCGAGGGCTCTTTGCACTGGCTACACGTTATGCGGGATGAACAATGGACGCTCTACTACTTGTCTGAAAAGCGAGGTCGTGAGGCCATGGACACGATGGGCATACTGCTAACATTTGCAGGCGTTCTGGTTCATGATCATTGGAAATCCTATTTTGCATATGCGGCAACTCACGTACTTTGCAATGCCCATCACCTGAGGGAGCTTTTGGGTGTTGTGATAGGGACAGCAATCAACGGGCGTTGCGATTGATGAAGCTACTGAGGCTTTCCTGGCATTACTGCAAGGGCTTTAAGACCATAGGTATGCTACAGATGCCAAGTGTTGTCTGTGAACGAATCGAGAAGATTTATGACCGGTTGCTTCAGCGGGCTCTAATGAAAGAAGTCGTCTATATGGAGAAGCAACGAGAGGAGCTTAAGCGCAAGAAAGTCAAGAATACTAAAGCTTACAATCTCTTCAAACGACTCACTGAGTTCAAGGCTGAGACACTGCGCTTCATGTCAGATTTTACCATTCCCTTCGATAACAATGGCAGTGAGCGGGATGTTCGAATGGCCAAGTTAAAGCAGAAAATCTCAGGCTGCTTCAGGAGTGCAGACGGTGGTTCTATGTTTGCACGGATTCGCAGCTATTTGTCGTCTGCCAGAAAACAGGGAATGGACATATATCAATCACTTCATAGAGCTGTTCGGAATTACTGTAATATGCCTTTGCTCAGTGCTGAATAGTTACATTGATTTTTATAAATATCTTATCGTCATATACTGAACTCATCCTAATCCCTCACTGAGTTTATTCAGTCTTTTCGAGTTGTATCATGAAAAACAGTGGCATCAGTAGCTGGGTTGAGCTGAAGAAACAGACCCCTAATTTTGAAACGATCGTAAATTGCAGACGTATTCTCAGAAAGACAACGCCGTGGAACAATATGGCGCTTTTCTTTAAGGAAGCAGATAAGCATATCAAATAGTGCTTAGTCACTATCTAGTGAGATGCTATTAACATCAACCGCTTTTTCAAGCGGTTTTTTTATTCCCAAAATAACAAAGAATAACAGAAACAAAACTCAAAGAATAAAACCGGACAACTTTGAACCATATGAATTTGCTTATTTGAAAGCGTTTTGAGAATTCATTAATAAGAAATTTTCTATTTTATACTGGTTGAGCAAAATTAAAAGGGTGCTCTCTCGGGTTAATAGCTGACTTAGCAATCAAGTAAAACTTTGCCTGACATAACGTTAGACCACAGTTGTTCCCAGCGTCCCTTGCTATGGATAAGAGACCTTGTTTCCAGCAGTACTTCTGCCCCGGCTAATTTCCACCTCATTCCTGAACTGCATAGCCGTTGTTTGACCAATGTCTTACATGCTGCTTCTGTGACTCCGGAACCGATCGGCCAGTTGTGCTCCAGAGCCTCTTGATACTTCATTAAGTGATGATTGTTGGTAAAGTAGGTCACTGCCTTGTAACGCTTTTCTATCAGTGCCGTCGTCTTTTTCGGGAGTTCTGCTGATTCAATCTCCTTCAGTATTTTCCTGGCCGCACCGCATGTGTGTTTCAAGTTATGGAGCCTATCTTCTAACCAGACCTTTCTCCTGGCTTTACTGTCCGGAAATAATGCTTTTGCTGCCCCGGCCAAGTATTCCGAGGCATGATAAAAATCGAGTATCTGAGCAGGTATGCTTCGTCAGATAGCACCAGTTTTCTTTAGCCCCATCAGCGACCCCCACATAAGTCGCTTGTGGGTAAAGGCGTTTTAGTTTTGCAATCTCCTCGTCCAGTTTGCCCATAAAGCTTTGCTTGCCATATTCAGGTGAGCTGGCGGTATAAATAGTGTGCAATCGATCACCATTGGCCGAGTAAAGACTCAGGGTTCCACACATCGCTTCTCTCCAGCCGTGTTCACAGAGCAACATGCAGGTGCCATCCAGACCTATGGCAATGGTTTCGACAGGTTCTGGCAGGAGCGGCAAGTCATATTCGATGTCATTCTGGTCTTCAATTAATGCACCTACCCTGTCGGATAAATGCTTGATATACGAGTTAGACAGAGTTCTTTGATGGTTGGTTTGCAAAGTCTTCTTTAACAGCAGGAGCGGGCATCTGACTGTATTTCCAAGCGAGTGTTTTGGCAAACTTGGGGGTAGCTGAGCCGACAATACCGGTGCGAAGATCAAGAGGCGCCAGCGTAACACCACCTCTGCCCCCCTGATAAACAGAACGTTCCATAGGCACACATCCATACATGGTTTCATATCGCTTCAGCACCTTTCCCTTGTAACTCCACTTCTGCTGGTTTACGACAATGGGGTCTTTGTTGGGTGGTTCAAACAGTTCAAGCAACTCTTTTGTTCCGAGCTGTCCTGCTTCATTCAATGCTCGCTGCAGTCCATCTTCAAGATCCAGCATGTTGCCAGATTCAATGGGTACTTCAATTTGCAACACAATGGTTTTTGGTTTACGGGCAACGACAGAAGCAGGCATGGCGACAGATTACGACTGTGAAAGATGGTTCCCATAATAGTCGTGATTGGGGTGCACATAGGTTTCAATTATTCAGAGAGAACACCCAATTAAAACGGCACCACCGATATTTTGCAGCATCATTAATAATAAAAAACATTCAAAAAACTCATCATAATAATCAAAATCGAACAAATCTTTCCCTTCTGTTTTCTTATTTACATCCACCCTGTTTATGCATCGAAAGTAACCACTCTCACGTAATTTTGTACCTTGGTACGCTTAATGAAAATGGCAGAATGTGGATATGTGTTCTATATAAAAACCACTGATTGATAATGAAACGCTGTTCTCAATAGCTCTCCGGGTTCTGGTCGATACGTTTTTTCTACCTCGTGCGCTCAGAAACTGGTCTATTTTTAGCGATGTTTCCTTAATGTCGAGCTTGATCTATAGAACATAGAAAAAGCGGTTGGTTGTTTCTTGTACACACACTTGGATATGGAATACGTTGGGAATACCCATGAAAAAGATAACTTCACTCTTAACTGCTCTCACACTATTTTTTGCATCATCTTCAGTGGTCTTGGCCAATTGGGAGGACGACTGGTCGGAAAGTGACTTGTTTGTTGGTCTGGAAGGAGGCTATGCCAAAACCAAAGTAAAGGTGGATGGAGTAACCGGTCATGATAACAGTGACAATACAGGTTTTTTTGGTGTCCGCTTTGGCAGTTTCTGGAGAGATGAGGCCAGAGCCTACTTGACTGTTGGTTATCTCAAGCCGAAAGATGCTAATTGGAACGCTAGTGGTATCGAATACAAAGTACATGACATCAAGCAGCTAAATTTACTGGTTTCAGCAGATTATCTCTTTATGCCTGAGTGGGAGTTACAACCTTTTGTAGGCCTTACTATTGGTGCAGCTGAGACAAAAGCTAAAGGTACTGTAGACATTCCAGATGTGGGAGAAAACAGTTTCAACAAAAAATGGGCCTTTGCCTACGGTGCTCAAGCAGGTGTTATCTACCAAATTGACCAGTTTGACCTGGAAGCCGGATTAAGATATCTAACCAACAGTACCTCTAACCATTATGAGCACAAACATGATATCAAACTAAAAGTAAACGACTCTCGCCAGATCTATGTTGCAGCATCTATCCACTTCTAGGAGGCTGACCGAGAATAGCGCCCGTAGCGAGGATGGCAGAAAATTGAGGATAAAAAGCCGGAAATTTTTCGTGAATAGTGGTTCTATTTGCTAAAAATTTCCGGCTTTTTAGACTAATTTGCTGCCACCGCAGTAGGGCAGTCTATTCTCGGTCAGCCTCCTAGGCTTTAATGTAAAGCCCTACCCTGTTATGGGGCTGGGGCTCTCTTCTTTATTCTCTAATCACATGCGGCAAAAATCTGGAGCTATCCTTGGTTATCACTGAATAATCCTCCCTTATCCCAATTCCGGCCGAACGATCAGCTATTACCCAACTACCGATGAGTGTATGGTTTCCACCAAACACAGGCAGAGGTTCATATTTCTGTAAAACATAGCCACTATCCACATATGGACCATCAACGACCACTACCGACTCTCCACTGTCCATGACTGTGATGTTTGCACCTTCTCTGGAAAAAACAGGCTTCCTGACGTAGCGATTTCCCAGATCATCCCCCGGTGATTCATCATCAAAATAGCTGGGCAACAAGTTAGGGTGCCCCTTAAACTCCTGCCATAAAAGAGGCAGAATCCCTTTATTCGACAGAATGGCCTTCCATGGTGGCTCAAAGAATAAGGTGCTACTTCCCGGAAGATAGCGGCCAAACTCTTCCTCAAACATGAACTCCCACGGGTAAAGTTTAAACATTCCGGGAATAGTTCGGTCTTCCAGGTCGGTAAACTGCCCCTCTGAACTGATACCGACGTCCTCCGTATAAATGAACTTTGTAGTTAACCCCGCCTGAACCGCACAGTCACGGAAGTATTCAACCGTCCCATAATCTTCCTCGGAGTCCCGACTGCAAGAGAAGTAAAGTGGTTCACCGGCCATCTTCTGCTTGTTCAGTAGAACCAGCGCTTCAATCAACATTTCCTGAATGATATTGAATTGATCGATGTCTGGAGAAAGCTTCTTTTCTTCAACCATCTGCTCCAGCCAGAGCCACTGAAAAAAAGCGGATTCATAGAGGGACGTTGGTGTATCGGCATTATATTCATAAAATCTGGCTGGGGACTTACCATCGTAGGAAAAGTCCATTCGTCCGTACAGATGAGAATCCCTTCTTAACCAGGATTCACGCACATAGTCCCAGAAAAACCGGGGAATTCGCAGACGCTCCAGCATTTGCTCGGAATTCACGGCTTTGTCCACCAGATGCAGGCACATCTGGTGAATCTCTGCGGTAGGATTTTCAATATCCTGTTCTACCTGCTTCATGGTGAACTGATAATATGCAGTTTCGTCCCAATAGGCTTCCCCACCAATAGTGTGGAATTTAAACCCGAGGGACTCAGCAAGCTTTGTCCAGTCTCTTCTCGGTGCAGAGGTAATACGCCGCATTATCCCCCCCAGCTTCCTCTGGCAGCAGAGCGGCTACCAAAACCTCCCCGTTTCATGGTGGTACTTTTCAAAGAAGGCTTGGCCGTTGCTTTCTGGTCAACCACCACCTTCCCTTGCTTATAGCTACTGCCGACCCTGTCGTAGTTACCTGTCCGGAAATAACCACCGCTGCCAAGATAGAGCGGTATAACCGTGAAAGAACTTCTGTTCGACCCTGGCTCTGCGGCAAGCATAAAGCCTTCCATCGTGGGAATATACTCTCCGGAAGCCAGCTGTTGGCATGTTGTGCCAAAGTCCTGCTGGCAGTCAGAGGCTACAGGGTATTTGGGAGCCATCATTAAATGGTTCTGCCAAGCCTTATTGTATTCGTACCGACAGACCGAATCTGAAATAACGCCATCATTGATGCAACTGGCTACGTCTTTGTAGACCAACGCTTCTCTGGATGAATCTGTGCAACCACCGAGAACCAATGGAGCGGTGCCCATAATGACAAGCTGCAACGTCTTTGAACGCTTCATTATTCCCTTAACTCCAACACTAATAGGTCAAACAGGCAGCATTCAACAAACCAGTCGCGATGGATACTCCTCCAAGCCAGATACCTGAAGCAAGCTCATTGTCAGCAATGTGCTCTGAGATTTTGGGGATAAACTGTCTTAAGCCAAAAAATGTTGCCAACTGGACAATCAATGCCACTGCACCCCAAAGCGCCATATCCACCAGGTCAATGGAATTTTCAATCACACTGGCCAACGGCAGCACAAACCCGATCAAGCTGCCTGCAAAGGCGATCGCTGCTGCGGGCACATTTGCCTTGATCAGTTTCATCTCCTCGTGAGGCGTGCACCATGTGTAAACCAGCACATAAACACCTGTTAAAACTAGGGCAATGGCAAAATAGGCAAGAAAAAGAGGGACTCCGGCCAAATAGTCGGTGATGGCAATCATACGGTTACGTCCTGAACATTATCGGTACTGGTTGACAAGGATACCCTTGCAAACCCTGAGATTCATTGCTTACGTGATATTCATTGATGAAATATCAAGATCAAAGCCCACACTGACGACAGCTGTAGCTTCATCGTCATTACTGAACTCCAGGGAAGCCAGGAGGTATTCATAACGTTCGCTGCCACTGATTTGTCGCTGATAGAGCATGGCCAGGTGATCGACATCATAGGTATCCACTGAATCATCACGACCATAAACTGTTTCAGTGAAATTGACCGGTTCAATCCGCCCGGTAACGGCCTCATCCCATACCCGACCGTAACTGGTCCCATCCAGCAGAAAGAGCTTATCACCAATCAAGCCAGTATCACTAACCCAGAGGCCTACACCGCTTTCACTGGCAATGTTATGAGTTTGGGTAAAAACAAAGAATTTTATGTCATCAATATTCTGTGTTTCATAACCACCACTTGTAGAGATCTGAATAAATCCATCATCAGCGGTGTAGAAACGGCAAAGCGAATTTCCTGCCCCCAGATCAATAAAACCTGCCGCCTCAATTGTCTGAATCCCCTCTGGCAGGCTGAGTCTCAACTGTTCGCGCACCATCTGCAAAGGTAATAAATCCAGTTCAACAGCACTTCCCGGGCGCAAATTGAGTGGTGATGGTAAAGAAACCCTCTTGCTTTGGTCTTCTTTCTTACTGTTAAACCAGTCAAAGATCATAAAAACAAACCACCATTTAAAACGCTTGATAGAGAAATCAGGACTATACTCTTTAACCCCTGAAAGTCATTAACCCATGAAAAGATGGCTATGAATAGAAAAGAGAACACGTTATGTCTGAATCATCACTGGCGTTATTTCTGATAGCGACCCTGATTCTGGCTCTGGCTCCCGGACCGGACTTGCTTTATATCACCACCCGGGGTTTTTCTCAGGGAGCCATGGCCGGGTTTATTTCTGCACTGGGCGTTCATACCGGCGTACTCATCCATACTATCATTGCATCTCTCGGACTGTCTGCCCTGATCACATCGTCAACAATGGGATTTGCATGTATTAAGTATGCCGGGGCCGCCTATCTCTGTTACCTGGGAGTTCGAACGCTCTTTTTTTCGAAAGGAGAAAGTAGCAACGAGTGTATTTCAAAAGTTGCCCTGAAACGAATTTTTTATCAGGGTGTTATTACTGATGTACTGAATCCTAAAGTCATTCTTTTTTTCCTGGCTTTTTTCCCTCAGTTTATTGATCCATCAAGCCCCTCTGCATCGATTGATATCTTAATGCTTGGCCTGATGTTTGTGGCCGTCGCTTTCCCCATTGATGCCGCTGTTGGATTATTTGCTGGCAGCATTGGCAAACACCACTGTAAGCAGCGCATACAGTGGGGCAAATGGATGGCAGGGTCAGCTTTTATTCTGCTAGGCATTGGCACCGCTTTTACATCACCGCCGGGTTAAGAAATAACCGTATTCTTCGCTCAAAACTGGTAACTTGCACCTACCGTTAATAGATACTGACTCTCGTCGTAAAAGCTGATATTTGAATTTACAACATTGTATCCAGCCAGAGAAACCAGCGAGAGCGGACGAATGCCCAAAAAGTTCATGTATTCATACGCCAGGAAAACACCAAACACATTATCCGAACGGGTACTCTCAAATACGGGATGTTCCTGATCATAATCACGATATTCGTAGCTTCCGGTCAAAACGTATTTGCCCTGTCCCTGAAAGCTAAAATACGACAGTTCTCCTCCAGCCGAGTCATGTGCCATTGCACCGCCATCGGCCTCGCTATTCCGATAAATCAGGGCTGAACTTAAACCGCTTCCCGGCACCAGCGCATGTCGGTAGCTTACCTTCATGTATACCGAGTCACTGCCTCGTCTCAGCAGATCTTGTTCTTCTGCAGTCAGTCCTGATCCGGAGCCACTTCGTTCATCATCAATTTCTGACCGGGCATAGGCCACATCAATAGAAAGCGGAGAATTGACAATACTGTCAAGCTTAAGCCGGAAAGCATTCCCTGACCTTTCGGTTTCTGTTCGCGCTGAATTCACTAAAAAAGGATCCGACCAGACATCTTCACTCAACAGTGTTGGCAGATAAGAGATGGTCAGCCTGGTGCCAGAGGTGAGCAGCTGTTTATAGCCAACTTCCAGCGCCACATTACCCACAGCAATATCTTCTCTGGAAGTTCCTGCAAAGAACTGCCGGTCATTATCTACACCGAAGGTATAGGTAATATTGCCGAGAGCCCCAAAAATACCAGTATTCTCCCGACTTCCCCCGGAGTTCAACAGGCCCTGCTTGTTCTTCTGAGTATTGGTAGAAAGGTTGGAGTCAGTTGAAGTCATCCCGCCTATTACGGTCAACTCACCACTGAAGCCTGAGTTTTCCGCCAGTTGAGCACTGGCAACCAGCGGAATTGTTGTTAATACGGCCAGACAGAATTTTATTATTTTATGACTCATTCTAAACGATCCTGGTACATCACTTCTGTTTTGCTTTCAGCCGTTCCAACACACTGGAAGCATCCGAATCCCCTTTGGTAATGCCTGCCGCTTTGAGTTTAGCCTGAAGGTCATTCTCTGCAGTATCACCAGAAAGTTCACTGGCAGCCTCCATCTGCGCAGCCCGTTCTGCCTGACGTTGCTTGATCCTTTCAAGAGAGTCAGTAGCCGTAGCCATTTTTGAGTTAACACCGCTGTGTCTGGCAGCACAAGCGGCCTGCGCTTTTTGCACAGACTCTGTTGCCTTAACCGTATCAACCTGTTGTTTGAGACGACGGAGGTTAGATTCTGCATCGGCAATTGCTTTCTTCAGACTGACAATGCTGCCCGCAAAACTCTTTTCCATTTCCCGTTCTGAATTTAGCTGCGCCTCATACTCTGCAATTTTACTGGCAATCTCCGTTGCCAGCGATTCATCTCCCTGATTCAGAGCTTGCATGGCATAGCCTTCATACTCAGCAACTTTTACCCTCAACTCGGAACACTTTTGTGAGGAGAGCTTTTGTTTGGCCATAATGCCGGCCAGCTGAGTTTTGGACTGCTGAAGCTGATCACTGGCCTCACGAATCTCCTGATCCAGAATCCGCAAGGCATTGCTATCAGCAATCGCTTCACCAACTTCATTGGTCGCCCCTTTAAGGGCAGTCATCACTTTACTCCAAATGCTCATGGTATTTACCTGTTTCAAATTTCTAACAATCAGTCTTTGTACTTATGCCACGGATTCAGAAGTCAGATGACTACCATAAGCTTCTGTGGCCTTAATGGCATTGGCAGCCAATGTTTCTATTTCCTGCACAATATTCTGTAGTGAGGATGATGAGCTCAGTGCGCCAAAAATGGTGTAGTACTCCTTGCCATCCGGGAAACGATCCAGACTGATCGTCGACAGAGGAAACAGTTTGTGAGTACGCAAAACCTCATCATTCAACGCAACCGGACTCTTGACCATTGATAAGGGCCAGAGCACAGCATCAGCAATAATCTGCTCACCGGATACCGTCAGATAGATGGGCAAATCACCAAACTCAACCATACTGATTTCCAGGCAAGGATCCGTCCCGTCCACCAGATTCAATACTGCATTACCACGGGTACTCAACGCGTCATTAGTCAATGCGTCATATAAGCCTTGAATCGTCCAAACACTGTGTGACTGTGTCATGATGGTGTTTCCTGATGGTTGATGGGAATCGATTTGTCGCAGCTGCTGCTCAATGTCCCGCAGCTGGTCGGCATTCTCTGGCAAAATCCAGATTTCTTTTTTTACCAGCCCCTGCTCTCTCATTCTGGAGCGAAACTGTCGCTGATAATGTGCAGCGTCTTTCCGCAAGGCCATGAATGAACTCTCTATATCAGTAAATGCTTGAACTATAAAACTGTCAAAACATTCATTACATGTAACAACTGTCACATGTAATATAATGGTCGTATGATTTTTTTCAACAGCCTTCTATGTAAACTTTTTTATTCCTCTTTCAAAAAGAAAGAGTATCAGCGTCGCCAATAAGCCGAAGTAAACATCACCAGAACCGTAATGACTTCCAATCGTCCCATCAGCATGCCAACGGCCAGCACCCATTTGGCCATATCAGGCAGTGGCGCAAAGTTACCTGCAGGACCAATAATGTCGCCAAGCCCCGGCCCAACGTTGGCAATGGCCGTGACCGATCCGGTCAGGCTGGTAATAAAGTCCAGCCCCATCAAACTGAGCAGAAGCGTCATAATGCCTGTCAGCATCAGAAAGAAGAAAGTAAAGCCAACAAATGAGCGAATAATATCCGAAGTAATTGGCTGACCATTGTACTGCATGCTGAAACAGGCGCGAGGATGACTCAAAAGCTTCAGCTGCACATTAAGTAACCTCAGCCCCAGCTGGAAGCGAAAGATCTTTACACCACCAGTGGTAGAACCGGAACAACCACCAATAAAGCTCAGAAAGAAAAATGAAGCTGCAGCAAAACCTCCCCACAATGAGTAATCGGTCAGAGCAAAGCCTGTCGTGCTGATGACCGATGTCGTATTAAAGGCAACCAGGGTCAATGCTTCAAAAACACCGTACTCAGAATTCATTACCAACCAGACTGTCATAGAGGCCCAGACAACTCCGATCAACTTTAGAAAACCCCGGACCTGACAGTCTTTCCATAACGGCTCAGCATTGCCCGACAGACATCTTACCAATAAGACAAAAGGAAGGCTGCCCACCAACATAAAAACGGTTCCCGTCCAGTGGATTGCCGGATTGTCAAAATTAGCCATTGATGCATCGGAGGTAGAAAAACCACCGGTTGAGAGCGTTGCCATTGAATGATTAATTGCTTCAAACGCCGTCATCCCCCCCATGTAATAGGCCACGGCACACAAAGCACTCAATCCCAGATATATTTGAACGATCCGCTTCGCGATCACACCTGATCGGGGCATCACTTTTTCCGACCAGTCTGAAGACTCACTCTGAAACAAACGCATACCACCGACTTTAAGAAAGGGTAGAACCGCTACTGCCATAACGATAAAGCCAATCCCCCCCAACCAATGAAGAACGGAGCGCCACATCAATATACCCGGATTCATATTATCCAGACCGACAAGCACTGTAGAACCCGTCGTTGTAATGCCTGACATAGTTTCAAAGAATGCATCCGTGAAGCTGATTTCCGTTTCAAAAATGAAAGGCAGCGCACCAAAAACACAGACTAATATCCAGCTTGAGTTGGTCAGCAAGAAAATCTCCCTGGACCGCAACCCAAAGACTTCCGTTTTGCAAGACCAGCACAAGCTACCTCCCACGACAAAAGTCAGCAGTGGCGACAGTGTGAATGCCAGGTAGTGAGCGGGTGTATTAAAAAAAATGTTGGTAAACAGCGGTATACACATGAGTGCCGCTAGCGTCATCAATAGTAGCCCATTGACGTATAGTACAGGTTTGTAATGCATGGTCTTAAAGAAACTTGAGAGCTTTTGCGTTTTGTGCTCGAAAATACTGATCTGATTCATCAGTCCTGTGGTCTGAAACTTTTTCTCGATCAGTGGGTCTGGATAATGGGCAAACAGCCAACAGCTAATTATCAGGAAGCATTATTATCAGTATGAGCAGGTATGTCTGTAGAAGCTTACACCTAGCCATTCTGTATATTCCCATACCGGGCTGTGAGCCGGGTGAAGGAGAGAAATAATTGAATTAACCGTCTTAACATGTCGGCTGACTATAAAAAATATAGGCAACCGATTACCAAAACTATAGAGGCAGAAAAGCTATGGGTACGGACATACATGCATACGCTGAATACAGAAATAATCTCGGCCAATGGGAAGAAATCCCGGACTATGAACCTTTTAGTGATCGCAATTATGATGTTTTTTCATTATTTGCTGGTGTTCGTTTCAGAAACGACTACGTTGACCAGTTCGTCGGGTGGGGCAATGGGGGCATATGGACTGGCCGGAGGGTAACCCCGTACCCAATCGTTGCCCCCCGGGGCTTGCCAAACGATGTCAGTCCTTCCGTCAAGGCCAAATCCGATGAGGATGGATCGGATGGACACAGCCATTCCTGGTTATCCGTTGAGGAACTGACTAACTATAACTATGACAAGCCTTTGAGAGACAGAAACATTGAAACGACTCCTGTTCCTGATGAGTTTGTTAATCGTACTGTCAGAGAGACTCTGCGTGAAAACTACTTTCAGGAACTGGCTCAATTACAGAAGAGTAAAGCAGAGCGCATCGTTTTTTGGTTTGATTCGTGACTCTGAAGATTTTCAAACCCATGAAATCGGCAGTCTCTGAACTCTTTCTCCATTCCTTCTTGACTAAACAACAACCTGGCTGCCTGCTTGCCAACAAAAAAATCCCGATAAATTGCTCTATCGGGATTTCTTAAATAGGTGCCTGGCGATGTCCTACTCTCACATGGGGAAACCCCACACTACCATCGGCGATAAGTCATTTCACTGCTGAGTTCGGGATGGGATCAGGTGGTTCTAACTTTCTATGGTCGCCAGGCTTATCTGGTTGTCGGTTAACAGTGAACAGTGAACAGTGAACAGTGAACAGTTGACTGTTATCAGTTATCACTATTAACCAGGAATCCACTATTTAAGCTTTATATTCTTGCACGACACTCTACATGTATGGCTTTAACTGTTCACAGTAAACTGTCTACTGTCTACTGTCTACTGTCTACTGTTTACTGGAGATCGCTTTGGCGTTATATGGTCAAGCCGCACGAGTCATTAGTATTGGTTAGCTCAATGCCTCACAGCACTTACACACCCAACCTATCAACGTCATAGTCTTTAACGGCTCTTCAGGGAGATCATGTCTCCAGGGAAGTCTCATCTTGAAGGGGGCTTCCCGCTTAGATGCTTTCAGCGGTTATCCCGTCCGAACATAGCTACCGGGCAATGCGTCTGGCGACACAACCCGAACACCAGTGGTCCGTCCACTCCGGTCCTCTCGTACTAGGAGCAGCTCTTCTCAAACTTCCAACGTCCACGGCAGATAGGGACCGAACTGTCTCACGACGTTCTAAACCCAGCTCGCGTACCACTTTAAATGGCGAACAGCCATACCCTTGGGACCGGCTTCAGCCCCAGGATGTGATGAGCCGACATCGAGGTGCCAAACACCGCCGTCGATGTGAACTCTTGGGCGGTATCAGCCTGTTATCCCCGGAGTACCTTTTATCCGTTGAGCGATGGCCCTTCCATGCAGAACCACCGGATCACTAAGACCTACTTTCGTACCTGCTCGAGATGTACCTCTCGCAGTCAAGCGTGCTTGTGCCTTTACACTAACCGTACGATGTCCGACCGTACTTAGCACACCTTCGTGCTCCTCCGTTACTCTTTGGGAGGAGACCGCCCCAGTCAAACTACCCACCACACAATGTCCCCGATCCCGTTTCGGGACCCGGGTTAGAACCTCAATATTGCCAGGGTGGTATTTCAAGGTTGGCTCCACGATGACTGGCGTCACCGCTTCAAAGCCTCCCACCTATCCTACACAAGCAACATCAAGATCCACTGTGAAGCTGTAGTAAAGGTTCACGGGGTCTTTCCGTCTAGCCGCGGATACGCTGCATCTTAACAGCGATTTCAATTTCACTGAGTCTCGGGTGGAGACAGCGTGGCCATCGTTACGCCATTCGTGCAGGTCGGAACTTACCCGACAAGGAATTTCGCTACCTTAGGACCGTTATAGTTACGGCCGCCGTTTACCGGGGCTTCGATCAAGAGCTTCTCCCACCTCCAAATTTTTCTTGCTGACTGCGTTAAACGTCTTCGCTCGTTCAGTCATTTACTTGTATGTAAACTCCTTCACTCGCTCAGCCGTTTGCCTTGCAGCAAAAAAAATTTGGGGGTGGGATAACCCCATCAATTAACCTTCCGGCACCGGGCAGGCGTCACACCGTATACGTCCACTTTCGTGTTGGCACAGTGCTGTGTTTTTAATAAACAGTCGCAGCCACCTGGTATCTTCGACCAGCCTCAGCTTACGGAGCAAGTCCGATCACCAAAGCCGGCGCACCTTCTCCCGAAGTTACGGTGCCATTTTGCCTAGTTCCTTCACCCGAGTTCTCTCAAGCGCCTTGGTATTCTCTACCTGACCACCTGTGTCGGTTTGGGGTACGGTCCCTTCTGACCTGATGCTTAGAAGTTTTTCCTGGAAGCATGGCATCAATCACTTCAGTTCCGTAGAACCTCGTCATCAATTCTCGGCATTCTCAATTAAGAGAGCGATCCGGATTTGCCTGGATCCCTTGCCTACTATCTTAAACGCAGACAACCAACGCTGCGCTGACCTAGCCTTCTCCGTCACTCCGTCGCAGTCAGAAGGGGTACAGGAATATTGACCTGTTTCCCATCGATTACGTCTTTCGACCTCACCTTAGGGGCCGACTCACCCTGCGCCGATTAGCGTTGCGCAGGAACCCTTGGTCTTCCGGCGGGGGAGCTTCTCACTCCCCTTGTCGTTACTCATGTCAGCATTCGCACTTCTGATACCTCCAGCACACCTCCCGATGCACCTTCAACGGCTTACAGAACGCTCCTCTACCGGTTCAGTAGACAGTTGACAGTAGACGGTGGACGGTTTTGCCTTGAGTCATTGGTGACTTTTGTGCAAATTCGTTAGCATTTTGGCAATTGTCTGGTATTCAGTTTTCAGGTGTTCCCACTGATTTTTCTCGATGTATCCGAGATCCAGTGAGTATCTGATCCATACTCGCATTTCGTCGGCTGATCCGATGGCCATTAATAAGAACCTTCGAAATTCAGCTTTTGAAATACTCATTTTGCCATAGCCTTCAGCAACATTTGCGCATATGCCTTTACTGGCTCTGCGCATTTGATCAGCAACCCACGCACTTGTTCATGCTTTGGAAAGTCAAATGTTAGCTTATGAACTTCAAGTGAAGTCCGATACGCTTTTTTGAAAACTTCCAATTGCTCAAAACCTTGCATGACTTACTCAACAAACTGTGTACTGTCCACTGTCAACTGCCCACTGAACCCCGTAGCTTCGGTGAACAGTTTGAGCCCCGTTAAATCTTCCGCGCGAGCCGACTCGACCAGTGAGCTATTACGCTTTCTTTAAAGGGTGGCTGCTTCTAAGCCAACCTCCTGGCTGTCTGGGCCTTCTCACATCGTTTCCCACTTAACTGTTACTTTGGGACCTTAGCTGACGGTCTGGGTTGTTTCCCTTTCCACGACGGACGTTAGCACCCGCCGTGTGTCTCCCGTGATTGCACTCATCGGTATTCGGAGTTTGCATGGGGTTGGTAAGTCGGGATGACCCCCTAGCCCAAACAGTGCTCTACCCCCGATGGTGAGACACGAGGCGCTACCTAAATAGCTTTCGAGGAGAACCAGCTATCTCCGGGCTTGATTAGCCTTTCACTCCTATCCACAGGTCATCCGCTAGCTTTTCAACGATAGTCGGTTCGGTCCTCCAGTTGATGTTACTCAACCTTCAACCTGCCCATGGATAGATCGCCCGGTTTCGGGTCTACTCCCAGCGACTGTTGTTCCGAAGAACACGCCCTATTAAGACTCGGTTTCCCTACGGCTCCCCTATGCGGTTAACCTTGCCACTGAAAGTAAGTCGCTGACCCATTA
The DNA here is from genome assembly GCF_023716865.1 of Endozoicomonas sp. SCSIO W0465. Lineage (NCBI taxonomy): Bacteria > Pseudomonadati > Pseudomonadota > Gammaproteobacteria > Oceanospirillales > Endozoicomonadaceae > Endozoicomonas > Endozoicomonas sp. SCSIO W0465. Next base: position 6,728,247 of record NZ_CP092417.1, read on the forward strand.
TACAAAAGGTACGCAGTCATCAGTGGACAGTTGACAGTAGACGGTGAACGGTTCAGGAAGTGCCTGTTTCTGGCTCCCTGTTCCATTCCGACGTTCTATCATCCAGCGACGGTGTTTCAGCCTTGCAGTCAACCGTGCTTTTGCACATTAACTGTCTACTGTCCACTGTCAACTGTCCACCGACTCCCACTGCTTGTACGTACACGGATTCAGGTTCTATTTCACTCCCCTCAACGGGGTTCTTTTCGCCTTTCCCTCACGGTACTGGTTCACTATCGGTCAGTCAGGAGTATTTAGCCTTGGAGGATGGTCCCCCCATGTTCAAACAGGATTTCACGTGTCCCGTCCTACTCGATTTCACAATGATTGGCCTTTCGTGTACGGGGCTATCACCCACTATGGCGACACTTTCCAGAGTCTTCCACTAAACCAAAAATTGCTTAAGGGCTGGTCCCCGTTCGCTCGCCGCTACTGGGGGAATCTCAATTGATTTCTTTTCCTCCGGGTACTTAGATGTTTCAGTTCCCCGGGTTCGCCTTCCAAAGCCTATGTATTCAGCTAAGGAATAACGGCTTATGCCGTTGGGTTTCCCCATTCGGAAATTCCTGGATCACAGCTTGTTTATCAGCTCCCCAAGACTTATCGCAGATTACCACGTCCTTCATCGCCTCTGACTGCCAAGGCATCCACCGTGCACGCTTAGTCACTTGACCATATAACCCGAAGCAATCTGTTTCAGGTCCGCTTCCCGCCACCCGCTACCTGCGGCCCGTAAAAGCAATGGTAAATAACTACCTTTACGATCTTCAGTCATCAACTGGTCACTGTTAACTGACCACTGACAACTGAACGCCATACACATTAGCTATTACCTTTCGGTAATTAACTTGAGAGTGTCTCAGCAAGAATTTTCATTAAACAACCGAAGTTGTCTAAATCAATTCAGCTTAAATTTGGATTCCACATTGTTAAAGAGCATTCTTTCACAAAGGAAAGAAAAGCAAATACGCTTAATGAATCGGTTTTCCGTCAAACTCTTTGTGAAAAGATTTGGTGGAGCTATGCGGGATCGAACCGCAGACCTCCTGCGTGCAAAGCAGGCGCTCTCCCAGCTGAGCTATAGCCCCCTATTCTTTCCGTTGAACCAGGCTTTCATCTCTTGAAAGCTTGGTGGGTCTGGGCAGATTCGAACTGCCGACCTCACCCTTATCAGGGGTGCGCTCTAACCGACTGAGCTACAGACCCGGTATCTGAATCAAGATAACGGATTCATTAAACACACTATTAAAGAGCTGAACAGCCTCAGGACAAAGCTGTCTTAACAAGTTATAAAATCGCCAAGGCAATTTTAAATCAAACAATTCGTGTGAACGCTTATGGACGGCGGTTGGTTAGTATCAATTAAGGAGGTGATCCAGCCCCAGGTTCCCCTAGGGCTACCTTGTTACGACTTCACCCCAGTCATGAATCACTCCGTGGTAATCGTCCTCCCCTATCCCGAAAGAAAAGGGGTTAGACTAACTACTTCTGGAGCAACCCACTCCCATGGTGTGACGGGCGGTGTGTACAAGGCCCGGGAACGTATTCACCGTGACATTCTGATTCACGATTACTAGCGATTCCGACTTCATGGAGTCGAGTTGCAGACTCCAATCCGGACTACGATGCACTTTCTCAGATTAGCTCCACCTCGCGGCTTGGCAACCGTCTGTATGCACCATTGTAGCACGTGTGTAGCCCTGGCCGTAAGGGCCATGATGACTTGACGTCGTCCCCACCTTCCTCCGGTTTGTCACCGGCAGTCTCCCCAGAGTGCCCACCATCACGTGCTGGTAACTGAGGACAAGGGTTGCGCTCGTTGCGGGACTTAACCCAACATCTCACGACACGAGCTGACGACAGCCATGCAGCACCTGTCTCTGCGTTCCCGAAGGCACCAATCTATCTCTAGAAAGTTCGCAGGATGTCAAGGCCAGGTAAGGTTCTTCGCGTTGCTTCGAATTAAACCACATGCTCCACCGCTTGTGCGGGCCCCCGTCAATTCATTTGAGTTTTAACCTTGCGGCCGTACTCCCCAGGCGGTCTACTTATCGCGTTAGCTGCGTTACCAGTCGTACAAGACAACCGACAACTAGTAGACATCGTTTACGGCGTGGACTACCAGGGTATCTAATCCTGTTTGCTCCCCACGCTTTCGTACCTCAGCGTCAGTATCAGGCCAGAGTGTCGCCTTCGCCACTGGTGTTCCTTCCTATATCTACGCATTTCACCGCTACACAGGAAATTCCACACTCCTCTCCCGTACTCTAGCCACCCAGTTTTGGATGCAGTTCCCAGGTTGAGCCCGGGGCTTTCACATCCAACTTAGGTAGCCGCCTACGCACGCTTTACGCCCAGTAATTCCGATTAACGCTCGCACCCTCCGTATTACCGCGGCTGCTGGCACGGAGTTAGCCGGTGCTTCTTCTGTGGGTAACGTCACAGCTGAAGGGTATTAACCTTCAGCCTTTCCTCCCCACTGAAAGTGCTTTACAACCCTAGGGCCTTCTTCACACACGCGGCATGGCTGCATCAGGCTTTCGCCCATTGTGCAATATTCCCCACTGCTGCCTCCCGTAGGAGTCTGGGCCGTGTCTCAGTCCCAGTGTGGCTGATCATCCTCTCAGACCAGCTACGGATCGTCGCCTTGGTAGGCCTTTACCCCACCAACCAGCTAATCCGACGCAGGCTCATCTGATAGCGAAAGGTCCGAAGATCCCCTCCTTTCCACCGCTCTTGAAGAGCTAGTGCGTATGCGGTATTAATCCGGATTTCTCCGGGCTATCCCCCACTACCAGGCAGATTCCTACGTGTTACGCACCCGTCCGCCGCTCGTCGGCAAAGAGCAAGCTCTTCCCGCTACCGCTCGACTTGCATGTGTTAGGCCTGCCGCCAGCGTTCAATCTGAGCCATGATCAAACTCTTCAGTTTAAATCGTTTTGTCGTTTTATTCCGAAGAACAAAACAACGGCTCAATGTCACAATTAAACGTACATGAATTTACAGGTATGTTCGCTTGATCAATTAAGCATCTTAAAGTGTTCAAAGCCGAAGCTTTGTTACCGATGCCATCGCACAAGCGCCCACACGAATTGTCTGATATCTTGTTAAAGAACTGATTAAATCGTGGTGATTTAATCGCCGATTCAGCAGTCAATGCCGATCAGCAAGGCCGCCTATCTTACCGTGGCGGTTTTCGTTGTCAAGCATTCGTTTTTCCGTAGAAGAAAGAAGCTTTCCAACCCGCTAACGCTGCTCTCAAGCCCTGTCAGCGGAGGCGCATCTTACCGCGCCAGTTTGATTTGTCAACCGGTTGTTTTTCATTCAATGCAAACAACCTGTTTTCAAACCGCACTTCCCGGTCAGTGATGATGATTCATTCTGCTAATCCGTGGATGACCTCTGGGTCAGTCCGTGGAAGTGGGGCGCATTATACGCACTTAAAGGGCTGCGCCAACCCTTGGTTAGTACGTATACGACATTTTCCTATTATGAAGGCGTTATCAGGTTTCCTTCAAAACAGCTGATCGCCCAAGTACCGCCAGTTTGGTACCTGCTCTTATTTATGAACTATTCGGGCTAAGGTCCGATCAGGGAGGAGGGATCGGTTTACAGGTTCTGCAATCATCTCGCATTACTGTTTGTTAAGGGAAAACAGATTAGTCCTGAGCAGCAAAAGGGTGGTTAGCACAGCGCCATAAATAAGCGGCTCTGTATAATCGCTCTTCACTAGCCAGAGAAAGTGTATAACCGCAAGAACCGCAGCAACGTAAACCAGTCGATGCAATTGACTCCACTGCTTACCCAATCGCCTCATCATGTTTTTTGTTGAAGTCACCCCCAAAGCTATCAAAATTGATAGCGCAAAAGCACCGACAATAATATAAGAACGCTTATAAAGGTCTTCTAACAGTGTCTGCCACTCCCAGGACAGCATAAAAGCCAGAGTAACTGTTCAGCACCCCCACATAAATCTGGAATTTTCTGATTTTTATACCATCCTCTTAAGCACCATTTTTCCACAATATTCGCCAGCATGATTCCAGAACTACCCGCAACTATGTCGGCTGAGATTCTCTTGAAAGAGAATGCAGAGCTGCGGATGAGAGTTGCCTGTCTGGAAGAGCGATGTCGAGAATTGGAAGAAAAGGTTGGCAAGAACAGTCAAAACAGCAGCAAGCCGCCATCGTCTGATGGTTATCAAAAACCTTGTAA